>JBKPAZ010000115.1:0-23593 GCA_046726655.1 Chloroflexota bacterium
GTGCAGTTGCACACTCACCTGTAGGATGTGCAAGGCTTTGAAATGCTGTTGGCGCTATCAAAATAGGCATACTTATAGGTGTGTCGAGCGCAGTGGTACGCATATCACAGGTGCTAACATCCACGAGAACGCGCGGTCGAAACTGGATACGCTCGAATGCTGCGCGGTTAGCACGCTGTGTCACCTCGTCATCACTGCCACTCTGATAGTAATCCCAGGCGCTCGGTTCCATACGAGCCCTGGCAAGGGGTTCGTAGTCAAAAACGTTGATTGGTTCCAATAGAAATTTCCTCTCTAGAGGCATACATTTGACGTTAAGATACCTTCCCACCTAGACTCTTGCCTACCCATCGCAGTATATCGCGAATGAAACCAACCATGGTCGTCAACACTGGAAGAGGGTCCTTCCAATCAAGGCAGTCATAGCCCATGGGGATGAAGAAAGAAAGGCAGAAGTTGAGTATTGCCCTGCCTGGCGGGGTCACTTCCCGTTCTGGAATTCCCTGCTGCCGCGAGGTTGACAGCGATGTCGCTACATTAAGGATATCCCCTTTCAGATAGCGTAGTCTACCCCCCACAGGATAACTCATCACCCTATCGAACTTCTCCCCGCTTGCCCATTGATACAGGAGATAGGGGAAATCGACCCCTGAACGTACAGCAAGTTCCGTTGATGCCCAGAGGCGAGGATTGATCTCCATCAAATAGGGATTTCCAGCATCATCGCGCCGAAATTCTACTTCAGCGCAGCCCTCCAGATCGATTTCGCGCACGAGACGTTCTGCCTGGACGCCAATGTCCGGCGGGACAGCAATGCTCTCACGCAGGGCTGATTCACCACCCACGATACGCGTGTGCCGTTGAGCATAACATGCATATATTTGACCATATGCATAGAAGAGACTGATGGACTCACGTCTGCCAGAAATGAGCTGTTGGAAGAGCATCGTCACCCCAAATCTCTGCAGTTCTTCAACTATCTGTTGTGCCTCGTCAGGGGTGCTCACCAGCTTAGACACCGGTCGCTTACCATGTTGTTTGTTCCATGCCCAAGACTCCGCGGGTTTGACAACTGCTGGTAAACCAATCTCGCGCAGTGCTTCTGTTACTTCGCTCACCGTCTTCACGTTCACCCCTCTGGGCACAGTTAACCCCAATTGTTTGGCAACCTCCAACGTTCGCTCTTTGTTAATGGCTATTCCAAGGGCGGGCTCTCTAGCCAGGGCAATACGGATCCGCGGTTCAATTCGGTCACGATACCGGCGTACCAGTGCAAGGGTGGCATCCGATGAAGTAATGAGTACACGCGCTCCGATATGGTCAAGCAACTGTTCCAGGTAGAGAATGTACGCATCTGTTCCCTCATTTGCCGGGCAGATAAATGCTTGCTGGCACCAGCGTGACGAGAAAGAAAGCAATCGGGCAGAGCTTCCTACTGCTGCAACTCGCAGACCTCGACTGCCAAGCGAACGCACGGTAGCCAACGATTGTCGCAACCTGGCATCGAGCACCAGAGCGTCAAACGTTGCCTGATGTGTTGTAGGTTGTAAATGCCAGCGTGGGAATTCCTCACTCTCCACGGGTAACCGGTAAGTTATGTCTTTGACTTTATCTAAAGCGTCGCTCACTAAATCGTACCTCTTATCTGAACGAGTACCGTTGAACTCACAGTCGGCTTCCCATTCCTACCAGGCGTGTATAGTGAAAGGAATAAGTTTCACTTATTTTTTGTTTTGTAAATTCCTTTTCGCATTACCAGGATCCAGTGCAGCCGGGAGAAGAAACCCCATAAACCGGCCGCCTCCGCAGCGAGCACGAGCCGATGTTGATTTACGTCCGCTTCGATGCGCCGGAGCAGATATGGATCGCATCGAGGAGTATTGATCCCATAAGTCGCCGTGAGCGCCCAATCATAACCTGCTTGCTGGACGACACGGATTACGTCGTCTCCGATATGCTGAGGCTGCCCAATGGGATAGGCAAAAGTGCGTACAGGATGACCTATTTGCTGCTCCAGTTTCGTCCGACACTGCTCTACTTCCTCCTGTACGTCCTGAACATCAGTGAGATATGCCAGGATGGGATGCTGCATTGTGTGTGCACCGAAAGAGACCCATCCGCTCTTTTCCATCTCTTGCACCTCATCCCAGTTGAGAGGGAGTGCATAATTCTCTTCAGGGGGTACCATTGCAGGCACTTCCAATAGCTTACGAACAGACATGAGAAAGCCTTCACGTTCAGCAATCGAGGTAGCCTGACATAAACGAGCGAGGATTGCTTGTGTCAACATATTTCGCTCGTCTGGTTGATCCAGATGGTAGGTGTGTCCTTTAATCGTCGCCTTGCGCACCTGTGCGTGTGAGACGAGGCGATTTGACTCTATCCACCAAAAATAATCACCGCTTTCTACATAACCCGGAATGAGAAAGATAGTGAAAGGAATCTGCAGCTCACGTGCAAGCGCATAGCCATATGTATAGTTATCCTGGTATCCATCGTCGAAGGTCAGCACCAGCGGTGTACGCCGGTCACGCACTCGCTTCCCATTCTTGTACGGCATGTAGAGTTCTTCCAGCGCCGCCTCGAGATGGAGTATGCGGTAGTGACGGCGCAGATAGAGCAGATGGCTGCGAAGATCTCCCCCTGTCGCACGATGGTAATTGAGGATAACCAGGCGCTGTCCTCGGTGACGTACCCACCAACGAGCTAGTTTCACGAGCCCACTATAGTAGAAACATGCTGCAATAATCGTCAGCACGCGCTTGCGCATGAGTGATTTCTCTCTCCTTTGAGACCCCGGTCCGTGCTCGATAAGCGTCTCTCTTGGGAAGAGGTTATTACCACACTCCGAGTCTGCAATAGTCATAATCAAAGCGATGCAGCCTGCAATTATCATAATCAATGCCGGTGTAAAACCAGTGATGATGGCAATGGAGATCTGGGTAACAAGTTGAGTATAGAGTAGATAAAAGGTAACTGCTTAGAACGGCCGAGCAAGTCAAGCATTATTGCTTTGGGTTGTGGGATAAGTTATATTCCTCCAAATAGTGGAGGTGTGGGGGGTGGGTGGGAAAACATGTTCTAGTGCGTAAAGCGAAATTTTATGGTCATATTGAAAAGAACTATCAAGAAAGACATCAAATTCCCCTTTCCCTAACTTGTTTACTATTGATTTCACGATATTTTCATATGTTAAATATCGAATACCTTCAAAACAGCAGCTATCATAGTGATTGAGCATTTGTACTTGTACTCTTCCTTTTCCATAAGCGCCGAGAATATATAAATCCGTATAATCTACTTTTTTATAGAGTGAAGGACCAAATTGTTCCCAATCTTGTGAGTCATTACAGGGAGCTGCACGAAGAAACAGTGGTAGCGATCCAGCCACCGGATAGCTATATTGAATACCTGGATCAATTGCGGCATACAGGGTAGTTGTCCAACCTCCTCCTGATACGCCAATCATAGAAATAGAGCTAAAAGTATAGTATTGTTTTATATACTTCAAAGTAATTGGCAAAGGGTCAAGAAAAATTTCAAGCGGATTAAACGTGTCAGTTTCCAGCGCCGCCATTTGATCATGTCCATCAGATCCTCTAGCAGTAATTCTTGGGTTTGTGGTTCGATTCGGACCAGTCAGTGGCATGAAAAATCCTAAAACGGAGTAACCTCTATTGAGGAAAAATTGCATAGTATCAAAGCCTCCAGATTCCTGCAAGGTATCCGCATGCCCTTGATGAAAAATCATTAGCTTGTTGGCATCGTGCGTGGGATGGAAAAAATACACTACTGCGTTAAACTGATAAGTAGTTCCTGATTCTGGTAAATTTATGTCAATTTCATCAACCGATGATACATTTTTAAGTTCAGGGATGGGATTGCGGATATTTCTAGTAATCTTAGAAGGAAGGCTCGTAGGCAGATGCCCGTTCTTCCAGATGGTCTGAATAATTTCATTTCTTACTCGTAGAGCATCTTGTTCATTTGCGATATGGATGAGCGACCTTACATTTGTCTGTTGGTAAACAGGAGCAATACTATCATAACACGATGCTGGAGTTTGATCTTCTAACCTTTGGAAGTGATGCTCTAGCCGAATGCCTAAGAAAGTTAAAGGGATAGTAAAAAGCACACCGCAAACGATAAAAAGTGAACGAATTTTTATATGAAATAAATTTCGCCTCATGCCTGTTTCTCCTTCGAGCGTTTACGCCTGCAAGTGATGAAGGGTCACCAGGGCATCCATAATATGTGCCATCAACATCTGCATGCCAACTATTGTAGCACTCTGATCGGCACATAGGCCGTCTGTCTCTGTCTGATATCGATAGCTGTCGAGCGCTCTGGTCCAATAGATGGAGCCTACGGCGAAGACCATTGCACCTGAGGGAGCAATATAATAGGTAGTATTACTGACATCATATGTGTGATCGTCCTTCTGCGTTGGTGACGTGCCGAGCACCTGGAGTCCCGCTGGCGTGGCACCATTCGTAAAGATACGATCCCACTCGTACCCTACCAGGTCACAGCCGTATTGATGCCCCGTTTGCAGGCCGGTCCCGCCCAACAGCAGAGATTTTGCCGGGGAACTCACTTCCCAGGGGAAGCCTTGCCGCGTATGTGTCAGGCCAGAGTACATGATGCCGATCAGTGCGTTTTCTGGACGAGCAAGTACAGGGTCGCGCCACTTGGTAGTCACGCGTGTATTGTCCTTACCATAGAATGGGTCGTTCGCTAGATCATTGTTTGCCGTCTCCACTTTATAGCAGACGATCGTCCGATCTGCGGTTCCCGCACTATCTGGCTCGAAGCGCATTTGCCAGTAGGCTGCGTTCGCTCCCAAAAACACGAGGCTCACGCCCTGGTCGCGTGCACGCTCTACGCCATCACGCATCTCTTTCGTCCAGTACTCATCATGGCCAAGCGAGAGATACGCTTGATGATGCAGCAACTGCGAGGGGTTCTCGTGCAAATCGACACTGCTGATGTAGGAAAGGTTGTAGCCCTGGCGCTCCAACCAATGGATAGCGTTGGCCTCGAAAAGAAGTATATCCCCCGACCCTGCCCCCCGTTCATAGGGCCGATCGAACGTTACCTTCACAGCTCTCGTTACACTATTTTCCTCCAGAGATGATGTTCCGGCGCTCCCATCTGCTTCATAGAGGCTGTACCCTCCCCACGTATTGTATGCTTGATAGGTTGTGTCCGACGTGACGGTGACATAGCGGGAGGTAAAATTGCCCTTTACATCAAAGGGCGCATAGGTCTGCATGGCATTGGCGTCGGTGAATTTCGCCAGGTAGACCCCTGTAGTCCAATCAGTTGGCACAGTGAGTGTATAGGAGGGCCGCCAATTGGCCTCGACGAGGTCAGTCTTTGTATCGACGTAACAGGATTTGCAGCTCACTAATCTATGATTGACCGGGTCGTAGTATCCCTGTACATGACCAATCAGATCTCCCTGTGAGGCCATAAGCCGACCCCCATCGCCTCCATACCAGCCCAGTCGGTAGATATCGACTGAATAGTGCATACCCTCATTTTGCGTGCTAACAGAGAAGGACAACTTCTGCCCCGGCAATACTGACGTCGCGCTTGCATATGCCTGAATCTGAATGGAAGCCTCATTTCCCTGAGGGATCCTCCAACTGATTGTTCCCAGTTGGGCATTCTCACGCACGATTGCGTTACCGACAACTGTAGTCGGTTGTGAAGCATCGTTACTTACGTTGCTCGTTCCAGAAAGCAGAGCCGGGCCAAATAACACTGCGCCCAAGACACCCGCAACTAAAACGAAGAACCCTATGACACCAGCAATAAGTCGTAATTTCAAGTGATGTCCCCGGTTATCCAGCACTCACATCTTCTTTAAATAATATAGAACGGAACGTGAAATCGAGCAAAAATTACAAAAACCTCATAAACAAGAGAATAACTAAGGTGTATTCCTCAAAAGAAAATACCATCTGAGTGTGCTGAAGTGATGTTCAAGGAGGTAAAGAATCAGTGATGCTCTGCGGAAATTAGTGTATATTCCTCTCCTTCTGAACAATGAAGAGGAGAGGAATATACACCAGTGCATACCTTTCGCAACAGTATCTCAACTTTGTCAAAAACCAAATTCTTATGGGAGGGGTTGTACCCTCTATGAGGAAAAGCCTGATACGTATTTGCAGTGCTATTGTACCTTAGGTTACTATACCAAACTGCAATCTAGATAGAGATGGAACTGAACCTGTATCGTCACCAAGACTACTAAGGATGGTTTTTACATGCAAAATCCGTTAAGTCGCTATACAATGCTCGCTAAACGCTGGGCATGGGTGATAGTGCTTGGAATAGTCATATGCGGTGGTGGAACCTACATAATAAGTAAGCTTCAACGCCCGGTTTATCAAGCTTCTGCATTCATGGTCCTAACTTGTGGTCCAACGAGCACCTCGTCCTATGATTGTACCTCCGCCAGCTTAGAAGCTTTACCGACATATGCCCAGTTGCTCAAAAATGCAGTAGTGCTCAACCCCGTCGTAGCGCAACATACAGGTCTGACGTTAAATCAGCTTAGTGCAATGCTCACTGTGAACCCTCAGTCCAACACGCAGATCATCGAGCTCGATGTCCAGAATACTAATCCACAACTGGCCATGCAACTTGCCAATGAGGTTAGCAGGAGCTTTGAACAATATGTAAACACGCAGCTCTCCGCTGCCGTGCAAATCTTGCCTGCCCAGCTCCCGACAACTCCTATTAGCCCCAAACCACTACCATTTGCAGGTCTTGGCGCATTGGTTGGTCTTGGTCTCGCTTTAGCTTTAATTGTTATTTTTGAGTGGATCGATGATCGCCTGGGCAGTCCTGAAGAAGTGGGGGAGTTGGGTTTAGAGACTTTGACAATAATCCCCCAACTCTCGAGTAAAGAGCGTAATAAGAGCATCGAAGAGACTCCTGCACTAGCAGAAAGGTGCCGGGCGGTTTGTTCCAGTCTCAATGCTATACGGGCAAGTAACCCCTTCAAGTTGCTGATGGTGACAAGCGCACTGCCGGGTGAAGGCAAAAGTACTATTGCAACGAATCTTGCTTACTTTTTAGCAGTAGCAGGCAAGCGGGTATTACTGGTTGACGCCAATTTACGTCAGCCGTCACTGGATCAACATTTCCAGCTTGAAAATCGCCCGGGTTTCGCCGATGCTCTTCTAGAAGCCTGGGCGCATCTTGAAGTCAAGGTATATAGTCAACCAACTGAAGTCCCAACTTTGTCAGTATTGACAGGGGGTGTTGTTCCTGCTAACGCTGCTGATATGCTTTCATCACCCTTGACGGAGCAGCTATTCGGATACTTCAGAAAAGCTCCATACGATTATGTCATTTTCGATACCCCACCTGTACTTGCAGTGGCCGATACGCAAATTCTGGCAACGTATATCGAGGCAACGATACTGATCATCGATGCTTCTAAAACACCTCGCAAGATACTCTCACGTGCCAGGCAAATATTGAACAGAACGCGCACTAAGATAGTGGGAGTCGTCATTAACAAGAGTCCCTGGCCTGATTATGGTGAAATTCGCCATTATATGAGCGAGGTTCGCCAACCAAAAGCAAGTTTACTCACGAACATGCATCTTGAGACATCCACACATGCTCAAGCGAATGGTTCGGGTAATGACCTGGAGGGCAATACGGCCACAGTGACTATTCGCAATCAGCAATCACAATCTGGAAAAAGATGAGTAGTCACGCAAATACCGTAGAGACCGAGTACCAAATCTCATAAGGAAACATGGACGAAGAGTATGAGTCATGGTGGTACTGAGTATTGGGTCTTTACTACAGTGAAGAGGGAATTATCCTATGGATCATCCGTTGCAGGAAAAGATTACTGCGAGGACTTTACACGTAGCTGTCATTGGTCTTGGCTACGTCGGTTTGCCACTTGCAATAACTTTTGCAGAGGCAGGTTTCCATGTCACAGGCATTGATGTAGATCAGCAGAAAATCGATCGAGCAAGCAGAGGCGAGAGCTATATCCCTGATATTTCCAGTGCCACACTTCAAGCGCTCATCGAGGTAAAACGCCTCCATTTTACCAGTGATTATGCGGTATTGAATGAGATCGATGCAGTCAGCATCTGTGTTCCCACTCCATTGCGGAAGACACGCGACCCTGATATTTCCTATATTATCTCGGCTACGCAACAGGTGAGAGCATGTCTGCATCCTGGTCAGCTTGTGGTATTGGAGAGCACGACCTACCCAGGTACGACTGATGAAGTTCTGCTGCCGGAACTACAGTCTACTGGCCTGAAAGTGGGCGTTGATTTCTTCCTGGCCTTTTCTCCGGAGCGTATCGATCCTGGCAATCCCAATTTCGAAACACGCAATACACCCAAAATCGTTGGCGGCATCACACCTGCCTGTACGGAACTCGCACAGGCCTACTATGGTGCAGCTATCGAGCAAGTCGTGCCGGTCTCCTCCACACGAGTCGCAGAGATGGCCAAACTTCTTGAGAACACATTCCGCGCCGTCAACGTCGGCCTGGTGAACGAAATCGCCATTATTTGTGAAAAACTTTCCATCGATGTTTGGGAAGTTATCGATGCGGCGGCGACCAAGCCTTTCGGATTTATGCGCTTTCTGCCCGGTCCAGGTCTGGGTGGACATTGTATTCCAGTCGACCCGCATTATCTTTCGTGGAAACTCAAGACGCTTGATTACACTGCTCGCTTCATCGAACTGGCTGCCGAGATCAACAGTAGCATGCCTCACTACGTTGTAGATAAGATCAGTGAAGCACTTAACGAACAGCGCCGCAGTTTCAATGGCGCGACAGTGCTCGTGTTGGGCGTTGCCTACAAGCCCAATGTTGGCGACGTACGTGAATCTCCAGCGCTCGACATTATTCAGGAGTTGCTGGCTCGCAAGGCAGTAGTACTCTACAACGACGAGTATATACCATCCCTGACAGTTCGCGATCGCACACTGTACTCACAGCCTGTGAGCAGTGGCTTGTTGCTAGCTGCAGACTGTGTAGTCATCGTCACGAATCACAGCTATTATGATATTCCCTGGATTATACGCGAAGCCCGCTGCATTGTGGACAGCCGTAACATGACACAAGGCTATAACGATGAAAAGATTTTTCGACTCTGAAAAGGTATATTAGGAAATGTCTCGTTCTTCTGGGCCTCTAACCACTACCACTGCACATATGATGGCAGTGCGTGTTAAAAGTGCCAATAAGTACATTTTTCGCGCCTTGCTGAGTCTTGCCTCTGCTGCTCTGCTGGTCCGTGTTTTCGGCATGCTCAATCAGATTGTCGTCACAGGACACTTCGGTGCAGGGGCGACAATGGACGCATACTTTGTCGCAACTGCACTACCTCTGCTATTGGCCCAAATGATAAGTAGTGCGCTGGAGGCTTCTGTCATTCCTGTCTATACACGAATGCGTACGCAGGGGAAAGAGCAGGCTTCTGTACTCTTCAGTACATTACTGAATCTCTTAGTTTTAGGTTGCGGGCTGTTCGTCCTACTCATGCTCACTTTTCGCCGCCAGTTGATTTACCTTTCGGCCCCGGGGTTGGATTCATACCGTGCGGGACTCGCCATAAGCCTGACCCCATTTATTTTTCCTGTGCTTGTGCTGATGGTAGTGATAGGCTTCCTGGATGCCATTCTTAACGCGGAAGGCCAGTTTGGTTGGCCCGCTTATGCTGGATTATTGGTGCCGCTCACCACGGCCATATTGGTACTGACGCTAGGCAGATTCGAGGGCGTAGTCGTACTTTGTATAGGCATCCTGGTAGGAACCTGCCTTCAACTTTGCATGGTTCTTGTACGTGCGCGACGAGCGGGGCTCGCCTACCGGCCTGTCATGAACTTGCGCCACCCGGCAATAGGGGTGATTTTAGTAGCAGTATGGCCATTGCTTATTGGCGCATTAATCGACCAGGCGAGTCCCTTAGTCGATCTGATATTTGCCTCATCTCTCTCTGCTGGCAGTATCTCTGCCCTTAACTATTCGCTCAAGCTCATCAGTGTGATTGTGGGCGTCATTTTTATTTCCGTTGGACGTGCCGCGTTTCCCTATCTCTCACGTCAAGCTTCAATCAATGATATGAAAGCCTTCAAGGAAACGCTACGCCTGTATTTGTGGGCAGTAGGCGGAGCTACCATCGTGATAGCTGTGCTTATGTTTGTGCTGGCGCATCCCATAGTACAGATCCTCTTTCAGCGTGGGGCCTTTACCGCCGACGATACGAGCCATACTGCAAGCACATTGAGGGGTTTTGTGTTTGGTCTGGTACCCATGGCGTTGGGCTTTCTCACAGCGAGGGCATTTAGCGCTCTCGGCAAGACCAGGGTGCTCATGGGTGTCACCGCGTTCAGTGTGCTCGCCAATGCCATCTTTGACTATATCTTTGCTCGCTTCTGGCTGAGCACTGGCATTGCCGTGGCTACCTCGGCAGTGTACTTTTGTACCATGTTCATTCTGTTCTTTATGCTCCAGCGCAAGATCGGGAGGCTCAACCTCTTTACACCTCCATCTCAACTGCTGAATGTACTACAGAAGATAGGCTCTGGCTCCCACTACCTGAAGTTGGTTAGCCGCAAGCAAAATCGTCTCTTCCCGTTCGGCATTCCCTATGGAGTGCGACAACACATCATACGCATCGGGATTGTGTTAGTTGTCTTTGCAATTGGGATTGCCGGTGTCATTCAGAACACCCTCTATACCGTGCGTGTCGCCCTTGGATCGCTCGCTGTGTTGGCCTTGCTGCGCTACCGCTATGCGCTGTTGATCGCATGGGCGATGCTCGATGTCTTCATTGGCTCATCGCTGCAGATCTTCCAGGGCAACAATTTTGATACGGGCCTGACGGTTCCCACCCTGCTCTTGATGACTTGTATGCCGATCAAACAGACGTTTCGACGCATGCGGGCGCTGGCCATTCTGCTCATCTTCCTCTTGTGGGTATTTGTCGGCATTGGCATCTCTCCTGTAAGCGTAGGAGCGTTCCTGACGAGCTGGTTGCTCATGCTGGATTTAGTAGCGGTGAGCGTATTGGCTATAAATCTGCTCACCACAAGACGGCGCTTGTTAGGGCTTATCGATACCATCCTGCTCGTGTCCACCTTTGTTTCGCTGTATGGTATCTATGGTTATATAACCAAGCAAAATGGAATAGGTGATGCCACAGGCTCGCTCTTCCGCATTGGTTCGGTCTTTGGCCAGACGCCGCCAACACTGGCTTTCTTTCTCACCATGATCATCCCACTTGCAATCTACCGCACCTTCACGCTACAGGGCCTTAAGCGTGCCGGTGGCGTGGTGTTGGTCCTCGTCTTTCTGATGACACTCGGGCTGACCTTCACACGTACCGCTTTTATCAGTATGCCACTGAGCATGATCGTCCTGATCCTCTTTCTGCCCTCAAGGAAGATGAGGATTGGCCTGCTCAGCGGCATACTGGCACTGGCTTCTCTCATAGTGCTCGTGATGAAATTGGGCAATCTGCCCCTCTTCGCACGTTTCTTCAGCCAGGATATTACGACGCTCAATGGACGTACTTACATCTGGCAGGCACTACTCGACCGTTTTGACCCAACACAACTGCTGGGCAACGGTTTCAATGCTGCCAACGTTTTGTTGACCAACCTGAATGTAGGTTTTGGGGGAGGCGTGATCGCTACTGCACCGCACAATTTTATTCTGGAGGCCCTCTATGACCATGGCATCATCGGAGCGACCCTGCTCATCTTGACCTTTGCCACATTGGCTGTCAGCTTGATCAGAGGAGCACGAAAATCTATTGGCGAACAGCGCACACTGTTCGCGGTGGCGCTAGCGGTCTTTGTCAACGTGTTACTACAGTCGCTCGATAACAATGAGATCTGGAACCAGGCAATCGGTATTTATTTCTGGATAATTATGGCCCTGCCTTTTGCCCTCTGTTGGTCTGCATCGAAACAATCTCCTCCCGAGGCCAATAAGGAAGCCTTTGATGACGACGAGACGCTACCACGCCTCCCGGTAGTACAGAGGCAAGAAAGGAGGGAGTTGCTCGTATCTGGTATTCGGGATGAGAAAAAATGAGATGTTTCGGTAAGGAAGGAGTGACTTTGTGAAAGATCATATTCGGGTCTGTTTCGTTTCCTTTATGTTCTCACCTATCATTGGTGGAGCGGAGGCGCGGGCGGAGAAACAGGCACGTCAGCTTCAGGTTCTTGGACATGATGTGATTGTTGTCACAGTGCGGCACGATAGGCGCTGGAAACGTTCAGAGACGCTTGACGGCCTACCGATCATACGTGCAGGCGGAATATATAAACGCGGGGGACGGCTGCGCACCGGCAGGCTCGGACATTTGCCCGTCTTCATTACCTTGCTCCTGACACTCTGGCGGTTGCGTCACTCATATGACGTGATTCATGCTCTCCAATTGTCACCGACTGCTGAACTGGCCGGTAAGCTTCTCCATAAACCGGTCATACTTAGCGTTCAAAACACGGGGCCAAGTGAGACGGAACGTAAACAGCTTGAGCACGGGGCGAGGCTGATGGCCGATACCTTGACTGAAACCTCCTTCATGACAGTCGATACTAAGGACTGGGTAGCAGGTGCGGGTGACATCGGCCACCTTTCCCAATTGGCATTGGGTAACCTGATGTTACACCTTCTGCGGAAGTCGGGCGCATTCTACCAGATTCTGAGCACCCGCAGCCGCTCCTATCTCACCTCGCACGGCTTTCCTGCCGATCAGATTGTGTATATTTCCGGTAGTGTCGATACGGAGAGGTTCCAACCGGCTCCTGAACGACGGCCCGACCCGGCCAGGCCGGAGCGAGATGTCATCTGTGTGGCACAGTTGGATTATAGAAAGGGAGTTGATGTGCTTTTGCATGCATGGGGGAGGATGATGCGTGAACCTGTTGAATGGCGTGCCCACCTGAAACCCAGACTGTGCCTGGTGGGTGAAGGCGAGCTGAAGCCGCAGATGGAGCGCATTGTTGCCGGATTGGGCATTCAGGACAGTGTGGAATTTCTGGGACTGCGAAGAGACGTAGTCGACCTCCTCCAGCAATCCTGGTGCTTCATAATGCCTTCTCGCTGGGAGGGCATGTCCAATGCATTGTTGGAAGCTATGGCGTGTGGTCTGCCTTGTGTGGCAACACGTGTGAGCGGTAGCGAGGATGCCATCTCAGATGGAGTAAACGGCCTGCTGGTGGAACCGGAGCAACCTGCTGAAATGGCCCAGGCCCTGCGCCGCATCATAGAGGACACCGACCTCGCGCAGCGATTGGGCCGGGAGGCGCGGACAAGCGTCGTTCGCGATTATCAACTGGCCACCGTTGTCGAGCAGTGCCTGGAACTCTACCGCCGTCTACTCACGGAAGAGAAGAACATTTTACCCCTTGCATTGGAAAGAAAGGGGAATTGATGACCAATCCACGTATATTCATCGTTACGGCTACCTTTCTTCCGGCTGTTGGCGGAATCGAAAAACAGGCCTTTGCGCACGGTCGCAGCTTGAGGGAGAGAGGTTATGGTGCAACCATCATAACATTCCGCCACCACAAGGCCTGGCCTCGGCGTGAAATGATCGAAGGCGTGCCGGTTATTCGTGTGGCTGGCGTACTCCTGGAAGGTCGCTGGAAACTACCCAGACCACTGCAAAAACTCGCATACCTGCTGGCCATGCTGGTTATGGGCTGGACCCTGTGGAGATACCGCAAGCGCTACGACGTCTTGCATGTTTACAAACTCACCTTCCTGGCATCGCTGGCCGCATTGGTGTGCCGGTTGACCAGCAAACCAATGCTTGTTTCAGTACGTTCCACAGGCTCCGGTGAGCTCTATCATTCACACAATAAGGAATCCTTGCTTGCTGGGCCGCTTGATGCCACTGCCGCATGGCTGCGCGTGGATGGACGGTTGCAAGCTGCCGGGAAAGTCAACGTCGGTAGCGAATTAGAGGCGTTGGAACGCCTGGGGAAGCCTGTTGTACGATTGACATATTCCTTGCTACTGAGCATTCGTGCTGTAGTGGTCGTACTTAGCTCACGAATGAGGGATCATCTTACTGAACATGGCTTCGACTTACCCGGTATAGAGTTGATTCCCAACGGAGTAGACATCACTCGTTTCAACCATGCTCAAAGTGATACTTCCCCCGATGAGCAGGCCCAGGTTGTCGTCTGCGTCACTGGATTGCGCTATGAAAAGGGCGTTGATGTACTTCTGCAAGCGTGGTACCTGGTGCATCAGCAGGTCTCACAAGCAAGGCTGATCATTGTGGGAAATGGTTCTCTCCAAAGCCAGCTTGAGCGTATGGCGGAGGCGCTTTGTATTGCAGACAGCATTGAATTTGCGGGTTTGCAGAGCGATGTGCCCGCGCAACTGCACCGGGGCAGTATAGCAGTACTCCCTTCGCGCTGGGAAGGCATGCCGAATGCTGTCCTGGAAGCCATGGCCTGCGGTCTACCTTGTGTGTCAACGCGTGTCAGCGGCAGCGAGGATATTGTTCAGCACGGAGTCAATGGTTTGCTTGTCGAACCTGAAGACTATCAGGGCATGGCACAGGCGCTCCTTACCCTCCTGCGTGATCAGCTGTTAACTCAGGAGTACGGACGCGCTGCCCGAGAAACGATTGAAAAGCGCTATGCACACGAACAAGTTATGAATAAATACGTGGAGCTTTATCAAAGCATTGCAGATCACTCCAGCCCGAATGCAGAGGATACAGTAACCTCTTCAATCTGGCAACAATCATCGTAGCTGTGTGAAAGGATAGTACCCTATGTGCGGAATAGCCGGATTTATTGACGTAGAGCGCAGTCGCGAGAATGCAGAGCAGCTTATAGATAACATGTGCAGGGTCATTCGTCATCGTGGGCCTGACGACCAGGGAGCGTGGGTAGGTGATGGAGTGGCACTGGGCATGAGGCGTCTCTCGATCATTGACCTTGCTGGGGGTCATCAGCCCATTTTTAACGAAGATGAGAGCATCCTAGTCGTCTTCAATGGAGAAATCTATAACTACCGTGAGTTGCAGCAAGAACTGCAAGCGCGTGGCCATCACTTTCGTACGAATAGCGATACCGAGTCCATCGTGCATGCTTACGAGGAGTACGGCGATGACTGCGTCAAGCACCTGCGCGGCATGTTCACCTTTGCTCTCTGGGATAGGAAACGTCAGCGTCTGCTGGCTGCCCGTGACCGTTTTGGTAAGAAACCCCTCAATTACTACTGGGATGGGCAGAGATTGATCTTTGGCTCTGAAATCAAATCTATTCTTGAAGCCAATATCCCACGCGAAGTCAATCCCCTCGCCCTCGATGAGTACCTGCCGTATGGCTGGGTACCCACACCAAAAACTCTCTTCAAGGGCGTCTCAAAGGTTCCTGCCGCTCATATCTTGATCTATGAAGATGGGCAGATCAGCACAAAACGCTACTGGGAACTTCCTTTTACACCCACCTGCCAGGACGATGAAGCCACGGCCATCGAGCGTACACGTGAGCTTCTGAAAGAAGCGGTACAAGTTCGTTTGATGAGCGAAGTGCCATTGGGCGCATTCCTCAGTGGTGGAGTCGATTCGAGCGTCGTTGTAGGGTTAATGAGTTCGATGATGTCGCAGCCCGTCAAGACCTTTTCTATCGGCTTTGAGGAGGATGACTACAGTGAACTCCCCTACGCCCGGCAAGTGGCCAGGCATTTCGGTACCGATCATCATGAGTTTTTCGTCCGGCCAGAGCTGGTAGCAGTGCTGCCACAACTGGTCTGGGCCTATGACGAACCCTTCGCCGATCCATCGATGTTGCCGACCTACTATGTCTCAAAGCTGGCGCGAGAACACGTCACCGTCGTTCTTACCGGCGATGGAGGTGACGAAATCTTTGGAGGCTATAACACGTATCAGCGTGAATTGACAATTAGTCGCATTCCAGGATTTATGCGATTCTTACTTGGTTACGGAAGCATGCTTATGCCTGACGGTATGCGCGGCAAGAAACGCCTCAGCTCTTTACGTAAGGACTCGGCCACGCGCTGCGTGCAGGCATCAGTAATCTTCCCTCCTGGCTCGCGTTCCTTAATGTATTCTCCCGAATACTTTGCCCAGGTGCGCGATCATAATCCTAATGAACGACTCATCAATGAATTTCGTGCAGTATCAGATCTTAATGTAACGGCACAGCAGCAGTATGCCGATGTGCAGCTTTATCTCCCCGACGATATACTGGTCAAGGTCGATAAGGCGAGCATGATCAACTCGCTGGAGACACGAGCTCCCATGCTCGATCAGCACCTGGCTGAATATGTCGCGTCGCTGCCCTCAAGTATTCGCACCCGTAATGGGGCGTTGAAGTACCTGCTGAAGAGGATCGCCGCAGATATGCTGCCTGCTGAGATTTTAATGCGACGCAAACAGGGTTTCGGGGTGCCGATCGATCACTGGCTACGGAAGGACCTTACCGACTACGCCTATGGCCTGCTTGATTCACCGCGTGCCAGACAACGCGGCATCTTTAATCCAGAATTTATTCGGAACCTGCTGAAAGCGCACGCCAGTACGAAGAGGGTGAACAATAGTGCAGCTATCTGGGCCTTACTCTGCCTTGAACTCTGGTTCCAAATCTACATGGACCAGCCACCCATTTATGTTGAGCACAGTTCTCCATTGCAGATAACAAGTAATCGGTAATGCGTACCTACTGGTAAAGAGAGCAAAGGAGAGCTGGGGCCTTGTCTATGTCTACCGCAACCGTGGAACAACAGAAGAGAAGGAAGCCGATTCGTGTTTTGATGGTGACTGGCATCTATCCGACAGAACAGCTCCCTCACCTGGGTACGTTCATCAAAAGCCAGGTCGATTCGCTCATTGCGGCAGGTCTTGAGGTAGAGGTTATCCATCCAAAGCCTGGGCCGGTGCTGCTCCGCTATGCCGTAGCAGCCGTACAAGTCTTTCTCAAGACGCTCACGGGGCATTTCGACGTTGTTCACGGGCATTACGGTCAATGGGCATTGATTGCACGCATGCAGTGGACCACGCCCACCGTTATCTCTTTCCTGGGCACCGATTTGCTGGGTTGGACGACACCCGAGGGTCGCCCTAGCAAAAAGGAGGCGCTGATCACGTCTATCAGTCGCTGGCTTAGTCACCGGGTTGACGCCGTGATTGTCAAATCCGAGGGAATGAAAAAGGCCGCACAAACCACATCGACGGATACTATCTTTGTCATTCCCAACGGTGTGGATTTTGAGCTGTTTCGCCCAATTCCGCGTACAGAGGCTCGCGCTGCCCTGGGATGGGATCAGGATCGCTACTATATCCTCTTCGGCAACGATCCGAAAAAACCGGTGAAAGATTTCCCCCTGGCGCAAGCTGCTATCGAACGCCAGCATAGCGGTGGAGTGACTACTGAACTGGTAGTTGCCTACGGTTTACCACAAACAAAGCTCGTGCAGTACATCAACGCCAGCAATGTACTCATTCTCTCATCAGTTAGCGAGGGATCGCCCAACATTGTCAAAGAGGCCATGGCATGTAACGTGCCGATTGTCTCAACGAACGTAGGTGATGTGCGCCAGGTTATCGGGCGTACCAGGGGTTGTAGTGTGTGTCCCCGTGATCCCGATGCATTAGCTGCAGCACTTGAGAAGGCACTGCGAAATGCAGAGCCGACCACCGGCAGAACCGACATCGCGCATCTGGACCGTTCGGCCGTAGCAAAGCAGGTGATAGCAGTCTACGAAAAAGTGATCAGTAAGAGGAGGTAGGTTTGAGAACCCATGAACAACAGGATCGATCAAGTCAAGTCTTTCTTCATTCAACCAGAGCGATATCTTCTAAGGAGTGATTACAATATTCGGATCCGGGCGGAGGTTGTAAAGGGTTTTGTAGGTGATAACTTTTCTGGTTCTATTCTAGATATAGGATGTGGAAACGGGGCTATTTCTTTACCTCTGTTGCGACAACATACTCAGCTTACATTGCTGGATATCTCCAGTAATATGTTATCTATTGCGCGCTCGCACATTCCTGCGGAGTTTTCAGATAATGTAAAGATGGTAAATGAAGATTTCATGCAAGCAGAATTGGGATTTCAATCTTATGACCTGATACTTTGTCTAGGTGTGCTGGCTCACGTTGACTCTCCGGCGGATGTTATTGCCAAGATGGCCTCATTGTTGAAACCTAGCGGTAGCATTATTGTACAAAACTCCGACTCTCAGCATCCAATAGGCTATCTGGTTAATCGTTATTCAAGACTCCGAAACAGCCTACTTGCGATCCCATACACAATAAATCGACTTGGTGGTGCAAAGCTTGTGGAGATGTTCGGTCACCTTGGACTAAAGCCAACGGCTGTCTACCGATACAATTTGCCTGTTCCCGGAATGGCCAGATTTTTTTCTAGCGATAGTATATATAAATTCATCAAAATTATCTATGGCACTTATGCAAATAATCACCGCCCATGGTTAGGTAGCGAGTGTATATATATTTTAGAATAATTGGTATAGATGATGTATATAAAGTATTGTGAGTTTGCTATAATTTTATCTCACATTCGATCCTAATCGGGTGGAGGTACTATCTCTCTCGTACCGGCGTTAGAATCCCTCCACTTCCATAGAGGAGAGAAGAAATGCCATACCCCAGAGATCTCAGCTGCCATCACCAACCAATGACGGGTGACAAGGCCCGAAAGGCGCCGAAGCTGTTGCGGATTACTCTGCGGAGTATTGATGCCATTTATAGTCGTTACCGCCCAGTCATAACCTGCCTCACGTACGGCCTGTAGAGCCACTTTACCGATGTGTTCAGGCCTACCCAACGGGTAGGCAAATGTTCGCACTGGATGGCCCAACTGCTGCTCTAATACACCTCGGCACTCCTCTACTTCTCGCCTCACCTCTTCTGGGGACGACAGGTACGCGAGAATGGGATGATGCATAGTGTGCCCACCAAATGAGACCCATCCGCTCGCATCCATCTCACGCACCTCCGCCCAGGTTAAAGGACGGACTGCCTCTCCCTCTACTGGAACAGACGAAGAGACAGCCAACAGCTCGCGAACATGCGCAAGGAATTCCTCACGTTGTGCAACTGACCTGGCATGACGCAGACGGGCATCGATAGCCTGCACAAGTAATTCTCGCTCCTCTGCTTTTTCAAGGTAATAGATGCGTCCTTCTATCATTACCTTGTCCACCTGTGCGTGATACACAAGATTCTTAGCCTCTAGCCACCAGAAAGGAGCGCCATTCTCGACATAGCCTGGGATGAGAAAGATAGTGATAGGGATTTGCAACTCACGCGCGAGCGCAAAGGCATGAGTATAGTTATCGTGGTATCCGTCGTCAAACGTCAGCACCAGCGGTGTACGCCGGTCACTTCCTTGCTTCCTTTCCCCAGGTGATGCATACAGCTCTTCCAGAGCCTCTTCCAGATGCAGCATGCGATAGTGATGGCGCAGGTAAAGCAGGTGGCGACGCAGATCCCCTCCACTTGCGAGATGATAGGTCAATATAATCAGGTGCGGCCCCGAACGTTGTCTCCACCAGCGTGCAAGTCTCACCAGCCCACTATAGAAAAAGCATGCAGCGACAATTATCCCTACCTGCCTGCGCATAACCTGCTCCTTCCTACTTTAACTGCGTCACCTGCGGCACCACCGAACCTGCAACGCGCCTTGACAAGGCATAGAAGACGCCTTTCTCAAGGAATGACTATACGGCCTGTAGGTGTTTTTGTCAAGGGAAAAACTGTCTTGACTTTGGGGACCACCATGGGTATTATGTGGGGGTACAAATAACGGAAGCGGTGGAGGTGTTGAGAGTTCTACATTTGTCAATAACGAAGTTGGGGTCTCCAAATATGGCAGAAGGCGCAAATCTTTTTATTCCTCCCAAATCTCCTCTTAATGGGGGATGAGTTATGCTATAAAGGAGTAGCTCTCAAGCTATGCGACTGAAAACAAAACCATTTAACAAGTATTTTGGTCTCAGAATCATTTTTCTTCTTCTTCTCATTATTGCGATTCCATTGCTTGTTTTTGTTTCTCTGCAAAAACAAGCAACAGAACAACAAGCACAATCTCTTTCTCCTTCTTTGCAACCTGATCCTTCTCCATCCTATAGTCTTCTTCCTGGTGAACAAATTTGGAAAAACGGTGTTTCCTCCTATCTTTTTGGCACAAACAATACAAACAACTGGTCAAGTAATAATATAGAAACAAATACAGTAGCACGGCGTTACCTCCATGATGCACATATACCGCTAATACGCACATGGTTTTTCTCACCTTACGGTTATGCCAGCCATCTTGGTACTGACGCTGAAACAGATAAAAGACTACAAGTTGATGAGGCCATTGGTGCACAATGTTTAGGCGTCTTGCAAGATACTCACCCAAACTCAGCAAAATATTATCAGCATCTCGTGAAATATGTTGGGAATAGGTGCCTTATCTATGAATTTGGGAATGAACCAGGAGCTGCTGGTGAACCAGGAATTGAACAGTATATCCAATATTGGAACGCTTTAATTCCGCAACTGAGAAAGATTAACCCACATGCAAAGTTTGGTGGGCCAGTAGATGATGTTAGTGATATACAAACCTTTTTAACCGCAACCAAACAATCAGGGGTTTTACCTGACTTTGTCTCATTCCATGATTATAATCATGATCCCACAGCATATGGTCAGGAAGTAACCCAGGCAAAACAACTTGTCAAAAGTATTCTCGGATATGAGTTACCAGTAGGTATTACTGAATTTAACTATGATTGTTGTCACTCCTTTAATGCTGATGATGCTGCATTTGAAAAGCAATACTTTACGGATGCATATAACGGGCTTATCGCAGCACATGCTGATTTTGCTACTGAGTTTGATAGCATGAATCATGGAGGAAATGATGAATTGGATATGTTCAATGCGAGTACCCAACCCAGAGGTGTATACACAGTGATTAAAAACATGATTGCTCAATACTCAACCGTTGCTTCCTCTCCAAGCGCAGGACCGAGTAATACTCCTACCGTACCTCCCCGGTCTTTATGGACTTCATCACGCTCATTTCTTTTGCCTAAACTATCGCTTTGCGAGGGAGTTTTCCAGTCTTAACACTCCTTATAAGTTCCCCTGTAAGCTGAAATGGTGGACGTGCTTTATCAATTAGCCACATGCGCGGACCTCGTGGAGCTATTGTCCAGATTAAGTCACTCTTCGTGTTTGATAATTGTTCTTTATACAGTGTTTCCCCCGTTAAGAAATCATATTTTAAGAGACCGCGTTTCCTACACTCTTCTTCTGGAAAGCCACACTGTGCACACTTCTCTTCTTCTAAGAGGCCACGTCGTTTACACTCCTCCATGCATACTGCATGGGTGACTAATCCAGGTTTCAGCCTATTATCATCAAACAGAGGAAGACCGCTTTTATAAGACATAACATGTCCACCTTCGACAAAGTTAAAAAGACAGCCGATTGTCGTCTCACCTTGTTTTACGCGAACAACAATTAAAGAGCCCTGAGGCCAAAGCGAGAGCGCATCAATAAGATCCTCATGATAGCGCCTGACGCGATCACTTTGAAAAGCGCCAGGCACTCCAACACATTCCCAGCGTTTTTGGTGAAGATGAATTAATTCTCGCAAAATATCTCTTGCTTGCTCTGGAGTTTCTGCCCACTCTATGCTACGTTGACCAAAGTTCCTATCGAATAAGCGCAAACTACGGCGGATATTATAGCGGGTGTTATTTCCCAATGCTGAGATGATATCCTGATATCCTTCCTCTGCTGCCTTTTGAAAATCAAACGCCGGAGACTTTTTCAGGTCTACCCTAAAGTGTAAACTGGCGTTGGCACCAGCTCTAATCAATGCATCTGCGTGTTCAGGAACAAACCCATCTAACCGAAGTGCTGACCAGCGAAACTGTTGCTGTAGTGTACGGATGAGTCCCATCGCAAAGGCATCCAGACTTTCTGGAGCGACAAGCAACCGATTATATTGTACATGTGTTGTCTCTTTTCCCGGCTCACCGGCTGTACCCAGTTGTACAGAAGGAATGGGAATACCCCTAATTCTCTGCGTTGCTTTTGTTATTAAAGCAGCTCCGATAGGCTGGTTGCCTTGTTTACCAAATGCAAAGGTAGGCTGCACTATATTGCCATAATTATCAAGCCACGTTTTTATCCAAACCCAGGAATTTGTCAAGCCTGTATTTCTAATACTTCGTTCCAGATTCTGCCACCTGCTAGCTGCTTCAATGTGTTCTGAGGAGGGCAGGAGTTCGATTTCAGCAGCTTGATTGTTTTGCCTTGCATAACACGACATTTCACTTACTCCAGTTTTATGTCCTATCTGAATAATATCTGCCTTAGCGGGTGAATAGACGACCATTCTCGCATCACCAATCACCGTAACACGTCGGATATTACAAAGCTTCCCCCTTAATGATAAAAGTTAAGGGTACCGAGACGATAGCCATAGAGGTTAAGAATAGGTTGAACTCTCCCTTAGACGTTCAGAATATCAAACCGGTCGACTATAAAGTCGTAAAATAAGCTCTCCTTAAACTTTTATAACCTTTATCACCACTTCTGACCCGGATTTACATACCGTTACTCACCGAATATATACCTGCATCAGCTATGATCTAAACTAATAAAGATCTGATGCCTCTTTTGATTGTCATGGCCAGTTTTGGGATCTTGATCTGTTTAGATTCGAGAGATCCTATCTTTTTTCGTCTTCTAAAGCAAGAGGCCAAAGGTAAAAAACTCCGTTTGCCTTAGAAAAGGATGGTATATATGGCAAAGGTCAAAAAAATTCTAATGCTGGTAGAAAATATGCCTGTACCTCCTGATAGTAGAGTCTGGCCTGAAGCTATCGCCCTGCGCGATTATGGCTATCAGGTGTGTATCATCTCTCCCAAGGGAACTACTGAGTTCCGAGAGTCCTATACCTGCATCGAAGGGATCCATATTTACCGGTACTCGATACCCACAATTGGTAGCAAATTTGTCGGCTTTCTCGTGGAATATGGAATTGCCTTGCTCATGACGTTCTTGCTGAGTATAAAAGTGCTATTTCGACATGGATTCGACGTGATCCATGCTGCTAATCCCCCCGACTTGTTTTTTATGATTGGCTTATTCTATAGACCGTTTGGAAAAAAATTCATATTTGATCAGCATGACCTTGCGCCAGAAATGTTCCAGGTAAAATTTAAAGGCCGCATGAGAGCTTTGTACAAACTTTTGAGTCTCTTTGCAATCTGGTCATATCGAAGCGCCGACCTGGTTATAACATCAAATGTGTCTCAGAAACAGGTTGCTATGAAACTGGGTCATTGTCCGCCAAGTAAGGTATTTGTAGTCCGTAACGGCCCTGATGCGGCGCGTTTGAAACCTGTCACTCCAGAACCTGAACTGAAAAGAGGAAGGTGCTATCTGTTAGCCTATGAAGGTGTGATGGCTATTCAAGATGGGGTTGAATATACACTGTATGCTCTGCATGAACTCGTATATAAACGAGGACGCCAGGACCTGTCACTGGTACTCATGGGGGA
>JBKPAZ010000116.1:0-5503 GCA_046726655.1 Chloroflexota bacterium
AAACCTGGGAAAGGCCAGGTGGTTATTAGCGTGAAGGCGTGTGGTGTGAACTTCCCGGATACGCTGATCATCCAGGGCAAATACCAGTCAAAGCCGCCATTTCCTTTTATACCAGGCAGTGAGGTTGCCGGCATCGTTAAAGAGCTCGGTGAGGGAGTTGATACTTTCAAAGTTGGCCGCCAGGTGATTGCATTCACTGGCATGGGCGGTTTCGCTGAGGAGGTTGTTGCTGATGCACCCCGGCTAATCCCGATGCCTCGAAGTATGGATTTCACTACGGCATCCGCCTTTGTTATGACGTATGCGACATCTCATCACGCATTAAAGGACAGGGCGCAACTCAAGCCGGGAGAGACGCTGCTGGTGCTTGGCGCGGCAGGTGGTGTGGGTCTCGCGGCGGTGGAAATTGGCAAGGTGATGGGGGCGCATGTGATTGCCGCAGCTTCGTCTGATGAGAAGCTTGAGGTGTGCAAACAGCATGGCGCAGACGAGGTGATCAATTATGCAAGCGGGGATCTAAAGGAGCGCATAAAACAACTCACGGGTGGAAAAGGTGTTGATGTGGCCTTCGATCCTGTAGGGGGTGATTATTCTGAACCGGTGTTGCGCAGTATGGCCTGGGGCGGTCGCTTCCTGGTAATCGGTTTCGCGGCAGGCGACATTCCGCGCATCCCGCTCAATTTGCCGCTCCTCAAAGTTTATTCGATCGTCGGTGTGTTCTGGGGTTCATTCATGGAACGAGACCCTAAACACGGTCGGGAAAATGTCCACGAATTGATCACATGGTATGCTGAGGGCAAACTGAAGCCACATGTCTCTGCTACTTACCCACTGGAACATGTAGCGGAAGCGCTGAATGATTTGATGAATCGTAAAGTCACGGGAAAAGCGGTACTCGTGACGAGCAATGAATAAAAAGGAGCTGGGCTAATCAGTCAGTCTCATGCCCTATTTCAGCAAAGCGTACAGGGACTTAATTTGCTCATAGTCCTCCATCCGCGCCGTCTCATCGAGGAAACGGACATAGCGCTTGAAGCTGGTCGTTAGCGTTTCGTTTTCTGATGCACGGAGGTAGTTTTCCACATCCGCAGCAGTCATATCGAGCAGCCCACGCGGAGGGTCCTGCTCAAGAAGATACTCCCGGGCGAAGGTGTCGATATTCGATGCGTGCTTCTCTACCATGTTATGGCTCAAGCCCCTCCTGGCCAGTTCCTTGCGGAAAGCGCCCAGGATTTTAGCATTGCGTGTGAGCATTCCCTTTCGCACCTCTCGCAGGTTGGTAGGTACTCCGATTGATTCCAGAGTGGTGACAATCCCCTCGCGTTCCTGGGCATTGCGGTACGCCTCGTTCACTCCGCTGCGGAATCCGGGGCCAAAGGTGATCGCGTACGGCTCCAGCAGACCATCGTAGGTGATCTGGCCCTCAAATGGCAGCAACACTGCGTGTGTATATACAGGAACGGGGTAAATCACAACTTCCTCAATCGGGCTGACCAGTCCCAGCACTCCGTAGGCATGTGCGGCAGGTTGTTCTGAGAGAAAGACGGAATATTTTTTGAGATGACGAACGATGAAAAATTTTCCGTCGACCCGGTACTGCCAGCTTGCAACCAGGGCCAGATCATCCGGCGATAGATCGGCGGGATTGGTAGCAATGAAGCTTTCGCGTAGTGCATCATCAGCCCACAAAGCATTACGGAGTTCTAAGGCATCGGAGGTTGATACTGACCCCTCTATGGGATCCTCGGGAAAGTCCGGAGCTAGTTGCCGCTGTTCATTCACAAAGTGGAGCAATTCGAACCAGACTCGATAAAAGCGGCTAACCTGTTCAGGTGGTAACTGCATTTAGTCACTCCCACAAAGATACTCTGGCATCTTAGATGAGGCAGAGCTACAACTAAGTGGCAATCGTCTGTTCTGCGGCACATTACAACCGCCGCAAACGACAGAAGTTGCTGGATGACCAGTATAGCAGAGCGGGAGGGGCAAGGCAAGGTTTTTTGTCATCTGCTTCAGGCCTTCTCCTGCAAGTGCTTTTTGGGGTTGGAATTGAATTTCCCAATTCATTGCATCTGCCAGACCTGCACGGTTTTATCCCAGGAAGCGGAGGCAAGGCGCTTGCTATCGGGCGACCAGGTTACGGAGCGCACGCTGGCGGTATGACCAGTATAGGTGGAGAGGTGATGCCCATTCGCGGCATCCCAGATGCGTACGGTTTTGTCGCCGCTGGCCGAGGCAATATACTTCGCATTGGGCGACCAGGCTACGCCGTAGACGAAATCGGTGTGGCCGCCTAAGATGAACTGGTAGCTTCCAGTGGTGGCGTTCCATACCTGGATCGTATTGTTGTTGTTGCCCGAGGCAATATACTTTCCATCGGGCGACCACGCAACCGACCACATTGTTGTGTCATACAGTCGAAACGTATAGAGTAGATTTCCATTAGCAGGGTCCCAGACCTGCACTGTCCCATCGTTACCAGCCGAGGCGATGCGCTTCCCATCGGGCGACCACGCTACGGCATAGACATAGCCCATATGGCCACGATAAATGCGCGTGGGATGACCATTTGCTGCATCCCATACCTGGACGGTTTTGTCACCACCAGCCGAGGCGATACGCTTCCCATCGGGCGACCATGCCACTGTCCACACCCAGTCAGAATGTCCGAGATACGTGTAGAAGTAATCACCAAAGGTGGAATCCCACACCTGGACGGTTTTATCAAAGCTGGCCGAGGCAATGCGACTCCCATTTGGGGACCATGCCACAGCATAGACGGTATCTGTATGACGGTGATACACGTTGGGATGATCACCATTTGCTGCGTCCCAGACCTGCGCTGTAGCGTCGGCGCTGGCCGAGGCGATGCGTTCGCTCACAGGCGACCAGGCTGCTGACCATACCCAGTCAGAATGTCCGGGATAGGTAAAGAGGGGCTTTGGCTGCATTTGCGGAGGAGTGGGTGGCGTTTGCATGTGCGCCACCAGGGCAATACCACCACCGACTACACTGACTGCAGCCAAACTTGCCAGTCCTATCACAACGCTGCGCCTGGAAATGCGCCTGCGTTGAGTATGAGATGGAAGCGAGGTCGTCTCTGGCGGTTGCAATGAAGGAGTCGCGTTTAGCATGGATGTAGTAGGGGGTGATGGAGAAAGCTCTGGTGGCAGGCTCTTCACGGTGGCAAAGCTTTCTTCGGGTGATTCGACGCTCGACAACACAATAGTATCTTTAGTCGAAGATGGTTGAATTTCAGCAGTCGGGGCGCCAGCAAAGACAGAGGTAGACGCTAACTCTTTGCCGAAAGCTTTCTCAAGGGCGAGGGCAAAGGACTGGACGCTTTCAAAACGTTGTTGCGGGTCCTTGGCGAGGGCCTTCATGACCACCTCTTCGACGGCAGGAGGGAGGTCTGGTACTTTCTCACGTAACGAAGGTGGACGGGCCAGGGTATGCTTGACGGCGATTTCAGCAAACGATCCTTGAAAAGGACGGGTGCCGCAGAGCCACTCGTAAACGACGACGCCAAGGGCATATTGATCGCTGTTGGGGCAGGCCTGGGATTGGATCTGCTCCGGAGCCATGTAGGCAATAGTACCTGCCATGTCCTGTATACCCTGTCCCTGTGCGCCACTACTATAGCGTGAACTCTGGGCCACCACGGCAATGCCAAAATCACTCAGCAAGATTTCATTGCGCCGACCCACCAGCATATTTTCTGGCTTGACATCGCGGTGGATGACTTTCTGCTCGTGAGCGTAATGCAAAGCTGCCGCAACCTGCCTGGTATAGCTCACTACAGTTGAGGGAGGCAGAGGCACTCCCCTGGCATGACGTTTGCGTAGGGTGCCATTGGGAGCGTAGTCTACGACCAGAAACGGGGTCATCTCCTCCACGTAAAATTCAAGCACGCGCACGATGTTAGGATGCAACAGGCGTGCAATAGTGCGTGCTTCGGCCAGAAAGTATTCTACATCTTCGCTTTCCAATCGAGCATGGAGTACTTTTATGGCAGCAAAGGTGTCCAGGTAGATATGTTGACCAAGGTAGACTTCGGCAAAACCGCCCTGCCCTATCATGCGTACCAGGCGATAATTGCCAAGCCGCTGTCCAACGCGATCTGTCATGATTAACTCCTTCAGATCGGTTTCCCAAATGGGTTGTCGCCTCTGCCAATTGTAAAGAATCTAGTTAAAGTACGTCAAGGTTGCGCGTTCACTCACGAGAACTACCTAAAACTCCTTTTCTTACAGGGCTCCAAGGGACTCGGCGCACCACCAAAAGGCCTGCGTCCCTTGGAACCTTGCTTCACTTGACATTTCTAGAGCCCTGTACAAATAATGAGTATCCACACGAAATTTACTAAAAGGGGATATGCATGATAGAGATGAATATACCGGCTGATTTGGAACGGCGAAGAGAAGATTACAGGTTGATTACCGGATCTGGACGCTACGTAGATGACCTGAGGGCGCCTGTGGGGAGACCATCAGCTTTGTATATGGCAGTTGTGCGTAGCCCTTATGCCCATGCGCTGGTTAAAGGTATTCGCATAGACGATGCGCGAGCGTTGCCAGGTGTCATAGCGGCCTTTGAAAGTACGGAACTGGTGAGCGACTTGCCATCTCTTGAATCATTACCTTTACCGATACCGGGCCTCAAAAAGCCGGCACGCAAAGCTCTAGCTATAGATCGAGCGCGCTACGTGGGAGATCCGCTGGCGGTCATACTTGCTGAAAATCTCTACACAGCTTTAGATGCTCGCGAACTTGTCGAAGTGGATTATGAACTACTGCCTGCGGTCACAGATCCAGAAGAGGCGCTTACCACGAATGCCCCGGTGCTTTACGATGAGTTCGGCTCTAACGTTGCTTTTCGTTCTCAGGTGAGCGGAGGAGATATCCAGGCCGCGTTCAAAAGCGCCGACCGGGTTGTCCGCCTGCGGGTGGTCAATCAACGCGTTGCACCCAGTTCACTCGAGCCACGCGCCTGTATGTTCGACTATGACCCGGGGAGCGGTCAATTTACGGCCTGGTTGTCTTCTCAAGCAATATATGGAGTGCGGGAGACGCTAGCCAACTTTCTGGGACTCGACCGCAACCACATCCGGGTATATAACGCCGAGGTAGGCGGTGGCTTTGGGTCGAAGACGAGATTCGTAGGGGAAGAGATTGTAGCAGCGGCACTAGCAATGAGATACGGGCGTCCTGTTAAATGGATAGAAAGCCGTAGTGAGAATCTGCAGGCACAGACACATGGACGGGGCCAGATTAACTACATCGAGGCCGCATTGCAGAACGATGGGCGGCTGCTGGGTCTCAAAGTGCGTACGATTGCCGACCTGGGTGCGTTTCTGGCCGGGACAACAGCGATGGTACCCACCGGTACACCCAATTTGCTTAACGGGCCATACCAGGTACAAGCGGTGGATAGCCAGGTTATAGGCGTATTCACCAACAAGGTACCGACGGGCGCTTACCGGGGAGCTGGTCGACCCGAAGCG
>JBKPAZ010000117.1:0-6556 GCA_046726655.1 Chloroflexota bacterium
ACGTTGAGAAAGCCAAATCGCGAGTGTTGGGTGATTACCTGCGTAATAACATCGATATCCGGTTGCGTGCAGGTGATCAAGCTGGAGAGGCAATTCTCGAAGATCTTGCCCGGCTGCGAGAGGAGCAAGCCTGGTTCAGTAATATTGTGTACGAAGCAGAGAACGAGGCTAGCCTGAGCGATACGGCGATCTTACGTATCCGGTCAATGGCTCCTGGTCAAGCGCGACAGGAGATGCAGAAACGTGAGCGTAGCATCGAACAGATGCTGGAGCAACTGCAGTTGCGCCTGGCTGGAGACCTGGTGTCCCGGTCGCGTCCACAATGGACGGATAGCATCATCACCAAGCTTTGGCCCAAGATCGAGCATACAGTTTTGATGTTGGAATATTATCTTACGGAGCAAGACCTGTACATTTTCCAAATTACGCGCGATGGTATAGATGTACATGTGGTGGAAGACGGCGTTCCCAGGCTGGACCGTCTGCTCTCACTCTGGCGTGTCAACCTGGACCTGGCAGCGCAGGCGAGTGGAGCGAGGGATAGAGCTCAGGCCTTCGCTGGTTTGCAGGAGAACAGTCTTGGCCTGCTGCAACGTCTCTATGATCTACTCTTGAGACCTGTAACTGGTGCATTGGAAAGCTGTGAGCACTTGACGATTGTCCCCTACGGTATGCTGCACTACCTGCCGTTCCATTGCCTCTTTGATGGTGTGCAGTTCGTTGTTGAACGTCTGGACGTGTCGTATCTGCCAGCCGCCGCGCTTATGGAAATTTGTCACCAACGTGGACAGCGTGCCGAGGCAAACAGGATACCACTGAAAAGATCGCTCGTGATGGGCCTTTCCGATGGAGGTCGGCTGGCCTACGCCGCGCAGGAGGCCGAAGCAGTTGCAAAACAACTGGGCGCTCCAAGCATACTCGATCAGGACGCAACGACCACACTGTTGCGAGAGGCAGGAGCCACCAGCCCCATCGTGCACATCGCTGCCCATGGACTTTTCCGGCTTGACGCCCCCAACTTCTCGCATATCAAGCTCGCCGATCGCCAATTGAGCACAATCGAAGTCTTTAATCTCGATCTTTCCGCGTGTACCCTCGTAACGTTAAGTGCGTGTGAAACGGGGCGCGCTATTGTCGGTGGAGTAGATGAGGTTATCGGCCTGGGACGTGGTTTCCTGTATGCAGGTGCGGCTTCGCTGCTGCCGACGCTGTGGAAAGTTGATGACGCCAGTAGCGCAGAACTGATGGAAATGTTCTACCAGGCGCTGTTAAGTGATTATGGTAAGGCTGCTGCTCTTGCAGGTGCGCAGCGAGCATTTCTGGTACGCGCGCGAACGTCTATCCGCCCCTATCGAGTACACCCGTACTTTTGGGCAGGCTTCCATTTGATCGGGGATCCAGGCCCACTATAGAAGTGCGAGGAGAACCTACTATGCAGCATCTCGCCCCAGACTACGTGTATACATCTGAGGGTTTGCAAGCCAACTTGATGGTCACAATTTCGGATGATGGACGAATCGTTACCATAAATCAAAGAGAAGCTGGCATGCAATCAATTGGCTTATCAGAGATCTCATCTCTCCCAGGCGTAGCGCTCCTGCCCGGTTTCGTCAACACCCACAGTCACGTCTTTCAGCGTGCTCTGCGGGGACATACCCATCGTCCACTCTCTCAGCATGATACGTTCTGGACATGGAGACGTGCCATGTATGACGAGGCTCAGCGACTGAATCCAGACCTTTTATACGAAGGAGCGTTGACGACTTATCGCGAGATGCTGGCTGCCGGTTACACTAGCGTGGGAGAGTTTCACTATGTACATCATCAACCGGGTGGGCAACCCTATGCAGATCCCAACGTGATGTCCGAAGCAGTAATACAGGCCGGGCGCGATGCAGGAATACGTGTTGTGTTGCTCATGACGGCCTATGCGCAGAGCGGTTTTAATCAGCCGCCAGAGGAAAGGCAGCGGCGCTTCTGTGACGTCTCTGTCGACGCTTATCTCAACCGTGTTGAGACACTGCGTGTCTCTGGTGTTCTCATTGGTGTCGCTCCTCATTCGGTGCGAGCAGTACCAGAGGAGTGGATTCGTGCTATCGCCGACTATAGTCATGCACATCGACTTCCCCTACATGTCCACGCTGATGAGCAAAGAGCAGAGATCGAGCAGTGCCTGGCGACATATGGCTGCACACCGATTGAGTTACTCGAGCGTTTTGGGGCATTAGGAGCGATGACAACAATTGTGCATGCCACCCATGCCAGCGCCATCGAAATTGCATTACTTGCACAACACGGCTGTACTGTCTGTGTCTGTCCCACTACTGAGGGAGATCTCGGAGATGGCGTCGCTCCCTATGCAGAACTTCTGACAGCGCATATTCCCCTGGCGATTGGCTCAGACAGCAATACCCGGCTTGATCCGATTGAAGAACTGCGCTGGGCGGAGTACTCCGCTCGTATGCGCTATCAGCGCCGGCGCGTATTGGTCGCTGACGAATTGGCAGCCCCTGGCCCTTTACTGTTGGAATATGGAGCACGTCGTGGCGCTGCCGCACTTGGGTTGGAGACTGGCGTAATTGCCCCCGGTATGCTCGCCGATTTTGTCGCGGTGGATGTGAATCATCCCTCGCTGGCAGGTTGGAATGCGGAAGATTTTCTTGACGTGCTCTTGTTTGGGACATCATCAGAGATCATTACACAGACATGGGTACAAGGTAGAAGAGTATGATCGTGAAGCGAATCTACCTCCCTCTTCTCGGCCTTTCCGCAGGCTTCGACTCTAGCGCCGGAACCTCATCGATCATGCGTAGAGCCTCAACAATAGCCCGATCCAGTTGTGGGTCAATATTATTCACGTAATCCTGAGGGGCGATATCAACTTCGATGTCAGGATCAGTGCCGTAGTTCTCAACGTTCCAGCCTACATCCTTAAACCAGAAGGCATACTCAGGTTGAGTTGTCATGGTACCGTCAACAAGGGCATGTTGCGGGTTGATACCAATCACACCACCCCAGGTGCGTTTGCCGATCAATGGTCCCAGCCCCATCAACTTGAAACTGTGGCTAAAAATGTCGCCATCCGATCCTGAATATTCATCGGTCAAAGCTACCATTGGACCACGAGGCGACTCCTCAGGATATGGAACAGGCTGACCCCAGCGCGGGAAGTCATAACCAATACGTCGTCTTGCCAGTTTCTCCAGTAGGAGTCCAGAGATATGTCCCCCACCATTGTGACGCACATCGATTAGCAGCCCGGGGTAATCATACTCGGTGAGGTAACTGCGGTGAAATTCCGCAAAACCTTCTCCCATCATGTTTGGAATATGGACATACCCTACCCGTCCATGAGATTTTTCACGCACGATGCGGCGGTTGTTCTCGACCCATTCTCGATAACGAGCAGGATATTCATCCGAGAGAGCTTTAACGGTGATTACTCGTATCTCCTTAGAGGTCGCATCTTCAGTAGTGACCTGTACTTCGTTGTCAGCCTGGTTCACCAACAATTCTTGTGGGCTGCGATTGGGACCCACGCGCTGCCCATTGATAGCTAAGACAGCGTCTCCTGCGTTCACATTCAGCCCTGGACTGGTGAGTGGCGAGGTAGCTTTGCTATCCGAGGGATCGCCCTGGACGATGCGGCCAATGCGATAACGGTCATTTTCAGCATCGTAGCTCCAGTCCACCCCCAGGAATCCTTGTTTATAATGTGGTCGCTGGCGATATTCACCCCCGAATTCATAGGCGTGAGAAGTGCCAAGTTCCCCCTGTATTTCCCAGAAGAGATCGGAGAGTTCTGAACGCGAACTGACACGTTCGACCAGGGGTGAATACTGCGCATAAATAGCCTCCCAATCGATGCCTGACATGTCTTCTGTCCAGAAATGCTCGCGTTGCAGACGCCAGGCCTCGGCAAACATTTGCTTCCATTCAGCAGCGGGCTGCACCGATACTTTTACACGGCCCAGGTCAAGCCAGCCTGTTTCGCGGCTCGCCCGATCCCCATTATCTCCTTTAGGCACCTTGTCTCCTGCTTTCAGCGCGCGCAGGCGCTGGCGTGAGCGATAGATCAGGGTCTTGTAATCACGCGAGAGGTCGAAGTCACTCACCCCATCAGTGAAATACTCAGTTTTATGGGCATCAAAATCATAACTATCAATGCGTCCTCTTGGCTCATGATTTTCTCCAGGCTGATGAATCGTTCCTTCTATTGGAAATGACAGGAAGAGCGCTTTCCCTTTGATACCTCGTATCGAGGTGTATTTGCCCTCGGCAACAGGGAACGGTAAAGCTCGTGTTGTAATTCCCTCCAGGTCGATGACAATAGGTATTGGTTTCTGCGCTCCTTCCTTTGTGTTGTCTTCCTTGGCCTGGTCTGTATCGTTGGCATTCTTTTCTTCTTGCTGCTCGGCGCTGGCTTTTTCTTTCTCGTTTTCTTCAGGCGTATGAGGTTCTGGAATGAAAGGAGAACGCAAGTCGCGCTGCAGTGTAATGGCGTAGGGTTTCACTCCGCGAGGGAAGCTCATATCGAGTTGTAAATTGTCGTATACGGGATTAAAGGTACGATAGCCCAGGAAGTACAGGTATTTTCCTTCGGGATCAAATGCTGGTGAAGTGTCCTGTAGTACAGGTTCAGTGACGAAATGGGTTTCTCCGCTCTCTACATTACACAACTTGATCGCGGTTTTCTGCGAAGTCGAACGAAAACCATATGCCAACCAGCGGCCATCTGGCGACCATGCCATCCCACGCATTTGTCCGTAGTCGCTGCGATCGATTGTACGAGAAGAACCACTATCCAAATCGACCACAAGCAGCTCATTGCGATGGTTCGCAATTGCGACAGCATCATCGGTGGGCGAGACAGCCAGGTCGGTGGCCCTGCCAAATTCAATACCGGCAAATGTCTTTGGTTCACTGGCATCTTCAGAATTGAAAACCACCAGGCTCTCACGACCTGTTGCATCGTTGATCGCCACAAGACGTTTGCCGTCGTTCAACCATTCCAGGAAACGATAGCGCACACCATCAGGCTCGCCATGTTGCAGGACAGGTCCCTCCCAGTTGCCCATGGTAAAAGCCTTGCCGCGTGTCGCCAACGCGACAGCGTACCCCTTGGGGTGTAAGGCGTAGCTATCGAGGTAGCTTCCTGCGAAGACAAACTTGCGATTGCGTTGGGTGCGTATACTTGGCAACACTACATCCAGTTGGCGCGCTCCTGGGGCTGAAGGGTCAAGCAGGTAGAGATCAGCGCCCGCATGATAGACCAGGCGTTGCCCATCGCTCGACAGATTACGCGCGTAAAAGTCGTGATGGTCGGTGTGGCGACGGATGTCCTCTCCGAGAGGGGTGCAGGAATACACGTTGCCGACCCCTTCGTGATCAGAAAGGAAGTAGATACGCTCGCCCACCCAGCAAGGATTAGCTATGTTCCCCTTGAGTTGGAGTAAGCGTTGAAATACCCCTGAACCAGAAGCGTCACACCACAGGTGTCCGGCCGTGCCTCCCTGGTAGCGTTTCCAGCGCGTAGGTTCTTGCCAATAATGCCGGGCGATTACTACCCCACCATGTGGACCATAGGAGATGGCGTTCGCTCTACCCACAGGAATCTGGCCTGGTTGACCGCCCTGAGGACTGAGAGCATAGATGGCATGGTGGTCAGGATGTGCCTGGCCGGCATTGCTGGCATACAAAATAGCATCGCCAACAGGAGTCCAGCCGGCTACGCGGCACGAAGCGGATTGGAACGTAAGACGTTGAGCAACGCCTCCGAGTGAAGGCATCGCGTAGACTTCGCTGGGACCCTCCTCACGGCCAACAAATGCCAGCAGTTCGCCATCCGGCGAAAAATGAGGGTACGATACTTCTCCTACTCCCGCAGTTAAGCGCTCTGCCCGTCCACCCTCACTCGATACCAGCCAGAGATCATCCTCAGAAACGAAAATGATGCGATTCTGGTGGATGGTTGGAAAGCGCACATATCCCTGAGTTGACATATCTTCTGCTTTCTTACATGTGTTCAAACATATTCGTTGGATGACGTTTGACTACAAAATCAATCACTGATGGTTAGCTCCCTCCGTTGCCTGATGAAGCGACGGACATTATTTGTACGATTACGGGTAGCTAGTATTGTAACATAAGTGTTGCTGTGTTATCTAGCGAGTAAATTGCCGGGCAGGTAGTCACTACCCTCTTGTCAGAAAGCCCGAGTAATGGTAATCTCTGCTTGCAATTCTCTATTATGAATACACAAGGAGAGAGTATCCCTATGACGCAAACGGTGAATGGGAAGAAGAAGGAGACATCACAGAAACAATATCGACCGGGACAACGTCAACAGGAACGCCTGCAGCGCCAGGCGCGTCGACGGCGCAGGCAGCGCATTTGGACGGCTTCTATAGCCGCAGTTGTGCTTATTGTACTATCCGTGGCTGGTTACCTCGAGTATCAACGCTATACAGCCGGACAGGCCGCAGCCCGGCTTGCAAGCGCGAACGCAACTGCTACTAAAATAGCCAGCGTACATGCGACAGCAACAGCAGAACAG
>JBKPAZ010000118.1:0-9582 GCA_046726655.1 Chloroflexota bacterium
GCGCCAGCAGACGCTGCGCAACACCATTGCCTGGAGCTACGACCTGCTTGAGGCAGGCGAACAGCAACTGTTCCGACACCTGGCCGTCTTCGTGGGCGGCTTCACGCTGGAGGCGGTGCAGGCGGTCTGCCTCCCTGATGCTACCGGAGCCTCCTCGGAGCAGGGTGACGAGGAGGGAGCGGTGCTGGAGCAGCTGGCGCAACTCCTGGACAAGAGCCTGGTGCAAACGCAGCAGGGCACGAGTGGAGAGCCGCGCTTCACGCTGTTGGAGACGATCCGCGAGTATGCCGCCGAGCAACTGCAGGCAAGCCGAGAGGGGGCTGCCGTGCAAGAACGGCATGTCCAGTACTTCCTGCGACTGGCTGAGGAGGCCCTGCCTCACTGGTACCGCCCCACTGGATCACGCGACGGCGCGCGCACAGTTGGAGGAAAGTGTGCGGCTCTTCCAGGAGCAAGGGGACGTGCTGTATGCCTCGCTGGCGTTGAGTGCCTTGCAGCGCATGATCTCGACCCAGGGCGACCAGGAGCTGGCACGCTCCCTGCATCAGCAGAGCATGTCGCTCATGCAGCAGGCACACCATCGGGGAACGCTCGGGCTCTTCCTCATCAACACGGGAGACATCTACCATCAGTATGGAGAGGAGCAAATGGCGAGGGCAAGCTATCGCGAGGGCTTGAGTCTGTGGCAGGATATGCAGCAGCTCGGCATCGTCAAGGGGCTGGTTGGCTTAGCTGAGGGAGCAGCAGCACAGGGGCAGGCGGAGCGCGCAGGGCGACTGTTTGGGGCTGCCGCTCGTCTACTCCCGGCTACCAGCTCCTACCGGGAGGACATGAATAGACGGAGCGCTGCGGCGCGTGCGCATCTCGATGCAGCGACATTTGAGGTGGGATGGACGGCAGGGCAGGCGATGACGGAGGAGCAAGCCATCAGTTTTGCGTTACAAGATGCCTAGCCGAGGCGATGGCCTCGTTCTCATACAGCAGTTCATACAGTCGGGAAAGGAGCACGATCATGACCACTCAGGAAAGCACCCCCAGTTTTGCACGAGACATCAAGCCGTTGTTTCGTATGCGCGACCGATTATCCATGCGGTGGGCCTTCGACCTCGGGAACTACCAGCATGTCAGCACGCATGCTCAGGCCATCCTTGAGCGCCTCTCAAGCGGGACGATGCCGTGCGACGGGAAGTGGCCCGAGGAGCAGGTCGCTCTCTTTCGCAGGTGGGTCCAAGCCGGCATGCCTGCCTAGTGCCCTTCAGGCTAACCTCACCCCCAAATTTCAGTTTATAACACGAACTCACGCGACATACAGGATGGCTGATCTGGCGATCAGGTCTTCCCGGGTTGACTCGTTTTGACGTGTGGTTCCAATACCGCCGCCAACCTGCGAAAGTTTTCCCTGATGGCTTGTAGTGGTGCCGGCTGCTGGTCGCTCAGCTTGCCACAATAGGCTGTCAGATCAAGGAGTCGCTCGTGCAAGACGATCCAGGCCGCATCATGATGAGGCAGGATGTAGCTTGTTTGATAGATCTCGAAGGTCGGCCCCGCCATCTTGCCAGGCAGGTCTGGACCGATGGGGAGGGTGGTGAGCAGTTGGCCCAGTGGCTTGATCACCATGAACATCGCACTCACTGCCGTGCTGCTGAGCGTCTGCAATTCGTCTTCAGTCTCGTTGCTATGGATAAAATAGCGCATGAGCATCTGCAGCAAGACTTCGTAGCTGGCGTTGAAGAGTTCGGAGACGCCAGCAGTGACTGGATCGGAGATGAGGGGAACCGCGCTCGTATCGCCTGGCGGTCGTACGTAAGCAGCGACCACGGGTCGCGCTGGCTCAAAACCTGGATCCTGCTGTTTCAAGTCGCGGTATTCTTGCATGATTTGCAGGAATTTGCCGAAGTGCGCCTTGCGCCAGTCACCGCGTGCTCCCTCCCCCTCTTCGACAATCGTCTCGATGGCCTGGCATGCCGAAGCCAGGTCGGTGACCGCGATCAGTTCGGGCCAGCCGAAGTACTTCTGGGTCGCTTGTGCGCGGGGAGGGCCGATGAAGACGCGCTGTTGGCCGTACTTCTCTACCAGGTGACGGAACCCCTGCTCAATGCCACGGTAGAGATGGCCCTGCGTGGCAAAATCCTGGGTCTGGGGAACGATCTGGTCATCGTCGAGGGTGAGACCGGGTTTGGGAATGGCCAGTGCTGCAAATTCAGGGGCATCTTCCAGATCCATGCCTTCGGGCCGCTCCAGGTAGAGAAAATGCTGCAGGGCATGTTCGCCAAAGGGCAGCAGGGCCAGTTGGACCCCTGGCGGATAGTACTTCGCGCCCTGGGGAAAGTTGGGATGGCGAAAGAAAGGATTGGACCCGATGGCGGTCAGCAGGTTGCTCACCAGGGTGAGATGCTGCATCTCCTGGGTAGCAATGAAAGAAACAACGCGCTCCCAGCGTTTGATCGCTTCGAGCTGAGCCGCCGTCACGCCCTCGCTCACGTCACGCTTCAGACTGAAAGTCGCGAATAGATATTCGCACATGATCATATGCTCCAACGCCGCTGCTTCGGAGAGCATGAAGATGAGCTCTTCGCGGTCTTCGATTACCATTGGGGGTTCTTTGGTCATGGTGCTTGCTCCTTCTAGTTGTGTTCACTGTGAGATACGGCGATGAAGGCATCCTCTTGCAGATACCTGCTACCCGTTTATTATACACTACCAGGCCTCCACAGTTCGTAACACTTTTCGTCACGTTTTCGAGACGGGCATATGGTCGATGGTCTAGAACAGGGTTAACTTTGTTTGTATCAGGGCTTCACTCGTTTCCCCGCCGTTCGACGGATGCTTGAATTCCACCTCATCGGGTCGCACAATCAGCATTGGGAATTTGGTAGCACCAAGCACTCGTTCGGTTACACTGCCCAGCACCCAATGTTGTAAACCGCCTCGCCCATGCGTTGCCATGGCTATTAGATCACAGCGACCGAATATGCCTGCTCCTTTTGCATCTTCACCATTTTCAGCCATGCGAATGATCGCGTGGGCTACGTCGTTATCGACCGCTACCGACCAGGTAATCGAGAGATTGAGCGTTGCTAAAGGGCCTTCGCACAATTGACCTGCTATGGAGTTCAGATAGGTTTTTGCCCTGTGCAGCGTATTCTTTTTCAGGCGTTCAATGGACTCTTGATCGCCAGCCAGGTGCAATTCTTCAGGAGTTGGCGGTTTCACAACTCGCATAAGGTGCAATGCACCCTGCGCAGGAGCCGATAGGGCGGCTACGAGTTGCGCGGCTGGTTCTAGCGCAGTCCTTGCCAGTACGGAGCCATCCAGGGGCACGAGCGCACGCAACGGGCGGCCATCTCGATGTGGGCCAACAGGTAGAGGTCCGCTCTCGTGTAACACCAGGACAGGCATGGGGCTATGCCGCGCTATCTTTTGGGCTACACTTCCTAGCGCCCAACGTTGTATACCAGTTTTTCCCTGGCTGGTCATAACGATCAAATCGACATCGTAGGAGTCAGCAGCGGAAATGATCGTCGGCGCCGGTGAACCAAAAAGGGCTTTTATGTCTGTTTCGATGCCTGCCAGCGGTTCTGAATTGGCAAGGGTGTTGAGGTAACTTTCTGTGTCGTCCAGCTCTGTGTCGATAACTCCGGCAGCGTAGGACGATGAACTCAGGTAAGCGCTATAGGTAAGTGATATGGTGACCACTTGCACTAATACCAGTGCTCCACCGACTGCGCGTGCGATGTGTGCTGCGACAGGAAGAGCTCGTTCGGCGCGGGCTGATCCATCCAGCGGTACAAGAATTTGTTTATACATGTTCGTCCTCCTCCAGGATTGCATCCCATTGCAACTGTCTCCTTCTTCCTTAATACACTTCTTGCTTGACCCCATCTCACGCGGGCGACCATAAAGGCCCTCCCTTCCCTACCCAACCGCCCTCGCCCCTACGGAATCCTGGGACTATCGTGAGGCCTCATGATTAAGAGCGGCAATTTTGTTGCATGGAGCACACGTTCGGACACACTGCCCATAGCCCAATGCTGCACGCCGCCTCGTCCATGCGTTGCGATAGCGATGAAGTCAAATTTATCTTGCTCTGCCTTTTTCACAATGGCTTCAGCTACGTCTGGATCGAACTCAACAGAGTAGGTGACCGAGAGATCAAGGTTCGCTAAATCACCTTCAGGAAGACGATTTGCCAGGGTAGCCAGGTATGCCTCATCTTCGTGCTTCACCTGTTCTTTAAGGCTGGTGTCAATGTGAGCATCGCTCTTAAATTTTCCGCCGGTAGCTGGAAGGTCTACTACTCGCAACAAATGCAGCGCACCCTGCTGCGAGGTAGCCTGCGCTAACGCTGCTGCCAGATATGCCGCAGGCTCAAGTACGGCTTCGGAAAGTGGAGAGCCATCCACGGGAACAAGCGCGCGTACAGGTTGTTGAATTGATGTTGAGGGCACAGGCCCTCCTTCTCGCAGGACCAGTACGGGTACCGGGGAATGGCGTGTCACTTTATCAGCAATACTGCCCAGTACCCAGCGCTTGTAGCCAGTATAGCCGTGGCTACACATAACGACAATACTGGCATGGAACGATTGAGCGGAGGAGAGGATCGTCGGAGCTGCTGCACCGAAGAGCGCTTTGACTTCTGTTGTGATGCCAACCAGTTCATCTGATTTAGCTATGTTTTCAAGGTAACTGGTCGCCCCGGCGAGATCGGCATTAACACTTTCCTCCGCATACACTGACAGCTTGCTGAACTTTCCAGTATCTACCGGAGCAGTCGCTACCCGCAGCAATATGACCGAATCGCCTAAGGCGCGCGCGATGCGGGCTGCGACAGGGATTGCGCGCTCGGCGCGTGCTGATCCATCCAGTGGTACAAGAATTCGTTTAAACATGATGGTTGTCCTTTCCCACGTTGTTCTAAGATATTCATCCTGTTCTGTGCAGGAGATTACTTGATCATGCCTATCTATAAGAAGGATAATTCCATGATATCACAGGGAAATCACAGAAAGAGGACCCAATCTCACGAGGCACTCACATTGCGTTATTTTGGGGGTTGGTACCTGACTCCACCTCAGGAGTGGGCCTCGGATGTGCTAACGGGGAATGCAGCCAGGGAATAACCCACTCCGACCTTGGTGAGGATATAGCGAGGTTGCGTAGCGTCAACTTCCAATTTGCGGCGCAGGCGATTGATGTTGACTTGAAGCATGTGGCTTTCGCCCAGGTATTCCGGTCCCCACACATGCTCGAGCAAGAGATCTTGTGTGACAACGCGGCCGACATTCTGTGCCAGGTAAGCAATGATGCGATACTCGGTCGGGGTTAGTGCAATCTCGCGACCGCTCATTATCACCATATGCTGGGAGTAGTCAACTTGCAGATTGCCTGTAGTGGTTGTTGCTCGCAGACCCTGCGTATGCTCCCTGGCTGTAAACTGCGCACGCCGTAACACGGCACGCACGCGAGCCAATAGTTCATCTACACTGAATGGCTTGGTGAGATAGTCGTCAGCACCGAGGTCGAGGCCACGAACTTTGTCTTGATCCTGCCCACGCGCGGTAATGATGATGATGGGCACAGCAGAAAACTCTCGCACACGATAGCAGACGGTAAAGCCGTCCATCCTGGGCATCATGACATCAAGCAGCACAAGATCGAGGGAATTGTTCTCAATGAGTTCGAGAGCTTGCTGGCCATCACTTGCGGCCAGGACATCATAGCCCTCCAATTGGAGATTGCGTGTGATCAATCGTAGAAGCTGAGGGTCGTCGTCAGCAGCCAGTATGGTTGTATTCTTTGCCGGCATAATTACTCACCTATCCTTCATAAGATTTCTTTAACAATTATTTCAACTTTACATGTCGGGAATCTCGTCAATCGGTAAGCGCACATGGAAAATACTGCCCATAGCGTTCGGACTATTCTCGGCCCAGATGAGACCATCGTGCATCTCAACGATACGTTTGCAAATGGTCAGTCCAAGTCCGAGGCCATTCACTTCTCTAATGAGTCGTGTGTCTACACGATGAAAACGGTCAAAGATACGTTCAAGGTGTTCGACAGGTATACCCATACCATTATCGCACACGAGAATTTCCAACATCTGCTGAGGAATGGGCATTGTCTGCTTACGAGCTGCCTCGCTGCTGGCTGACGACAATGTTTCCCCTTGTGAAGTTTGAATTTGCGTCACAGGGTGAAGTATTACCTTGATCACCCCGCCTGCGGGTGAGTATTTGACGGCGTTCTCAAGCAAGTTGTCCATGACTTCCCTCAAGTGACGCTGATCTGCCAGTATGAGCGGTACACTCGTAGCAGGGGTACCGTCCGCATGCTCCAGGGACAGCTTGAAAACGAAACGACCAGGGAGTTGTTCTGAAACATGCTCCTCGCTAGCAGCTATAGCCTCTTTAGCAAGGTATGCCATATCCACAGGAGAGCGTTCAATTGTTACTTCGCCCGTCTCCAATTGTGATACTTCCAGTAGTCGCTGAATAACGATTTCGAGGCGATCGCTCGCGTCATTAATAGCTAACAGGAACTGGTGCCGCTCCTCCCGGGAGATGCGACGCTCATGGCGGAGGAGTGTCGCGGCATATCCCTTAATTGAGGCGAGTGGACTGCGCAATTCATGGCTCACCGTTCCTAACAACTCTGCTTTAAGTAGCTCCATCTCGCGCAAAGCATCTCGTATTCTGGCAGCCTCCAGTTCATGAATCCGTTCGACCAGTAAGATTCCGACAATGACTGCGCCCACTGCATCAATAACGTAAGGAAGTAAATGATGCCCTCTTTCAACCGCGATCGCACATTCGCCATCGTTTTCGACAGTCCAACCAAGTACCAATAGCGCATGCAAGGGCTGACTGACCAATACTGGTGACGAACCATCCGTGGGAAGATACTCGATCTCCTGGGCAGAGAGAATATCGTGGGCATATTTCCCGCTCTCTACCATAAATTCACCTATCGAGAGCCTATAGGTGAGCCAGCATGTCAAATCTGGGCCTGATTGTACACCGGCATCAAGCGAGGGGAAAGTGGTAAGAAGAGTACGAGCCTCTTCCTCGTCAATACCATGCAGAGTTAAAGCACGAAAGGTTTTATGATGCGATGCAGGTAGCTCGGACGGGACACGCTCATCCACTCCTAAAAGTACAGCGCCACGCTGTGCTGAGCAGAGCACAAGTAAACGCGCGAGCATTTTGCCAGCAACTGTGTCCAGGCTCTCACTTGTACTAGAGCCAGTATGTTGCGTTAACTGTGCTAGATCTATCAAGGCTGCCACTACTTCGGGTGCGAATGACTCCTGTAACGGCAAATTCTGTTCCACCATTTCTTGCCTACAATTTCAAGAATGCACTGCATACTTTTGTTTGTTATGCATGTCGCTTGTGTTTTATTATAGAATAGAAGTATTCACATTCTTATCACAGAAAATTGAGTAGCATCACATTCCGGTCACAATTGCGAGAGAAATTGTAATGCCATCCGTATCAAGCACAAATAAGATTACGCGGCAGCTAAGCACTGTCTGGAACTCGTCGCGCGTTGCTGAGTTACGAGCTACCGTGGCCAGATGGAAGAAGTTGCCATATTCGGGGACAATGGTTCTGCTTTTCGGCATGGCGCTTGCGACACTGCTGATTATGGTCTTAGACCGCACTATGGTACTTCTGCCCAATCCAGGACTGGTCTATCTGCCACTTGTTGCCTTGCTTGCATACTACTGGAACTGGCGTTACGCATCGGTCGCAACCATACTTGAACTCTTGTGCTTCTACTTCTTTTTCATTCCACCGAAAAACACCTTGAAACCTTTGGATCTAGAGGGCGTAACACAGCTTGTAACGCTGGCTGCTGTCACCGGGTTTGTGTTAGCAATTGTGCAACTTGCACGCGCGCGCCGGACTATGGCAGAGCACGCCGCAGAGCGCTTAACCGCCTTGAATCGTATTGGCACGGCTCTGGCGAGCGAATTAGACGAGAAACGGCTGCTACACCTGATAGCAGAAACAGCGCGTGATCTTACAGGGGCAGGATTCGCAGCATTCACCTTACGACCAATCAATGAGTTGGGTCAACCGCTCGTGCCTTCTGAGGGCAATCTGTTTTTTCTAGCGGCCGTGGTTGGTGTCACCAAAGAGCAAGAGGCACAGCTCCAACGAATGGGACTCGGCGGGGAGGGACTGCTGGCGCCAATCTTTCGACACGGTGTGCCTGTACGTGTTGCTGATGCACTGGCATTCATGCCCCATCCTGAGAATATCCCGGCTGCAAAATTGCGAGCCATTTCCATCGAGTCCAGAGAGCTTGCAAGACAAGCAGCATTTGAGTATGCACGTGGACACCTGGCAAAGGAGGGGCTGCGATCTTTAGGAGTACCCAGCGGGCATCCAACCGTGCGTAGCTTCCTGGGAGCGCCATTGCTTGACCGCAACGGAAACGTGCGCGGGGGGTTGCTTCTGGGCCACTCAGAGCCAGATCGCTTCACAGAAGATGACGAGATATTGCTTGTTGGCGTAGCGGCAGAGGCAGCAGTTGCGCTGGAGAATGCACGACTGTACAGCGCGGCCCAGGCCCAGGCCCGGGAACTGGATGCTATATTTGAAAGTATCGTTGATGGTGTCGCCCTTGTAGATGCTCAAGGAAAGGTTCTGCGCGAGAATAGAACTGCAAGCCGCTTGCATAGGGCGTTAGAAAGCAATGCTGAGGATACAGAGGAACTGCTACATGCAGCAGCGTCTAGTGCGCTTAACGGCGAAGTAGAACAGAGTATACCTGTGACCGTGGTTGATAATTCAAAAGAGGCACGGGAGTATCTCCTCAGCGCTTCGCCGCTGCGACAGCCAACGACGGGTTCCGAGCCACTACAAGCGCAGGAAGGGCCTGATACATCGGGGTCTAACGGGCAGAGCAAAAAACTGACTGGTGAATTACAGGAAACAGCTACTGGAGCGGTGGTGGTCTGGCATGATGTAACGGAGGCCCACCGACTTCTCATAGAACGCCAGGCTCATGCTGAAACTGAAGCGCGAAGGGCGCTGCTGCAGACGGTCATTGATGAATTGCCCAGCGGCGTGTATCTTGTTAGCGGGCGTGATGCGAGATTAGTGCTCGCCAATCGAGCGGTAACAGAAGTATGGGGAGCATCCTGGCCTTATGGTCAACCGATGAGCGATTTTCTAGCGACGAACGGCATACGTGTCTTTCATGTTGATGGACGTCCCCAGGCACTGAAGGACTTCGCAACTCTGCGGGCCGTGCAGACCGGCGAATCGGTACACCATCACCAGGAGATAATTGTACACCGCGATGGCACGACGTTGCCAGTGCTGGTAGATGCGGTAGCCATGGATCCGCTTGTGTTGGGACTGTCATCACCAGAAGAGGGACATGGCAGGTCGGAAAATCCCGAGCCTGCAGCTATTGTTGTACAACAGGATGTCACTGCGCTGAAAGAAGCAGAGCAGCTGAAGGACGAGTTCATCGGTATCGCAGCGCACGAACTACGCGGTCCGCTAGCAGTCGTTAAAGGTTTTGCGCAGACGCTGATTGTGCAGACGGCACGTGGCAAGGGAC
>JBKPAZ010000119.1:0-25879 GCA_046726655.1 Chloroflexota bacterium
GCCTCGTGGACCGTCCCTCGAACCCTCAGTGTCCAGGGATATCCCTCGCCACTGGGCAGGTTACGGAAACTGGCAAGCGCACGATCAAAGTGCCCCAGGGCATCATAGTAGTAACCGTGTCCGCGGCTGACTTCACCCAGCACCGTATGCATCCAGGCTTCGCCTTTGATATCACCGGTTTCGTGGAAAAGAGCAAGGGCTTCTGCCGCATGCTTTCCCGCCTGCTGATAATGCCCTTCCTCTCGAAAGAGCATGGCGAGTTCATGCAGCGCCCAGGCTTCCTCATCACGTTCATTTTGCTCGCGGTGCAGGGTCAGACTGCGCGTGAGGCAGCCGAGCGCCTCGGCATACTTGCCGAGGCGACGAAAAATAGCGCCCAGGCAATACTGGATCTGCCCCTCTCCCGTTTTATCTCCTAAGTTGAGCGCGTAGTTCTCAGCACGGCGCAGCATCGCCCGTAGTTCAGAAGCATAGCCCCTGCTATGCAAAGCCCAGGAAGCGCGCACTGCCAGGTGAACGGCTTTTTGCAAGTCTTGTGGCTCGCCTGCATCTTCCAGGTGTGCAAAAGCCGCAAACCACTCATCTGGACCTGGCTGGGGAAGGCTGCTGTAGTAGGTTGCAACTACCCGATGCACACGACGGCGTTCCTCCTGTGGCAGATGCGAGAGCGCAAAGTGACGAACCTGCGCATGGATCGTATAGACACGCCCATCAAAATCCATAAACGAGGTATCAACCAGCTCGTCACGCGCAGCCCGCCAATTCATCGCCAGTTCAGGGGGTACGCCGGTTACTGCCTGTGGCAATTCTTTCTCATCAGAACGAGCTTCCTCCAGGTAATGTTCTTGTTCCAGGCGTTTAGCAGCTCGCTGAGTCGCAGGGGTCTCTGGTGCAACAAGCATCACAATCTGTTCCATACTAAAGGGTAATTTGAAGGCAGCAAGATAGGGAAGCAGTGATTGTGCTGACGAAGATAAACGCCGGTAGGCAATATCGAACACGGCCCACATACCCTCCGGTGGGGTTTCTCGTAGTTCATCACGTACCTCTTCCAATGAACGAGTAGCTGCCTCCGGCCTGTAGCGCCTGCCCGCAATCGCGCGATGAGACGTGCCAAAGATCAGTTGTGCGCCGAGCGGATAGCCATCAAGTAACGTGCAGATTTCCTGTAAGAGGGCCTGCTGGTTCGGATCAGCCAGATGGATACGCTCATCTATACCGCTGTCTGAAGCAAGTTCGGCAAAAAGCTTTAGCAGATCCTCACTGGTCATTTTGCGGACAGGAAACTCGTGCCACCGGCATGTGCCACCTTCAAGAGCAGCCATCGATGCAGGGTTGGAGCGCGAGGTCAGCAAGACAACGACTTGTTCTGGTAGCGAACAGAGAAAACGATACCAGCTACCTACCTCTGCGTGCTCCTGGATCTCCTCAAAACCATCAAAGAGCAGCAAGCAGGGCAAGACTCGATTGGCTAAAGAACGAAGCGCGTTGAGCACAGTTCGTTCACAATGACCAGGATCGGCAGTATGCATCTCCTTGTTGAGAACATGTAGATAATGCGCGATTTCGATGAGCGCATTGCTGAGCGTCTTACCACCATCCAACGCAATACCTATGACGCCACCTGGAAACTTCTCGCGGTTCCGGCGAACCGCTTCAAAGGCCAGTTCACTTTTGCCAATACCCGCGGGACCTGTAAGGGCAAAATGATGGGTACCTGGCCGCAACCTGTGTGTGCTACTTGATGCTCCACGTATTGCTTCACCTTGCACAGCTTCAGTCAGCAATACATTCAACTCTTGCAACTCCAATTCGCGCCCGACAAAGGTGCTTGAAACTCCCAGATGCTCCAAGGGATGATCGTGTTCCTCGGGTTCATCACGAGTTGCCAGAAAAGCAACCGGTCCTTCTTTCCCCTCAACCACATGCCGGTACAGTACGGGAACGAACCAACTATGTTGTTTAATCGGCAACAACGCCTGGCGAGCGCGAGAAAGAGCCTCTTCGAGCGTACGTCCATTTGCCAGCGCTTCATAGAAGTGAAACATGAATATGGGGGATAGATCGTCTTGCAATGAGAATGGCATAGCGACAACAGCAGGTACCTCTGATGTAACTAAAGCCGTGGCTAATGTGGCATCGACTGCCGCCTTCCGCTGCTGATGGTGCGCCCTTTCATTCTTAAAAGTAGCTGTTTCGCAGGCGGAAAAGACTGCGAGGCGAATATCGCTGGTGAGAAACAACTCGCTGAGCGCTTCTGTGTTGATCAGCTCGTTACGGCCTTCTTCATCACAGAAACAGAGATAGGTTTGGGGTTTGATCCCTCGCAGAGAGCTTCCACAGGCGTTACAAATGCGTGCACTGGCATCGTTCAGTTCGTCACACACTTCAGATGGGCAAAGACGACCAAATGCGCCATGCCCATCGAAGTGGATGGCATAACAGGGGATGGTGGTATCCTTCTCGTTAAAGACGCCTGCCCCACCAAGTGAGTTGAGGTAACGTACCAGTTCACCAAATGTTGGTACTGCTAATGTATCCAGACGCACCTGTTCCTCTTCAATCAGCGTCTCCAGTCCTCGTTGCAGGGCTTCAAAGCTTCTCACTGTTTCCAATGGCGGACAATTTGTAGGAGAAGCCGCGATATACAGGAGGCGTACCGGCGGATGTACCGGTAATTCGCCTCCCATCGGGATATCTGGCTGCAACAGGGCGCGGGTAAGCGTAAAAATACCCGAAGCAAGCAGAAAGTGCTCGCTATTGTGCAGCAGTTCCCAGGGATAACGCGCAAACTCACTACACTCAGGGGCAAAGACAAGCGTCAGGGCAACCGTACCGCGTCGCTTGAGCGTGCGTTGGATGACACTGCGCAGCATGGCCTGCACTGATTGTTCCGAGGATTCGCGTCGGCTGGTTCCAGGAGTTTCGGATCCACACAGCGCAAGAAAGAGTCGCTGTCCAATTTCGCGTAACTCCTGATCATCGCTCTTAACGAAGGTGTTGAGTCTTTTTAGGAGGGCATTGAGTTGCCTGGTCTGGTAAGGAGGAACAAAGCTGCCGCTGACGACACGCCCCGACCAGCTCTCTTTTACCTGTACCTCAAAGGCGCCATCCTCACGACCACGAAATAGCAGGTTCAGTGTCTCTCCCATAAGCCTGGGTCTCTCACATTCTGTGAACAAATAGTTAGCGTTGGAAAGGGAGATATCATCAATTGCACGCATAATTCGATGTCCGAGGGACATGATATGCGATTTTCGCACTACGGGCAGTAAGCTCTACCTAAGTATAACATATTTAACGAGAGGAGTTACTCGCCCCAATACAATTCAACTTTGCCAAAACGCACTTTATCTCCTACCTTGACACCTGCTTCTTCAAGGGCTTTTGTAACCCCCATTTTGGCCAGCGTAGTCTGCAGGCGGTCCATCCCTTCTTCACTCTCCAAATTGGTCATGTTCACAGCCCGCTCAACGCGTTTCCCTTTCACTATATAGACGCCTTTCTCCCTGGCTATTGAAAAAGCATCCTCCGGCTGCGGACGTAGCACCGGGCCTTCCGCACTGGCAATAGCCAGGGCAGCTATCCGCTCTGCCTCCTCCTGTTGAACCTGCTGTAGCATGTTGGCAGTATACTGCATAAGTTCGCCGGTACCTTGATGGGCCACGGCAGATATAGCAAAAACTGGATACCCCGCCGCTTCGGCCTTTGCTTTGAGCGCGGGCCAACGTTCCTGCGCTTCAGGCAGGTCCAATTTGTTCAGCACGACAATTTGTGGGCGCGTTGCCAGATGTTCATCGTATTCACGCAGTTCCTGGTTAATGGCCTGAAAATCTTGCCAGGGATCGCGTTCGATGGATGCTCCATCAAGTATGTGTAAGAGCAGACGTGTACGCTGTATGTGACGCAAAAACTCGTGACCAAGGCCAACCCCCTGTGCCGCACCCTCAATCAGTCCTGGTATATCGGCTAGCACAAATCCGTACTCATCTCCGCTTCCAGGTTGTCCGATGGTCACCACACCAAGATTAGGCGAGATGGTGGTGAAAGGATAATCGGCAATCTTGGGCCTGGCGGCAGTGACGACGGACAATAGGGTCGATTTGCCCGCATTTGGATAGCCAACAAGCCCGACATCAGCTATGAGTTGCAATTCAAGTAAGAGCCAGCGTTCTTCGCCAGGTTCGCCTTTCTGCGCTTCTCGCGGAGCCTGGCGCGTAGCGGTAGCAAAATGCACGTTACCCAGGCCACCACGGCCACCTCGCGCAATCATGACACGCTGACCATCATCTACTAGATCCGCTACCAACTGGTTTGTTTCAGCATCACGGATCACTGTGCCACATGGGACGCGCAGGACAAGATCCTCTCCCTTTGTTCCGTGCTTCTTCTGGCGCGCTCCAGCACCTCCAGAAGAGGCCTTGAAATGCTGGTGGTGGCGATAATCAATAAGGGTATTTAAGTTGGAGCGAGCCTCCATATATATGCTGCCCCCCCTGCCACCATCCCCCCCATCGGGACCTCCATACGGAACGAACTTTTCACGACGGAAGTGAATAGAGCCATCCCCGCCATCGCCAGCCTTGACGTAAATTTTTGTATGATCGTAGAACATAATCTATCCGTGACTACTCCCCACGCATAAAGGCGCGTGGGCTTCTACGGACAAGCCGAGGCCCTGTAGTCCCAGGGCACAAATGTTTAGAGCAGCATTGAGGTCTCGATCAAGATGAACATGACAGCAGGGACAAGCGAATACTCTCTCTTTAAGAGGCATCTTCTGGCGATGTCCACACCTGCTGCATGTTTGGCTCGTATAGGCCGGATTGACAGCAATGTACAGTCTCCCAGCTTCTTCCGCTTTGGAGTGCAATTGACTGAAGAATGTTGACCACGAGGCATCTGCAATGCTTTTCGCCAAACAATGATTGTGTACCATGCGGTTGACGTGCAAATCCTCCACCGCAATCACGCCATACGAGTTAATGATCTTCCGGCTTGCTTGGTGGGTGAAGTTGGCACGTCTGAATGCTATTCGTTCATGCACACGAGCAACCGCTTTCCGGTGCTGAACACGTTGGGGAGTGCCTTTGGCAAGTTTGGAATGCTTGCGTTGCACTTTTGCCAACGCTTTTTCTTCTTTGCGAAAGAAACGCGGGTTCTCAATCTCCGTACCATCCGACAGGGTAGCGAAGGTTTTCAGCCCTACGTCAATGCCAACTTGGGAAGGTACTTCGGGCAAGCGAAGAGGCTCAACTTCAACCGCGAAGCAGACATACCATTTGCCTGTAGAGGAACGGCGGATGGTACAGGTTTTCACCTTGCCCTTGAGGGGACGGTGATAGACCATCTTGATACTGCCAATCTTGGAGAGGCACACGCGGTTATCGTGGGTGAGGCTGAATCCGCTCTGTGGGAACGTGAACGAGTCGTAGCGACCCTTGCCCTTGAAGCGTGGATAGCCAGGCTCCTCAGCATGCTCTCGGACACGACGAAAGAAGGCTTGGAAGGCCAGTTCTACCCGTTCCGTCACATTCTGCAAGACCTGAGAATGGACCTGCTTAAGAGTAGGGCGTTCTTGTTTCAGTACAGGAATACGGGCTTTCGACTCATACCAAGAAATACGCTCTTGGTGTTGTTCCCAGGCATCCTTGCGGTATGCCACTGTCTCATTATAGAGCCAGCGGCATTCTTCAAGCACCTGCTCAAGGGCTTTCGTTTGTTTCTTGGTTGGAAACAAGCGATACTGAAACATCTTCTTCATACTCTACAGTATAGCACGATTTTAGATAAATTCAAGCAGTATCTAAGTTCAGGGAACTGAGAGGGAAAGCTGTATCCCGAGGTCTAAAGACACGGGGGCTTAGCTCTCCCTCTCAGACTCTCCCTGTTTTGCTAAAAAATGTATGCAGGTGAATAATCATACTTATATACGCTTTGTGCTAGTGGCTGACAGGGAAAGAGAACTGTAGTACGCTTCAGTTTGTGAAAGCAAACAGAAAAAGGAGCGTACTACCGATGCATGAGAAAGCAACAGTTCTCACGACCATTTTTACCAGAGTTGATGACACAATGAAAGGATCCTCGATGATCCAACAGACTTTAGAGCGGCCAGGTCCAGCCCCACGCCTTTCCGATAGTGAGGTGGTGACTCTTGCCATTTATCAGGAACTCATAGGCGAACCGCGAGAAGATCACTTTTTTCGGCTCCATCAGGAGCAGTTGCGTCCCTATTTTCCAGGGCTCAATGAACGGAGTCGGTACAATCGTCGCAAGCGTGACCTCTGGTCCGTGATCCTGGCCGTGCGGATCAGCTTGCAGGTGGTGTTGGATGCTCTTCAGCTTGAAGAGACGGCGGCCATTGATTCAGCTCCCGTACCGTGTGTGGGATACAAACGGGCAAAACAAGCCAGTGACTTTGTGGGCACGGCTGAGTATGGCGTGTGTAGCAGCAAAGCGATGAAGTACTTCGGACTCAAGCTGCATAGCGTGGTCAGCCTGACAGGCGTGGTCATGGGCCGATCTCGCTCACCGGAGCCAGTCGCTACGATAACCAAGCAGTGGTGGAACTCCTTGATTCGTTTTCGCATCAGCTGAAGCGTCTACTTGGAGACGGAGCTTACAATGATGCGGCACTCCAGCACTTCCTGGAGCAGTATCGCTCTGTGGAGTTGCTCGCCCCTGTCAAGGTGAACCAACAGCCCGTACGTTCCAAGCAGGCTCAAAAGCAGCTCAATCGGTTGCGGCTCATCTGCGAAACAGTGAATGCACAGTTGCAAGAGCAATGGCACTTGTCCAAACACTATGCGAAAAGTATCTGGGGAATGATGACCAGAATTGCTGCCAAGGTCACAGCTCACAGTGTGGGGATGATGGTCAACAAGCTACTGGGAAGGCCTCTGTTACGATTGGCTGACTTGGCAGTCTAGCTCTTCTGTGAGATGGGAATTCGCACAAAGCGTATATGCATTCAGAAACGCTGCTGTCGCTGTTCTTGCCCGTTCTGCTAACGCTGCTGCGCGGCTAGTGCTCCGCACTCAGGCAGAACGAAAGGCAGCTAGAAAGATGCTGCCGCATCTCTCTCATCTGAATGAAAGGAAGTATCGGTCAGTTTGCAGCGAGTTGGAGTATATCACATTCTCGAACAGAGTGCTATAAGCGCCTCGTCAAGCAGAATCACAGCCAGGTGCAATGAAGCAATCAAATACCACCAGGCTATAACAGTGCTTTAACTATTTCTTTTGAGATGCTTTCTGCTCAGAGGGGAAGTAACTGGCCCATTCAGCACTGAGGATATCCTCGGTGCGAGTGGCAAAGAGAATAGCCGCATCATCAGGATCGAGACCCTTGTAGGCATCTGCCCCGATATCGAACAAGGCCCTCTCCCGTTTAAGAAACTCAAGGGTAGTACGGAAATTGCGCCAGTTCTCTCCATAACGATTAACATTCTCTATAACGGCGGCAGCGGCAATTGTCCCGCTAAGGATTGAGGGGATGAGTCTGGGAACCTCTGGGAAGCCGAGCAAGATCGGTACTAAAACGGCGATAATACCCATATAGAGTTGTAGTCCCAGATGCCGGCTTTTGTATTGCCCTACCCTCTTTGAGTAATAGTCCTTCTGGTTTTGCCACCGCTTGAGGGCAATTTCCTGTTTTGTCTCGGTCGGGGCAACAGGTGGCGGCTGGGATGACTGAGGTTGTAATGCTTGTTGCACCGTGCTGATTCCTTTCTACCTAATAGGATTGAAAGGTCAATCCACCCATCTCCTTTACGAGAAGGACAATATCCTGGCCTTCAGTATATCACTTTACCCTCATAAGCAAGAAACTAAGGTTCATGCTCGTTCCCCTAATGTAATGAGGCGCGCGCCCCGCGCATACGTGAAGTACGTCCAGGCCCATTGAATGATGGCCACCAAACGATTGCGGAACCCTACCAGGAAGTAGATATGCACGACAAGCCACATCAACCAGGCAATTAAGCCGGTAAGGCGAATCTTACCGATATCTACAACGGCATAGGAACGACCAACCGTAGCCAGGTTGCCTTTATCCAGGTAATGAAATGGCTTGCTCAGTTCTTTGCCCTCAACCCGTTGGGTGATCACGGAAGCCACGTAACGGCCCGCCTGCAAAGCAACCGGCGCCACACCTGGGAGAGGTTTTCCATTTTGCATTACACTTGCCGTATCGCCAATAACAAACACATTTGGATGGCCGGGAACGGATAGATCGCTCGATACCTTCACGCGCCCGGCGCGATCCACTTCAGCGCCAAGCCACTTACCAGCAGGGGATGCTAAAACACCCGCGCTCCAGATGGTCGTGCTGGCTGCTATGCGCTCACCCTCAACCACGACACCATGCTCGTCTATCGCCGAAACAGGTGTACCCGTGCGAACTTCCACTCCCATCGAGGTCAGTTTCTTCTGCGATTTGCGTGCCAGTGAATTCGGGAACGCGGCCAGTATCCTTGGCGCAGCCTCGATAAGGATGATGCGCGTCATACGCGTATCGATATGTCGAAAATCGGACGCCAGGGCCTTGTGCGCCAACTCCGCAATCGCGCCCGACATTTCAACGCCAGTCGGACCAGCGCCAACCAGCACAAAGGTTAACAGTGCTTTGACTTTCTCCGGGTCGGTCTCCATCTCGGCAGCTTCAAAAGCGAGCAATATCTTCTGTCGCAGGGCTCGTGCATCCTCGATAGTCTTCAGTCCAGGAGCAAGCTTTTCCCACTCGGGATGTCCGAAGTAGTTATCATGAACGCCAGTTGCCAGTACCAGGTAATCATATGAAACCGAACGCTCATCCATCAGCACGCGCTGTTCCTGCACGTCCACTCCTGTCACCTCGGCCATCAGCACTTCGGTGTTCTTTTGCTTCCTGAGAATATAGCGGATCGGCGAGCTAATGTCGGCGGGCGATAAGCCCGCGGTGGCGACCCAGTATAACAACGGTTGGAACAGGTGGTGATTCTGGCGGTCGATGACGGTGACATGCACAGGCGCGTTGCGCAAGGCCCGCGCAGTCCGCAAGCCCCCAAAACCAGCGCCGGCGATTACTACACGTGGCATTACGGCGGGGAGTTTATCGGGAGTAGCTTCAACGCTCTTTGGTGCGCTCAGAGTATTAGGAGCAGTAGTGTTGGTAGTCTCTTGTACTTCTTTCATGGTAGTACCCTCATATAGATATATCACATTCTTCTTACAGTTAATAGCTTACAGCAAGATAAGCAAGGTAACAACTTTTAACCACCATGAATCACAATGCTACGCCGCGTAGGGGCGGGCGGGGTGTGGAGAAGGGTGGGAACGCTTGCGCCGCCCGGTGTGGGCTCAACGACACTTTTCATCCTTGCTAGAACTTCACCTGGCAACCCTCGCAATCACCAGGAGACCCCATACACACAATCAAAAAACTTGCCTCTATTTCTTTACTTATGCTATAGTGAAACATCGAATGTCTTCTATATGGAGCTACGCTATGGGATCTGGAAGACACTGGGGCAAGATCATTGGTGAGAGAGAAGCTGAACGCTTTGTAGGTCGGGAGCAAGAGCTGGCAACCTTTCGTCAAGAAATTAACTTCACCCCAGCAAACTACTTCATTTTCTATATAACCGGACAAGGTGGTGTAGGTAAGAGTACCTTACTGAATCGCTATCGAGACATAGCCAAAGAGTCTGGCTTCGTGCTAGCAGATTGCGATGAGCGACAACGAAATGTACCAGCAGTGTTGGGTCGCTTCGCTCACCAGTTGGCCGAACAGGGATTTCCTCTTAAACACTTTGAAGAGCGCTACAAAACCTATCGTCAGAAGATGAATGAGATCGAAAATGACCCTGAAGCACCGCAAGGTTTAGCAGCTATACTGGGTCGAACTATGGTACGTGCAGCTTTTATTGGTGGTGATCTGGTACCAGGTGTAAGCAAAGGATTGGAATTGCTTCCGCGAGAGTCATTGGAAACCCAGGCCAGTGAGTGGGCTACCTACCTGGCCAGAAAGTTGACCAATAAAGACGAAGTAGCGCTTATACGCGAACCAGTAGCCATTCTAACACCTCTTTTTTTCAAGGATTTAAATGAGATTGCCCAGAAGCGGAAAGCACTTCTCTGCTTCGAGAATTTTGAAGTGACTCGACAGGATTTACAGGAATGGTTACTTCATCTGCTTGAATATGAACCAGCGGAGGATATTCGCATAGTAATTGCTGGCCGTGATCAGCCAGGACCCAATTGGGATAATTTGCGAAATGTAACCATGACCATTCGTCTCGATGTTTTCACTGAGCAAGAAGCTAACACTTTCCTGGACAAATATAGAATTACAGATCCCCAACGCCGGACGGAGATTCTGGAATGTTCAGGCCGATTGCCAGTAATCATGAGTTGGCTGGCCGCTCCTGAAGGCAATGAACCTGATATCTCAATACCTACTCATAATATTGTTGAGCGATTCCTCCGTTGGATTACCGAAACAAATTTGCGCCAGGTGGCACTCTTAGGCGCAATTCCTCGCGCATTTAACCTGGACATTCTCAAACTTCTCCTGAACAATCAAAGTCAAATGACCGACGAACAAGCTGCCTTTGATTGGCTCCTGACAATGCCATTTGTTAAGCAGTACACTGATGGTTGGCGGTATCATGAGGTAGTAAGGCGAATGATGCTGTACTACCAGCGTCAGAAGAGTCCACAAACATACCGGCAGATACACACTGTCCTGGCAGACTTCTACAACACAAATCGTCATGAATTAAGTCCATCTGAAGAAGAACTTTGGACAAACGAACAATGGCGCAAGAATATACTTGCCTACGTCTACCATTACCTTGTTGCTAATCCCGGCAAACACTGGGGAGAAGTTATGAGTCTATTTGCATTGGCCATACGCAAACGTCGCATTTTTGCCGTTGAGATGATTGAACTGTTGAGTTCAGATGACGTTCAAGATGAGCTTTTTCCCGAGCAAAATGCGACGGTGCAGCTATACCGCCTACAATTGCAAGCCATGAGGGACGGGAGTCTACAGGATGGTTTCGCAATGTTTGACAATCTCTGCAAACTAGATACCCTTTCCTCTCAAGCGAAAGGGCATATGCTTGCCTATCGTGGAGAGTGCTATCGGCTAAAGGAGAACTGGGACAAAGCTCTCAGCGATTTTAACGAGGCATTACGACTTATTCCCGACGATGTAAGAGCCATCACCAGGCGAAGCGTGACTTTCATATTAATGGAACGCTACGAAGAAGCATTGTTGGACCTCAATCGAGCTATAACGCTGGATGAGAAGGACGTTTGGGCTATCGCAGTTCGAGGTGAGGCTTATCGTAGAATGGGACGCTTCCAGGAGGCATTGAAAGACTTCAACCGCGCTATTGCCCTTGATGAGAAGCATTCATGGGCTATTGCGATGAGAGGTGAAACTTATCGCCAGATGGGCAATTACCAGGAAGCATTGCGCGATTTTGATCGGGCTATAGCGCTGGATGAAAAGTATATCTGGGCTATAGCCAGAAGAGACCAAACTTCTCGACAGATGAGACTCTCCGAAGAGGGTTTGTCTAACTTGGATAGGGCCAACTTATCAGATCTCGCGACTCTGAGGTTAAGTCAATCAGACGCTGAAAAACCAGCACCAAACATTCCTATATGGTATCAGCCTGGACAACAAACGATCCCATATATACCTGTAACTCCTGATATGCCACGTATACCACCAGTAGCATCATCACAACCACCACCAGCATCACCGGGACAAGAACCGCCACAATATCATTCTAATGATTACACTGTTCCATTCGTATCAACATCTTATGGACAACATTCTAATATACCTCCTATACCGGAGATTCCTGCGCCATCGGCACCATCCAGGTCGTCTAGACGATTTACTTTGTCTCTCATTTTTGCAATATTAATAGTGCTGCTAGGGGTGGGACTGGCTATAATCCTGGTACATTTTCATATCATTTAACCGCCAAAAAACATGCTTTTTAAAGGAACCCTCACCATGCACATCACCCCTATCTGCATCCCCTATCAAATCGACGTTGCCCGCTGGGGATGCGCCCTCGGCCCACAAGCATTCCTCGATCACGGCTTGCTGCAGCAGCTAGAGGCAAAAGGGCACACCGTCTCCAACCCAATCTGGATCGAACTGCCAAAGTCAGAACGCACTCGCGATTCCGTGACAAACCTGGGGCATATCGCTACAAGAACCTCTGTCGCTGTTAGCGAAGCCCTCAAACAAGAAGATAGTTTCGTGCTGGTGCTTGAGGGTGATTGTACCCACGCCGTAGGCGCAATCGGAGGTCTTGCTCAGGCAAAAGGGTCACCAGGAGTAGTGTGGTTCGATGCGCATGGGGACCTGAACACGATGGAGACAACGACGAGCGGGTTCTGGGGTGGGATGCCCTATGCGGTAGCGCTGGGCTGGGATCTTGAGGATTGGAGGCTGGCCGCTGGATTAGAGCAGCCAGTGCGACCGGAGGCGGCAGCGCTAATTGGAGCCAGTGATCTTGATCCTGCCGAAGTTGAGGCGCTCCAACGTCACCCGATTTTGCGCATGGATGCTGTGGAGATGATGAAGCCCAGTGTAGCTGAGAGAGTTCAGGCAGAGCTGCGACTACGGGCGAATGAGGCGAAAGCGTGGTATTTGCATATAGACCTGGATGTGGCAGGTCCAGAAGAAGTCCCAGGTGGCCTGACTCCCGCTCCACATTGGCCGCCGCGCCAGCATATTATTGATGCTGCCAGGGCAGCAGCTCAGACGGTACCCGTAAAAGTAGCATCGCTTGCAGTCTACAATCCTGCTGGGGATGTGCATGGGCGTGGAGTCCGCTTTGGACTTGATATGGCGATGGCTATTGTGGAGGGAGTTGCAGGGTGAACACGAAGAAAGGCCCTGCGCCCGCCCTGACAATTACTGTGATGAATTGAGTTGTTCTAACAACAATATCTGCCGGGTCACGAAAAAGATACTGATTGAGGGTGGGAACGAAATACTGTTGTAACGTCAACAAATAGTCAACAGTGAAAAAGAAAAAAGAGGCACACATGAAAAGGCTAAAGCGCGTTGGCTTGCTCGTATAGGCAGAGAAGTAGGCGACTAAAATGAGCATGCAGATGATTAAACGAGAGAAGCCTAACAGCGTTCGTGTCGTGATATCAATCTCTGGCAGAACAGGTGACAAGAGCAGGAGAAACAGGAGGAGAGCGAAGGCCAGGATATTCAGAATCATGAGGCCACGAAGATACGTGTCAGAACTCCGTACTAAACTGAGCAAAATAAACAAAAACCCCACCGTTTGTCCGATATACAAAAACCAATCTGTATGCAAAGGAATGACCATGACGTAGCTCGAAGTGAAATCAGCAGCAGCAGAGAGAGAAACAAGTGCCATCGACAATCCCAGGATGAAGAGCCGGTATTGACGAACACGAGAATAAATATCGAACGAACGTACTGCGATGAAAAGGGCAACAAGACAGAGTGACACGTCAATTAGGTTAGGAATTAGCCTGGCATTCATGACGACAGTTTTTCCTTTCTACTCCCTGGACCAGGAACAGTTCAGCGATTCTTGAACAAAAGAGCCACATCAACTGGCCAACCTTCCGGTGTATATATCTCGATATACTTCAGGCTCAACAGCGTCTGTAAAGCAGTTTGGGCTTCTTTCAGGGTCATCCCGGTATTGCTGCACAGTTCGGCCACGGTTTTACGACTATCTATAGCTTCATAAAGACGGAGTGCTTGCTTATCGGAAATGATGACAGGACTGGCAAATGGATTGCTGGATAGCAATAGACCTGTATCCTGTCTCAGCCGGGGGATGAGACCAGGTAGTGCCGGTGGTAGTTCTTGCGAAAGGGCCACTTGCGGCGGTGATAAGCGACCAGAACTGGCTGCAACGGGTAGCAAGAGGCGGTGATTTTCAGCGATGAGTATAGCTTGTTCCAAGATGATACTGATGGTTGAAATGAAGTCCTGACCTTGATAGTGCCAGAGAAAGAGGAGTGCTATGAACGTATATCCCGTCGTTGTCCTCTCGTGAGAAAGTGCGTACTCTACTTGATTAAAGCGTACATGCTTGTCGATCGAACAAAAGGCGCAATAACTCAAGCCATAGCGTCTCAAGAGCGATGCCAAATAGTGAGGAAACACCTGCTCCACCGGCTGAGGAGGGGAAATATGTTGTCCCCTTGAGATATGTTCAACCGTCATCGCCACTTTCTCACTAACCAAATATGCCGGTTGGGTAGGATCCTGATAAGCCATAGCCCGCAACTGAGCAGCAGGTTGATCCGGCCAGCCACTCTCGCAAGTCCACAACTGTACGATTGGTACATCGAAGCGTTGCATGAGCACTGAAGCCAACCATTGAAACATCTCTTCAGGACGATGCATATTCTCAACCGCCTGGCGCAGTTGCGTGAGAATGGTCAGTCGATATCCCCTCATGCTCTGCGGGGAGAAAGTGCCATCTAGCAGCTTGTCGGAGAGAAGCTAGTGCCTCTTGTCAGGAATGGTATACTTGCGGGCATGAAGAGACGATTCAAAACAGTGGACTACGCCCAGGCGCTTGATCTGACGGTGCGCCTGGGCGACTGTTTACCTCCCAACCATCTGGCCCGCTTCGTGGTAGACAGCGTGGCCCAGCTTGACCTCTCGACGCTGTATGCGAAGTCAGGGCCGCGCGGTGGGGAAGCGTATGCCCCCGAAGTGTTGTTGGGTTTGCTGCTGTATGGCTATGCCACCGGGGTGTTCAGTTCGCGCAAGATTGAGCGTGCTACCTATGAGGCCGTTCCCTTTCGCTTCATCGCGGGGAATCTGCATCCCGACCATGATACGCTTGCGGCGTTTCGGCGTACCTTCCTGCTGGAACTGAAGGACCTGTTCGTCCAGGTGCTCTTGCTCGCCCAGGAGGCGGGGGTACTCAAGCTCGGCACGATCAGTCTGGACGGGACCAAGGTGCATGCCGATGCTTCCAAGCGTAAAGCGGTGAGTTACAAGCGTCTGCTCGAGTTGGAAACCCAGCTACGAGCCGAGGTTGAGGAGTTGTTTGCCCTGGGCGAACAAAGCGAGCAGCCGGAGGTGCCCGATGGGCTGGTGGTGCGCGAGGAGCTTGCACGACGGCAGGACCGTCTGGTGAGGCTGGCGGAGGCCAAAGCGGTGCTGGAAGCCCGTGCGAAGGAGAGGGAGGCAGCCGAGCAGGCGGAGTATGAAGCCAAGCTGGCGCAGCGCGAGGAGCGAGAACGCATGACGGGACGCCGCCCAGGTGGCCGCCCACCGACACCGCCGACGGCAGGGCCCCGTGATGGCGACCAGTACAACTTCACCGACCCGGAGTCACGCGTCATGAAAAGCTCGACGCATGCCGGTTTTGAGCAGGATTACAACGCGCAGGTTGCGGTAGATCAGAAGAGTCTCCTCATCGTCGGATGTGCGCTTTCCAATCATCCCAACGATAGCCAGGAAGCCGAACCCACTCTCTCAGCCATCCCAGCAGCCATCGGGATACCCGAAGCGGCGGCGCTGGATGCAGGCTATTTTGGTCCTGCGACTCTAACAGCATGTGAGAAGCGCGGCATCGAGCCGTACATCGCCACAGGTCGTGATCCCCATCATCCTAGTTGGCAGCAGCGGTTCGCCCCATTGCCTGATCCCCCACCTGAGGAAGCTAGCACTCAAGTCAAGATGGCCTACAAACTCAGGACAGCGCTGGGGAAAGCGATCTACGGGGCACGCAAATGCACGGTCGAACCGGTGATCGGGATCATTAAAGAAGTACTGGGCTTCCGCCAGTTTTCCTTGCGTGGGGTTCAGGCTGCGGCTGGTGAGTGGTGTCCGGTCTGTTTAGCTTTTAATCTTAAGCGCTTCCATACCTTATCGTTAGTTATCTCGACTTGATAACGTGAAACCAGAAAGCAAGCCAACTCACGTAACGTTTATACGTCTTTAACGTAAACGACGTAGCGTTTAAAGTGCCTTATGGAGCCAAAACGCACCTCATTGAACGTTTTTAACGTGAATGTAAACGATGTATAATTTTCATTCGGCGTATACGTTGTTGCCATCAAAAAAACTACGTCGAGATAACCTGCATATAGCACTGGGTGGTGGCAAACCGAGCCCGTGCCTTGGGAACAAACACGTGCAACATCTGTGCCTGGGCACAGATGGTTGCAAACGAGAAAAAGAGCAGACTCCAGTTTCGCCGAAAAGGAAGAGAAATCAACAATGCAACACAAGCTCTTGCTTCAACAGATGGTAGATCGTCTCAAGCTGGTTCATGGCCTCAGAGCCATCGTCCTGGGTGGGTCATATGCGAGCGGTTCAGAGCGGCCCGACTCCGATATCGACATCGGTCTCTACTACGACGAAAACCAGCTGTTAGACACTGATCAGATTCGTTCCATTGCCTCTCTGCTCAATGATGCTCCCAACCCTATCATGACGGATCTAGGAGGGTGGGGAACCTGGGTCAATGGCGGTGCATGGCTCACGATAGGGGGCCAGCGGGTCGATTTTCTCTATCGGAACCTTGACTTTGTCTCCTCTACCATCGATGACTGCAATGAGGGCCTCGTGCGCTCCGATTCCTGGCAGCAACCCGCCTATGGCTTTCACAGCTTCATGTATTGCGCAGAGACCGCTATTTGCCGTCCCCTCTACGACCCTGACCAGGCGGATCGAGCGTCTCAAGGCAAAGGTTGCTCAGTACTCCCCTCAGCTCAAGCAAGCCATCCTCAAAACCTTCCTCTGGAGCGCCAGATTCACGCTCGACAATACCTACAAGCCTGCCTCGCGGGGAGAAGTGTACCTGGTGACCGGGTGTCTGGCACGAACGATTCACTGCCTTGTCCAAGTCCTTTATGCTCTCAACGAAACCTACTAGCTTAGCGAGAAAAAGCTTGCAACAGATCTCGACTTTTTCAGCATCCGACCGATGAATTTTCTTGAGGGCCTATTAGGCCCGTCGGAGCAATCGACAACGGTAAGCTCTCAATTGGCCTGGTGAGCCAGTTAAAAGGCTTCACGGTGTCTTTTCCGCTCACGGGTCTATCAGGCCATGTTGAACTTGCGGGATATCCAGCCGGGAACAGACCTGTCACCTGATGCCAGGCGGAAGAAGACAAGGCCGTCTGCAACTTGTCACTGGAAGCATTTAGCCATAGCACCCTGGATGTTTTGGAAGGACAGCCTAACCGCAACAAGAAGAGGGCCGCACGCCCATGGCGCTTCCTGGCGATTTTTTTGCAACACTACCCCACTGACGGCACAACCAATTGCCCTCGCCATGCACCTCACCAACATACAGTCAAGCCATTGCAAGGAGACGTATCTTACGAAATCTTGATTGCACGAACAGGTAGACCTCACCTTGAGCCACGGTGTGCGCTCGACTCTGTTCGCTCCGCAGGGAGGATGACGCCGTCGCCTTTGGCAGAGAGGCGATCTTCGCTGTCACCGCAGACCAGGATAAGCTCACCCGTGGGAACGCGATGTTCTCACTCACACGATGCACGCGCCACCGTTCTCTGATCACGAGCCCCACAAAGAAAATCATGGCCGCCCACATCACGAGCATTCCCAACCCCAACGATGGATCGTGGGCAAACGGTGCGGGGATGAGCGCTGACCAGAGAAACACGTTTGGTGTGGTCGCCGCAAGCTGCCGGGCCTGCCCAGTTTCATCCTCCCTACCGCGTACCTTGATCAATTGTGCAATGAGGAGAAGTCCTCCGAATGCTCCTGCTGTGAGCAGGAGTGTACTGCCCAGGAGCATCAACCCCTGTGGTATCATCACTTGCTCAACCAGAGAAGCAGGAGTGAAATAGGAGGTCACCAGAAATGCAAGTGGTAGTGACGCCGCTCCCCCAATCCACCCCCAGTTGGTACTCAGGGTACCAGCTTTGATTGGCTGCTTGAGGCGGTACCATTGGGCCACAAAAGCGGGGAGTGCCAGTGCTGCTGCCAGCAGGAGGAGCGCGCTGAGTTGTATTGGTAGGGGAAAATGCGTGTTCCCCCTAGAGAGGGAGAAGTCGAGCGCTCCGCTCAGGACGACTGAGGCTCCCAGCAGGAGAGGAGAGAGGACAGACAAGGCAAGCGTAATGCGGAGTGCGGCGGCGTAATCTTGCCCCCATAACAAGGCAAGCGTCGGGACCAGCGTCGACGGTGGAAGTAAGAAGAAGATGCTGAGCACTTGTACGGGGGCATTTGGGCCGAACATGAGCAGTCCCATCCCAAGGAACACCCGCAGGAGCAGGCTCCGTCGCATGCCCTTGAGCTCGCCAGTCGCCCCGCTAAGGCGGGCAGGGTCAGCGTACAAGAGGCCAAAGAACGTACTCACGACCAGGCACGTGATCACTCCAGCCTGAAACACGGTGGGAGGGAGCGACCAACCTGTGATGAGTTTGACGAGGACACCGAGCACGGCACCGCCCAACATCAGCAGCGGCAGGTGAATTTCAAGCAGTTCCCCCAGGGTATTCACCGACTGTGGCACGTGTGTCGCCAGGGAGCGCAGGTCACTTTCCGATGATGGGCGGGAGTTGGGGACCTTCAAGTCACAGGAGTCCTCGGGAACCAGGCCCGCAATGATGTGCGCGAACATTTCCACAACATACTTGTGCGCGACGACGAGGACCGTGCGACCGCGCTGTGATCTTGGGAGGAGCACCTGCTCGTAGTAGTATCGCACGCGGGTATACAGCTCTTCCCATGTCTCCCCGTCCGGAGGCGCACTGTAGGGCGAGTGCAGCATCTCATCGTAGCGCCGATGCCCCAGGATCTTTTTCCAGAGGCTCTTGTTGCGTCCCTGGAGAAAGCCAAAGTGCCTTTCCAGGAGCGCATCGGACATGTGAATCGTTGCAGCAGTGTTCCCACTGACCTCAGCGATGATCTGGGTGGTGGAGCGTGCACGCTGCAGTGGTGAAACATGAATTTCGTCAAAGATCAGGCGTTTACGCGCAATGGCACGACCAGCCTGCTTTGCTTGCTCGATTCCTAAGCGCGTCAGGGGAGAATCCTGGTGTCCAGCGAACTGGTTCCGTTCGTTCGCCTCAGATTCCCCATGACGAATAAAGTAAATCGGCATCACTTACTCCTTCAAGCGAGAAATTCGGCCTGATGATCCTCAAATACACAGGAACCCCGCTAGGCTTTTTTCACCCGGCGTTTCAACCCTTGACTGGAGAGGACCTTTCTGTAAAAAGCCTCTTAACGCATCCACATATCGAAAGACGCATCTATATATTCAAACACTTGTATTCAGTATGATAGCAATAGAGGAGTCGAAAAAGGGAGGAGCGGTAACGGTCTGGTTAAGGCTGGGTTAAGATCGTTTGGTGGTGGTTGTGAACTTTTAACGGCTTTTTGGTCAGTTTCGCTACAGGTTCGCGCTGAGGAAGGTCCCTCGTGGCAGGAAAGAGCACCCACGAGAAGAACGCCTTCCCGACGCGAAGCGCCCTGGTGAGTCCGGGGAACACGCACCTTGGATGCGTCTTTGCGCTACAAGGTGCGTGTGCGCTGCAAGTTTCAAGCCCTCATGAAATAGATGATCGCTGTGATCGTGGCCGTAATGAGAATCCAAAGAAGTTGGAACCAGTAAAAGAAAGGTATATGAAAGAACTCAGGGTGCCAAGAGTTATAGAACGGAGGAAAAAGCAGAACAATAAATGGGACGATCAGCAAGATGAGAAGCCAGGAACGCTTCCTTCTCGAAGTTCGGGCAATCACACCGTACCTCCTTTTGTCTATTATGTGCAAGCACAACCACACGGAAAAAAACCACAAGGAATACGCGAGTACCGGATGACAAGGTAGACCGCCTGCTACAAAACGGCCAGCATTCGCACAGAGATACTCTTCCTACCTCATTACGAATGATCTTGTATCAATCTAGCACAGTTAGTACACTATACCGAGGCAAAAGTCAAGATAAGCGAACTTCTCTCTCTCTAAAGCTCGCATATGAACTACCACAATGAAAATGTGCTGAGCCAAGGGCGCGTCGAGTCAAATGTGGTCAAGATCCATGGGGGAAAACAGCATCATCACCTCCGTTCAGTCGATATGTACATAGCCCTATTGTACTCCTCCTCATCTGAGTTGTCAGAGGGAAACACATTTAGCCTGATAGTACTACCCCCACGGCTCGTTTCATTGCTGAGAAAGTTTTCTTGTGTTACTCTTCTCAAGTTGGGTTATGTTACTAATTCACGAGAATCTGCAAGGGATTGTATTGGAGAAGGACTGATCGTTTCACGGAGTCGAAGGATGTCCCAGCAGCAAGAATCGTTGACAGATCGCTTGGTGAGCGTCATCTCCTCCATCCAACGTGAAGGAGGGAGCGGTGTGCTAATGGTGAAACGAGGGGAAGGAATCTTTCTTGAAGAAGGTACCCTCGTCTTTGTCAATGGGCAGATCACCGAGGCACGTACCGGTCGACTACACGATGCGAGAGCACGGAATCTGCTGAGTACTTGGGAGAATTGTCGCTTCCTATTTGTGTCGAGCTCTTCAGAGGCCGGAGTTAATGGTTCACCGTCTACTTTGCCTGCAGGGGGCCGTGCTACCGGCCCTCTGGCGATCGGCTCTCCTGCTCACATGACCGACACGAGAAGGCCAGATCCACAGACACCGATGCCTTCTTCCCTCAAGGGGCGAGGAGGACCACAGGAAGCAGGCGAAGGGGAGGAGTTTGGGGAAAAAGGACGGGGAGAAACACCTGCTGAACGCGCCCCCTATCTTATACAGCACCTTGATGTGGCGCAGCGTTTAATCGAGCAGCAGGGACTTTCACGAGCCCACCGGCAGTTGCTGTTCTTAATTGACGGACGTCGCTCCATCGTAGATTTAGCACGACTGACGGGAAAAAAGGGAAGAGAACTCTACAGATTGTTAGAGGATCTCGAACGTGCTTACGTCATCCGAAAAACCTAGAGTTGCATGCCCTACCTACGGCCATGTGACCCTCGCGAGAGGGAGGACGCCAGAGCGTGTACTCTTACGTAAACAGAAGAGAACAGAGATGGTTGATACGATCGTCTATACGCTGACGAGAGACAAGGCACTTGCCGAAATAATCCGTGCACAACGGGAAGAGCGCGTTCCCATACTGGACTATGCGGACTTAAGCGGAACCGACTTGCACAAAACCGATTTGAGTGGGGGAAACATTCGGGAGGCCAATCTCTCCAAAAGCAACCTGAGTGGGGCCTATCTCTGTGGGGCCTACCTGCGCAAGGCCGACTTGAGTGGGGCCTATCTCAGCGGAGCCGACCTGAGCAGAGCGGTGTTGATCGGCGTCAATTTAATCGGCGCGAACCTGCGCGGAGCGTCTTTGCGTTTTGCCGATTTGCGTGCTACCGACTTATGCGGCGTGAGCTTAAGCGGGGCCGACTTGACGACGGCCAACCTGGTTGAGGCCAACTTGATTGACGCAGACCTGAGTCGGGCAGACCTGAGTCGGGCGAATCTGAGTCGGGCGAATCTGAGTGGCGCTAAGCTGGGGGGGACAGACTTAAGCCGGGCGAATCTTACACAGGTGATGCTGAATGGAGCCGATCTCTCCCGGGCAGATTTGCGTGGGGCTACCCTGGTTGGTGCCAACCTGCAAAGAGCGAACCTGAGCAAAGGCAATCTAATCGGAGCCAACTTGAGCCTGGCAAAATTGAGTGAAGCCAACTTGAGCGGAACGTACGCGTGTGGGGCAACGATGCACGGGACGAATTTGATCAAAGCCAACCTGATCCAGGCGAATCTCTCCGGAGCAAACTTGAGTAGAGCGTATCTCTTGCAAGCATCTCTGCGTCTGGCTGACCTCAGCAAAGTGAATTTCAGACAGGCGAACCTGATGGGTGCCGACCTCAGTGAGGCAGATATGAGTAAGGCGGACCTCCAGGACGCGAATGTAAGTGAGGCGAACTTGAGGAGCGCGTATATGCGTGCCACCAACTGTACACGGGCTACATTGCGAGGCGCACAATTGTTTGGGGCTGTGCTCACCAATGCCGTTTTTCGAAGCGCCGATCTACAACACATAGGAGCCACCTCACGTGAGTTCGCGGAGGTAGATATCTCGGATCTGCATGATATTTTGATTGATATGCGTATGGCTCAAGAACTGAAGTTGCTGCTGCCCGGCTCGTAAAGGGCAGCACGCGAAAAAGGGGAATCATCATGGTCAATTGGACAATGGTAAGCGTCTTTGTTCTCATCTTCGCTCTTGTAACAGTCCTCGGCTTTTGGGCTTCGCGCTGGCGTCCCGGGGACCTTGACAGGTTATACGAATGGGGGTTGGCGGGGCGACGCTTTGGCACGATCACTTCGTGGTTTCTCTTGGGTGGCGATATCTATACGGCCTACACGTTCATCGCCGTTCCTGGACTCGTCTTTGCAGTGGGAGCCCTTGGCTTTTATGCCGTCCCCTATACCATTCTTATCTATCCCCTGGTGTTCCTCGTCTTACCCAAGTTCTGGGTAGTGTCCAGGCATCGCGGCTATGTCACCCCTGCTGATTTTGTCCGCGAGCGCTTTGATAGCAGCCTCTTGGCGTTGCTGGTAGCGGGCACTGGCATCCTGGCCACGATGCCCTATATTGCGTTGCAAATTTACGGCATCGAGGTGGTGCTTGCTCAGATGGGCGTGCCTATCGAGGCTTCGCTAATCATCGCCTTTGTCATTCTGGCCGCCTATACCTACACCGGTGGGTTGCGCGCTCCGGCTATGATTTCGCTGGTGAAGGATGTGTGCATCTGGGTGGTGGTGCTCGTGGCTTTCATCTATATCCCGATGAGGCTGGGAGGCTTCGGGAATATCTTCGCAGCGGTCCAGCAGAAAGCCGCGCACCATCCAGCCATATTTCATGCGTTGCTCGCCCCACAACAATACAGCGCCTATGCGACGTTAGCGCTGGGATCCGCGCTCGCCTTATTCCTCTATCCGCACACGCTTACCGGCATCCTCAGTACCAATAGTCGCAAAGTGGTGAGACGCAACGCTGCACTCTTACCAGCATACACCCTCTTGCTCGGTCTGATGGCCCTGCTTGGCTTTATGGCCATTGCGGCCGGCATCATCCCGTCACCCGTCTATAAAGCGAATAGTGCCTTACCAGCACTGTTCGCGCAGATGTTTCCCCCCTGGTTCGCTGGTTTCTCCTTTGCCGCCATTGCCATTGGCGCATTGACCCCGGCGGCGATTATGTCTATTGCGGCATCCAATCTGTTCACGCGCAATATCTACAAAGAATACTTTCGACCGACGTGCGCCGAGCGCGAGGAGTCGAGTGTTGCAAAAACGGTCTCACTGATTATCAAACTGGGGGCTCTGGCCTTTATCCTGCTCTTGCCGACCACCGACGTGATAAACTTTCAACTCCTCGGCGGTATCTGGATTATCCAGACCTTGCCGACGGTCTTTCTCGGCCTCTACACCTCCTGGTTCCATCGCCATGCCCTGGCCATTGGGCTGATAGGAGGTCTGATTGCTGGCACCTGGATGGTGGTCATCCAGAATTTTGCGAGTTCCTTGTACACTATTTCTTTTGCGGGACTCCACATCCCAGTCTATGCCGCGTTTAGTGCGCTCGTCGTGAATCTAGTCATCTGCACGGGACTTACCCCGCTGTTTCGGATGCTGGGCATCTCAGCCGGACAGGATGCCACCAGACCTGCCGACTTTGAAGCGAACCCTGTTCTGGGTTCTCGATTGACGGCGCTGGAAGCCCAGATTGACCGCAATGCTCACGTCGATGACAGAGACAACAAGATGCAGGAGAGCGTTATGAAGAGGAGTCGATAGCGCTGCTTCAGCAGAAGCGAACCGGCATTATACAGTCGAATGAGGCCTTCTTCATTACACCTATTGCACAGGTTGTCTCTATACGGCCTGATAGGCCCGTGAGCGGAAAAGACACCGTGAAGCCTTTTAACTGGCTCACCAGGCCAATTGAGAGCTTACCGTTGTCGATTGCTCCGACGGGCCTAATAGGCCTTGAGAGGATCTACACGCTTCTCGGTACAACTGGAACGACCAATGCTCAGCTTCAAGAATCCTTGGCAAAAACCGAAGCACTCTACAATGAAGTCGCCACTCTAGGGAGAGAACGGAAGGGATAGCTGGCATTGACTGCTGCTCCGTTCTCTCCGACAAGCTGCTAGCCCTTCCATCGCCCTTAAAACCTCTCACTCATCGAAAATAGCTTTTTAGACTGCCATGAAACCTTAGAAAGGATATCAAATAATTAAGAGAGAGTTCAATGAAATAGCAATAAGGTACCAGCAGACAAGCCCCCTCTATGAAAAGGGAGTATACTCTGTAAATCTATCCAACCTGGAAGCTTTCTGTCCTATAGGAGGTAGGTGCTTGTTACCATGGACTCTATTACTCTGGGAGGACTCTTATAATGGCATCTGATACCACTACCATTCCAGAACTTGAACGAGGCACTGAGACACACGGAATTGAGCGTGTCCCACCGGAACTTGAACGAGGCATTGAGACACACGGAATTGAACGTGTCCCGCCGAAGACTCGTCCACACGTTCGCATCTTCGATAATTTTACCCTGTGGCTCTCCGCGAATATGGTGATCTCTACTTTTGCACTGGGGACGCTGGCCACCAGCGTTTTCGAACTTGGATTCTGGGACAGCGTAGGTGCCATCATGATCTTTAATGTGCTCGGCGCACTCCCTGTTGCCTTCCTCTCGACACTCGGTCCCAAACTCGGCCTGCGTCAAATGACCATCTCGCGGTTCTCATTCGGTTGGAATGGTGCGAAGGTGATGGCGCTGTTCAATGTTGCTGCATGCATTGGTTGGTCCTGTGTCAACGTTATTGTGGGTGGCCAATTGGTAGGCGCATTAAGTGGAGGAGCGATTCCCCCGCAGGTAGGTGTTCTCGTTATTACAATATTGACGACCATTGTCAGTATCTATGGATACAAATACATTCACGGTTATGAACGCTATGTCTGGATACCAATGGCAGTCATTTTCTTTATTCTGTTGGGTATCGCAGCACCAAAATTGTCTATTATTCCCACTCCTGCATTGAACGTAGCTGAGGTAGCTTCCTTCATCTCCTTCGGTGGCGCCGTCTTTGGTTTTGCTGTCGGTTGGAGCTCCTATGCTGCAGATTATAATGTGAAACAGCCCGAGTCAACACCTGGTACCCTTGTTTTCATGTTCACCTTCATGGGGGTTGTCATACCCTGTACCGTTTTGGAGATATTTGGTCTGGCATTGACCACTGCCTACAAGGGGCTAGAAGGTGGCGATCTCCTGGCAGCGGCTGCTAAACCTCTTGGGAGCTTTGGGACTTTCCTGCTGGCGTTGCTTGCTCTGAGTGTTGTTGCCAACAATATACCGAACGACTACAGCCTCGGACTCTCAATGCAGGTACTGGGTAAGCCTTTCCAGCGTATCACCCGTGCGGTGTGGGCACTCATCGGCTCTGTGATCTACGTGCTTATCGCCGTAGCTGCTTCTGCCAAATTTGATGTGACACTCTCCAATTTCCTGCTGCTCATCGCATACTGGTTGGGTCCCTGGTCTATCATCCTGATCCTGGAACATTTCGTCTTTCGTCGTGGGCGCTACAACGTCGAAGATTGGAATACGCGCAGGAAGCTTCCCATCGGGTGGGCTGCTATCACCTCCGCAGTCATCGGTTTTGGAGGAGTTCTGCTCGGAGCCGCGCAGGTTTATTATGTCGGACCTATCGCTAATTTGTTTAATCCTCCCTATGGGATGGATATTGGCTTTGAACTCGGCCTCATTTTCGCAGGCATCGCCTACTACTTCCTGCGCCGTGCAGAGCTGGCTGTGACCGGTCGCTAGCGTTATTCGATTTCACTTGAT
>JBKPAZ010000120.1:0-45193 GCA_046726655.1 Chloroflexota bacterium
GCTCTATAACGAGATGCTCTCGACCGTGAAAGCACAGTATGAAGACAAGGGCACGTTTCCTGGCAAGTATGATCTCACCTCCCGTTTCAAAGGACGTGGCGGTGAGCATGTTCCTGCCACCACGGTGCAATGTCTTGCCGATCGTCTCTCCAAGTCTCTCCAACGTTTTCTTGCCCGCAAAGAGCTTGCTCTGAAAGTGGGTTTCCCACGCTTCAAGAAAGGCAACCAATGGCATTCCATCCAACTGAGGCAGTACGGCAAAGATGTCTACCTGCATGAGGACCAGAAACATCTCATCATTCCTGCCAAGATGGGCAAGTCCATCAAGATCAAGGTGCATCGACCGATAGAGGGTAAGCCTAAGACGGTTCATCTGGTCTTGCGTGCTGATGGGCATTGGTACGCGCTGATCGTCTGTGAGACTGAACCACCAAGCGAGCATCTTCCAAGTGTTTGTGAACATCCTGCGATCGGTATTGATATGGGACTCAAATCGTTCCTCACCGATAGTGAGGGCAACACCGTTGAGAATCCGCGCTTCTATCGCACGAGCGCCGCGACCTTGAGACGCAAGCAACGCCAGTTGAGCAGACGTAAGAAAGGCAGTCATCGACGAAGTATCGCTGCGAAGAACGTGGCCAAGACGCATCTCAAGATTGATAGGCAACGCCGCGATCATCACTTTAAGGTGGCTAAACCTTATGCCGAGTGTTATCAACGCATTGCCGTTGAAGACCTGGCTATCACGAACATGGTCAAGAACCATCATCTTGCTCAATCTATCATGGACGCCAGTTGGGGTGCGTTTCTTGCTATCCTTGAAGAGAAGGCTGAGAGAGCCGGTCACAAGATGATACGAGTCAATCCGCGCTTCACCAGCCAGAAATGCCAGAAATGTGGTGAGATCGTGCAGAAGTCTTTGTCTGTACGTACCCATCTCTGTCCTTTCTGTGGGTATGTGGCAGACCGTGATGTGAATGCCGCGCAAAACATTTTGTCCGAGGCTGGGGCACAGCCTTCAGATGTGAAGCATCTCGATGGGGATGTTCGTCTGAGAAGCCCCCGGCTTTAGTCGTGGGGAGTTGTCACTTTGCTGCATTACCAGTAAACAGGTAAACAGTGAAACCTTGATTACCCGTACAATATGCGATATACTTCCGACATACCCGTTTTTGACACGCTAAAGTACACCTTGTAACAGTTTGTGAATAGATGACCTCTACCTGGGGGTAGAAGGTCAGTAAGAACTGCCATTGTGGCTGTCTGCGGTTGCATAGAGCAAAGAAGGGTTTGATTGTACCTCATGGAAACGCCTCAACCAGATAATCAGGAACCAAAAGATCCAAATTCACCACGCTCCCCACACAAAGCAACAAAGAAGCGGAACAGATTAGTTCGTTTGGGTATCCCTGTGCTTGTTGGACTTATGGGTGTCGTGCTTGCGGGAATCATAGTCGCTCGTGTGGTAAGCGGTAATATGAACCACTTCACCACACAGGAGAAGCCGATCAGCGATGTGCTCAATCTTGCAGACCGTCATGTGCTGAAGTCAGTCACAATTAGTGGCAATGATATTTTTGCTGTAGATACCAAAGGCCAACACTATCACGCCGTCAAGGAAGATGGACAATCCATTACTGAAATCTTCCGGCATGATGGCGTAACCGTCAACATTGATAATGGGCAGCAGAACCAATGGATGCAGGGATTTGTAGACTTCTTATTTTTAGGCGTCGTTATAGGTGTACTCTATCTCTTCTTCCGGCGCGGTGGCATCGGTGCCCAGGCAGGCACTTTTGCTCGCTCAAAAGCTAAACGCTTTAATGAATCACACCCTTCAGTGCTTTTCATAGATGTTGCAGGGGTAGAGGAAGCAAAAACTGAACTCCAGGAAATTGTAGAGTTTCTCAAGTATCCAGCGCGCTTTGCCTCCATGGGTGCGCGGACTCCCAAAGGCGTGCTTCTGGTTGGAGCCCCTGGTACAGGAAAGACGCTCATCTCACGCGCAGTAGCAGGCGAGGCTAATGTAGCCTTCTACAGTATTAGCGGGTCGGAATTTGTAGAGATGTTCGTAGGTGTCGGGGCTGCGCGCGTGCGCGACCTTTTTAAAGAAGCAAAAGAGCACGCGCCTTGCATCGTCTTTATCGATGAGATTGACGCCGTAGGTCGTCATCGCAACAACTCAGGTGTGGGAGGCAATGATGAACGCGAGCAGACGCTCAACCAGTTGCTTGTTGAGTTGGATGGTTTTGATAAAAACACCAATGTTGTTGTCATCGCTGCTACCAACCGCCCCGATGTTCTCGACCCTGCCCTGTTGCGCCCTGGACGCTTTGATCGCCAGGTGATGCTTGATAAACCCGATATTCGCGGCCGCCTTGCCATTCTTGAGGTACATGCAAAAGGGAAGCCGCTTGCAAGCGGTGTCTCCTTAACGGAACTGGCACGTCAGACAGTAGGTTTCTCTGGCGCAGACCTCTCTAATCTCCTGAACGAGGCAGCTTTACTGGCTGCGCGTCGCCATCAAGATGAGATTCGCAAAACGGAACTGGAAGAGGCCATCCTACGTGTCATGGCAGGGCCGGAACGCAAGAGCCGTGTGATCACCGAGGCTGAGAAGGCGATCATTGCTTACCATGAAGTAGGCCATGCCATTGTAATGCGCTCCTTGCCAGGCTCGGACCCCGTACACAAAGTGACAGCTATCTCGCGAGGTATGGCCCTTGGCATTACGGTGCAGGCACCAGTTGAGGATCGCTACCTCATGCGCAAGTCTGAGTTACTGGCCAGGTTGGCAGGTGCGATGGGCGGGCGTGCCGCGGAAGAGATCATCTTTGGCGATATTACGACGGGAGCCAGCCAGGATATCGAGTATGTCACGAATTTAGCCCGGCGCATGGTATGTGAATTTGGGATGAGCCAACTTGGTCTTATTTCGTTCAAAGCTGAACCTGACGGTACTTCTCCCATTAGCGCTGAGACGGGTGCCAGAATCGACAAAGAGATTTCATTGCTGGTCGAACAAGCCTACCAAACTGCCCTGAATATTTTGTGCGAGAAGAAAGACAAGCTTGTTGCCATTGCAGAGCATCTGATCGAGGTCGAAACTATAGACGGCTCTGAGCTTGACGCGATGTTGTTTGCAGCATGACACGTACTTTTATTGCTCTTGAATTGAATGAAGCGCTGCAGGGCTTTCTCGGCGATATGATAAGCCGGGCGTCGCAAGAGTTACCCGATGTGCGCTGGGTCGACCCGGTGGGGATTCATCTAACGCTGGCCTTTCTTGGTGAATTGACAGATAAGCAGTTGGATTCAGCGATAGATGCCACTGAAGTAGCAGCTCGACGGTCCGTCCCCTTTGAATATCGCCTCAAAGGTCTGGGTATATTTGGTTCGCCTCTCCAGCCTCGTGTAATCTGGATGGGGGTTGAAGACCTGCCGTCAGGACATATACAAGGGTCGCCTCTTCAGCAATTGCAACGAGCTCTTACTAAAGAACTTGAACTGCGGGGCTTCGAGGTTGAAAAAAGACCTTTCTCGCCTCACCTTACGCTTGCGCGTATCAAGCAGCCGCTTTCACTCGATGAACAACGACGCTTGCAACGCCTGCTTCATAGTAAGCAAGCCGGCGCCTCTTCATCAATCTGTCGCGTGAACCATTTGTGTGTGATGAAAAGCGAACTCTCACGAACAGGCGCAAAGTATACCTGCTTGCAAGCATGCTCTCTATCGAAATCCGATCGCATTGTGTAATGGGTTACTTTTGCCGGCAAACCTGCTAAAATAGAGAAGCTTCGCTCCCGTACAATATTTGGGCGCTAGCTGTATGACTAAAGGTACATCAAAGTAAAGGATTCTTGCATTGGTACTCGTACCACTACCCACTTCTGTTGCTGTCTTAACACCTGCAACATCGGCTAATCTAGGCCCTGGATTTGATACCCTGGGCCTTGCGCTGCAACTTTACAACCGTTTTGATGTTGAAGTAGTGGAGGGAGACCCTCAGACTCCACACATCGACGTGCAAGGGAGCTTAGGAAGTGGGCTGTCCACGGGACCGGATAATTTGTTTTTCCAGGCCTTTACCCTCCTCTTTCAACGAAAGCAGGTTGATCTTCCTGCCGTGAAAATACGCATGTCCATCAATATTCCGCCAGGTTGTGGGCTGGGCAGCAGTGCAACTGCCGTGGTAGGAGGATTGGTAGCTGCAAATGAGCTTTTGCGTATCAAGGGCCTTGCAGAGCAGAAAGAGGGACTGCTGGCGCCAGCAGTCGAGGCCGAGGCAGGCAATCACCCCGATAACGTTGCTCCGGCATTACTTGGTGGCCTGGTTGCTACCACAACTGCGGACGGGGAGATTCGTGCTGTGAAAACGCGCTTCCCAGATGCATTGAAGGCCATCATTTTCACTCCCTCTTTCCCAATGGATACTATAACTGGCAGGAAATTACTCCCTGCAAAGTACTCCAGGGATGATGTCACCTTTAATACAGGACGTGTGGCACTCTTCTTAACGGCATTGCAGACAGGGCGCTATGAGCTTATCGGCGAAGCTATGCAGGATCGTCTGCACCAGCCATATCGCCAGGCGTTATTTCCCTCTATGCCCAACATTATTCAGGCCGCTCTTGACGCTGGCGCCTATGGAGCCAGTCTTTCTGGTGGAGGTTCCTCCTTAATTGCCCTTGCCAGTTCCAACTTTCAGGCTATTTTGCGAGCAATGCGGGAAACTGCCCGTTTATCAGGTGTAGATGGAAGCGGTATGATTTTACGTGCGGACCAGGTTGGTGCCAGAGTACTTACAACTAGCAGGAGCCGGAAGCGAAAGGTTAGTGGTTATCACTTTCCTTCCAATTCTCTCCCTTAAAGCCACACGTATCCATAACGAAAGGATTTTAATGCCCAACATGGGGATGAACTCTGCGAGCCTACAATCCAATCAATCAAACAGTAATGTGATAAATCAATTAGCAACTGCTGTTTCTTTGCGTTGCGTTGAATGTGCCGCCCTTTATCCGGGAGTAGGCGATCGGCCACGCTATCGCTGCGATTGTGGCGGTGTTCTCGATGTCGAAGCCGAATTTCGTCATCCAATACAGCAGGAACCTGCTTTACAGGCGGGATTTGAATCCCTCATGACTTCTGAGAGTGATGTTAAACCCCTTGCGGGCGCTCACTGGCGAAAGCTATTTGACGAACGCACTTTGCGCCCACCTGTCTGGCCTGTCCATATCGATACGCCGCTACCTGACAGTAGCGGCGTATGGCGTTACCGTGAACTGATCCTGCCGCTTCCCGAACAGTACATTGTGAGCCGCCCCGAAGGCAACACGGGTCTATACGCTGTTGGTAGAGAAAACTGCGGTCATCATCGCGCCGGGCACCGGCAAATTGGTCACTACGCGGGTCTGGATCGCTTCTTTCTAAAGCATGAAGGCGAAAATCCAACGGGAAGTTTTAAAGATCGCGGCATGACCGTAGGGGTAACAATGGCCAACCTCCTTGGAGCGCGTGCTGTCGCCTGCGCCTCAACAGGGAACACTTCCGCTTCTTTGGCTTCATACGCTGCTCAGCTTGGGCTGCCATGCATCGTTTTCTTGCCTGCTGCTCATGTTGCGGGGGGCAAGTTGGCGCAATCGCTAGCTTATGGCGCAATAACTATCCGGATTGAAGGCGATTTCGATGATGCTATGCGCTTAGTCGAGCAGGTCTGCAACGAACTGGGCATTTACCTGCTCAATTCGCTCAATCCTTTTCGCATTGAAGGCCAGAAAGCGATCGGGTTCGAGTTATTACAGCAGCTCGACTGGGAGGCTCCCGACTGGCTTGTATTGCCTGCCGGCAACCTGGGTAACACTTCGGCCATCGGTAAAGCTTTTCGACAGGCCTATCAACTCGGCTTGATCGCCCATTTGCCCCGCGTATCCGCGATCCAGGCCGCAGGAGCTAATCCATTCTATCGCGGTTTTGTTGCTGGCTTTAGACGCAGGGAGCGGGTCCAGGCGCAAACCATAGCCACCGCCATCAAGATTGGCGATCCTGTCAGTTATACACGTGCTAGCCAGGTCATTAAAGAGAGCAATGGGGTTGTTGAAGAAGTTACCGACGAAGAAATTCTGGCCGCCAAAACAGTCATTGACCGCTCTGGTATTGGTTGCGAACCTGCTTCTGCCGCGACCTTAGCAGGCGCTCGCAAGCTTGTAGAGCGTGGCATCATCAAACGCGATGAGCGTGTTGTCGGTATTTTGACAGGGAATGTACTCAAGGATAGCCAGACAGGTATCCCTCAACTTAAACAAGGTAGTGCAATAGCAGCAAGTATAGAGGCGGTAAGAAGAGCTATAGCAAACGAAACTTCCTTGTAGGGGCGCAATTCATTGCATGCTTTCAGAAACTTACGAATATCCTGGGAAATCTATCCTATTCTACTTATAGCTGCTTTCTTGCGTTTTTATCAGATCAATACTACCGAGTTTGATGCAGATCAGGCGATGATTTTCCGTATGGCCCATGATGCCATATATCATGGACTTGTACCGGCCACAAGCAATATAGCCTCCATTCGTATAGTCAACCCTCCTGCTGTGATCTACCTACTCATGCTCCCGGCGGCCGTTAGTGCCAATCCGCTGTGGGGAGCTATTTTTGTAGGGTTCTTTAATGTCATAGCAGTTCTACTTACCTATATATTTGTGCGCCGCTATTATGGAAGACTTGCGGCCATCATCGCATCGCTGCTCTATGCTACAGCCGCAAAACCGCTGCATTTTAGTCGATTCATCTGGCAACAAAACCTGGTCGCACCATTTGTGGTACTTTTTATTTTTGCCCTTTTCTGGGGTGTTGTCGATCGTCGAAAGGGCTGGCTTTTTCCCGCCCTGGTTCTGCTGGGTATACTCGTTCAGTTGCACGAGACTACAATTATTTTGTCTGTGCCGTTTCTCGCGGCGCTTTTACTTGCTCCTGGAACAGTGCGCTTGCGCGATCTCGCCCTTGGGCTTGCCTCTCTCTTGCTTATCTTCTCTACTTACCTGCTGTGGGAGTTCTATACAAAATTTGCCGATCTGAACACCCTCCTTCAACTATCAACATTGCCTGCTCACATTGACATTCACGCGCTTAACTATTATAGACTTTTTCTCAATCCCTACGACACCATTCCAACCGATGCACACACGCTCGAGTATAAACTTATTCCCCTCCTCGAATGGTTACGCCCTTTCATGGTAATCCTGATTACATGCGGATTTGCGACGACCATCATGGGAGTAATCCAACTCCCACACCTGCGTAAAGGCGGGAGTGGGGTAGTCGAGGGGGGTGGACGCTCGCGTCGCCCCGTTTGGAGAGCATTACAAAAACTTCGTACCCTTTGGGTGGAGTGGCGCGCCACTCCACAGCGATGTGGCTACCTGTTACTACTGACATGGCAAATTGTGCCTATCCTGATTCTTTCACGTCACTCTGTGCCCGTGTTCCCATACTACTTTCTCATGGTCATGCCGGGTCCATTTATCATCATCGGGCTTTTTCTCTCCACACTAGTGCGTTGGCTGCAACAACAGGGGCGGATGTGGAATATCCTACGCTGTGGTGTATATGCTTTTACAAGTCTTATAATCGTTGCACAACTACTAGGTAGTATGGCCGCGCTTGTGGACGAAGCCAGTGGTAACAACCTGCATGGTTACAGTTATAACACGCTTAATTCTTTTGAGGATGCGCTGAACGAAGCTGACCAGCTAGCCGAACATCACCATTTCAACCATGTCTACATCACGACAGACCAGTTTACGCAAACCTCACTTCGCTTTCTTGCAGAACAGATGCGGACACCTACAACGCTCTTTGATGCTTCACGTTGTCTTGTTTTACCGAATGCTGCTGATGGTCCTGCTGTACTGCTCATAGGACCGTACGACAAATTGACCAATATTTTGCTAAGTCAGTTCGCTATAGCCACATTGATTGACCAACCAGAGCGCCTTGGGGGAGCGCCCTTTCAACTCTATATGGTTCAGCCTATAGCCGGCTCAAAGTTGCTCTCATCTCATGAAGCTTTTGTGAATAATTTACAACTGCTCGACAATCAGTCTCATCAACTCAGGTTTAATAACTCGATATGGCTCGCGACGCGTTGGAGCTTTCTGCGTGCTGCTGTACCTGACTATCGCACCACTTTCACGTATATGCTGAACGTGCTGCTTAGTGACGATGTCAACCACGGATTAAGCGTTTCTAGCCAATGTGTCTCTACGTCGATGCGAGCAGGAGATCAACTCATTGTGACTTTCCCACTTCCTCGGAGTGCTTACGTATCCCCATCAGTGACCATATTCGCAATATCCTATACCACTATGCCGCTTAACGTATCTTTTGGGCCTTTTCACCTTGAAAATATCAGAGATCAAAGGACGCGGCCATTGTTCCTTCAATCTACAAAAGGCGCTCCTGGCATTACTCTTGCAACTTCATAAGATGTGAAATACCCTAGCGGATGCAACACAAGACTGCTACAATATGTATATAAGTATATGAATGCCTGGTGGGACCTGAGCATAATCCCCTTTCTTAAGGGAACTCAAAGGAGACTTTGTGAGACACTTGAGACCAAAACGCGAGCTGTTACCACCTTGGAATATGCCTTCTGATCCAGTAAAAGCCGTGTTTTGGTTTATGCATTGGCTTCTAAAGGTGTTGGTGCGCTTCTTTTATATCCCAATCCTTGCCGCAGTCATCTATGAAAGCATCGTAAACGGCCTCGTCGGTTTCTTTGGCACCTTACTGGTTGGCCTCTTCGTATGGGCCGGGCTCGCACTGCTCTTACTTCTGTTTAATTTCAGTACAGGTGTCTCAAGAGTCTTTGTTGAAGTAAATCGCATGCAGAAAGGCTACCCTCCACGCTCCCCTTTCGATAATTCCACAGAACAGGATATAAATGGTCGGGTTGTTGAGGGTACCGTGACTGATCTGGAAGAAGAACGCAGAAAACGTAGGCAGGAGTAACAAGAACCGCGCAGGTGGCTCTTGCTTGCTGTCACACCTTGCCTTGTCAATCACTCCCATTCATCGTTTCCCACAATCGTCTAATCTCATCGTCAGGTCCAGGAACATAGGAATACAACAAAACACCATCTCCCTCGATGCAGTAGTCCCCTAGCTCCGCTGGTAAAACCATTGTCAGGCCTTTAACAAGCTTCTCTCTAGATTCAAAAGCATCGCCATAGCGCACCATTCCCTCGGCTCCCAATGACGAAAGGATAATACAACTCCCCGCCGCCTCTTCATTCATATAGTCATGGAATACACTGCTCTGCTGAAGAACTAGCTCACGTGTCACGAAATATTGACAGGCTGCCAGACATCGATCTTGAAAACCTTCTCCGCCGGGGAGAAGCAGAGGCTGCATCTTGACTCGAGGCGAACGGTCGTAGTGTGTGACATCCAGCGAACGTTCGATGTGTAATTCACGAGGAGTTCCTGAGGCTGTAAGGCGGCCATAGTCGTACAGGCGGTAGGTTAAGTCTGAATATTCCTGGAGTTCATAGAGCAATATGCCCCCGCAAATCGCGTGGACGGTTCCTGCTGGAACAAAGATGATATCTCCTGCAGAAACGCTGACTTCATTCAGCAGCTTCTCGAGGGTAGTATCCTGGATGGCTTGCTGTACTTCTCTTCGTGAAGTGGAAGCTTTAAAACCATGTATAATGGAAGCGCCGGGAGCAGCGTCAAGGATATACCAAAATTCTGTTTTGCCTAATTTGCCCTGCTCATGCAAACGCGCATAGGTATCATCCGGGTGTACCTGCACCGATAATTTGGCATGCGCATCGAGGAATTTTGCTAGCAGGGGAAAGCGGCGACCAAAGATGGCCATAACCTGCTCTCCAAGCAACCTGGGGCCAAGTTCTTCAACCAGTGATCCAAGTGTTCTGCCAGCGTATGGCTCATTCTGAGCCACAGTAGTTATCTCAGTTTCCCATGACTCGCCTATGGTAATGTCGCCAGGTGGAAGCTGCTTCCAACCATCACGCTCTAACCGGCGTCCTCCCCAGATCGTCTCATGCAACGATGCCGCCAGTCGAATAGGATGTAAAGACTGCACGAACCCCTCCTATTAGTTCATCTCAACATTGATGATGCAATGGCCCGATGTACCCCTTCGCGCGTTGCGCTGCATACTATGCGATACATCGGGCCCTTGGAAACAATGAGTCCCACGAATTGCTGATTGATCAGGTTGCTAACAAGGCGCCTTCGATCTGCCGGCGCAGCTTGTCGCGCATCACGATGCCCTTGATACGATTGATTTCCTGCCCATTCTTGAAAAAGATCAGAGTGGGAATACCGTCGACATTCCACTGGTTAGTAAGTGTCTCATTCGTATCAACATCCAGTTTGGCGAACGTAACGCGCCCCTGGTATTCCTCGCTGACCGCCGCAAACTCTGGATTAAAAATCTGACAGGAGCTACTGCGCTCTGATGAAAAATCAACGACCACCATCTGTGGTGCATTCAGCACTTGCTCAGCAAAATCCTGGCTCGTTACATCAATGTAGCTATCTTTCTGGTCTTTGTGCTTTGACATGCTACCCTCTTTACAGCGTTTTCATTCTGCTCGCACTTTTGTGTTAAAAGCGTATCATTCATGTGTTGGGATGTCAAGGAAATCATACCCCGTATACAAGCGGGTGTATGAATTCTTTGCAGGCGTGCGAGCGGACAAGGGATCGGTCAACGAATCCAGACACCCGAGTGAATCAAGTGATCCAATGCCCTGTCAGGAACTGAGTAAGCAACAGAAAGAGTAACGAGCCTGAGATCAGCAAGTAGGTGATTTCGAGTGTTCGATTTTTGCCCATTGCGGCCAGTACGATGAAGACCGGAAATACTGCAAGCAAGTAGCGAGGGATCGACTCCAAGGGGTAGAGTCCTCCAAATGGGAAGAGTTGCGGAAAAAGGAAAAATATAGCAGCAAATAGTGCATAGGCCCAGAGATTTCTGGGGATTTTCCATGGCCCGACAAAGCAAAGTATGACCAGCACACACACAAACAGGTCTGGCATCAGGTCCAAGATATTTCGGAGAAACTGGAAGCTCAAGATCCCTTGACTGGCCATCATAGCTTTGACTGAACGAAGCATGGCATATCCAGGTACACTCAACTTGCGGTTCCAGAGAGCTTCTGCGTGAGAGAAAGCCAGCGGGTCGTGGAAGAGCACAGAGCAATAGAGAGCAAAGAGCGCAATACCAGCAACAATGCATCCGCCACTGAGGATATCAAAACGTATTTCTCTCAGTTTGAAATCGTGCTGCCGCGCATAATCATAACAGAAAGGCAAGAGCAGTAAGAGTCCAGATACGCGTGTGAGAGCTGCAAGCAAACCGAAGAGGCCAGCTAACCACCAATGACTACGGCGCACGTGGTAAAAGCTGAGCAGGGCTAGCAAAAGAAAGAGCGATTCACTATAGGCAGCGGCAAAGAAGAAGGCGGTAGGAAAGACGGAAAGATAGAGCACCGTACGGCATGCATACTCAGCATTAAAGTCTTCACAGACGAGTCGATAGAGTACCATGAGCATGCCCAGGCCACAGAGGTTTGAGATGATCAGGCCAGCAATGAGCGTGTCATGGGTAAGATACGTTAGCCCTCGTTCAAGCAAAGGATACAGGGGAAAAAAAGCGGTTAGCCATGAGACGGTATAACCATGCACGGCTATTGCCCTGAAGTTGATCGTATCCCAATGCAGCCACAACAGCCATAACCTCGAGAAGCTTGCAGATTGCGTAGAGAAGTCTTGGTAAAGAAACAGGAATGCAAAACAGGTAATGAACAAAAATGTCAGATGGATGGCGAGATAGAGTAGTGAGATGGCTTTGAGGGCTGCAAACCATTTCATCCAGGTTGCTTTTGCCGAAACCTGTGTATGCGTGACAGACGTTGGCATGGGAGTTTTCTCACTTGCACCAATCGTGGGCAGGTCCGTGGACTGGATAAGAGTTGCAGAGAGTTCTGAGGAGGGTTGAGCAGATGAAGAGGATTGGTTCGCTTTTGCCAAGTTTTCCACAAGAGTGCCTCTTAACTCGTAGCTTAAATACTAGAGAAGCTTTATAGGAGAAGCTCATAAACCAGACACTATACTAAACGATAGAAACCCTTCTATCCAGTCCAAAGTTGGTATGAAATGGTGGAAAAGTGGTTGAGGAATAACGATTTCGGTTGAGTATTCTCTATTTTCTCAAACGAAGGAAAGCTTGTACAATTTTACGATTGCTCATTATGCCTGCACTCTGTAAGTAGGCCTCGAATGCTGTCTGCTGGATGCCTGTGTTCATCGTCGGATAGGCGTGAATAGTAGCGAGGATATCGTGAAGCGTAAGATGGTGCTGCATAGCAAGCGCCATCTCGCCAAGCAATTCGCCTGCGTGTGCACCGATCATGTGCGCCCCCACGATCTCTTCCTTCTTGCCTGCTAGTACGAATTTGATAAAGCCTGTTGTTTCGCTTTCAGCCTGCGCGCGGTCGATATCAGCCCAGGGAAAATTCACCACACGTATGTGCTTGTACTGTTTCCCTGCCTCATCAGGCGTCAGACCTACACGAGCCGCCTCTGGATCGGTGAATGTACACCAGGGCACAACACGATAATCTACTTTCTTCTTTCCAATAGGTACCAGAGCATTGCGTACCGCGACTCCCGCTTGATATGCTGCTACATGTGTAAAGAGATAGCCGCCGGTGACATCTCCGATCGCTAGAATATTGGGTGCGGACGTCTGAAGATGTTCATCCACCTTGATGCCTTTGTTATCATACGTGACGCCAGCAGCTTCCAGGTTCAATCCCTCGATATTGGGTCGGCGGCCCAGGGTGAGCAGGATCTCATCAGCCTCGAAAGTCAAGAGCCGTTCACTCTGCTTCGCTGTCACCACTTTTTTGTTCCCATCGCGTCTAGCGTTGACGAACATACTATTGGTCTCGATACTAATGCCTTCAGACAGGAATACTTCACGCAGAGTAGCTGATACCTCTGGGTCTTCTCCCGGTAGTATGCGGTGCATGCCCTCAATGATGGTCACGTTTACACCCAGGCGTTGGAATGATTGTCCTAATTCTACGCCAATAGGACCACCACCAGCGATTACAAGGGAGGATGGTAAATGCACCAGGTTAAATACATCTTCATTTGTCAGGTACCCGGTCTCTTTCAGGCCCTCTATTCTGGGAACGAGTGGTCTCGAACCGGTGGCAATCAACGTATTGCGGCTTGTAAAAGGCTCTCCATTCAACGTGAGTTCAGTGGCAGAGTTGAAAGAGACCTTTCCGAATTTGACAGTGACGCCCTCTGTATAGACTTTTTCACCTTCGGCTACCCGTCCAATAACGCCCTGTATATAGCCGGTGATTGTTGCCATATCAACATCCAGATTGGCAGGCATCAGTCCTAGCTGTGCTGCGTTTTTGGCCTGGTGTACTACTTTAGCCACATGGATCAAGCTCTTGCTTGGTATACAGCCATACTTCAGACAATCTCCTCCCAGGCTTTCCTTATCGATGAGTAAGACGTTCGCGCCGAGCGAAGCTGCTATACGCGCGGCAGTCAATCCACCCGATCCGCCACCAATGATGGTCATATCGTAGTGTTTGCGGGTCATTCATCCTCCTCCTGGTTTTGTTGATTCTTGCTCTCCTCTTCCTGGTAGTGTACCACGGGTTTAAATTGCGTAATGCATTGGCTATTTATTTGTCTCTGTGTATAATGCTATGTGATACAGTGCCTTGTAAAAAAGAGGCAGCAAGGAGGAACGTATGCCCATTGAAATTAAAGTAGGATCACCTGGCATTACCATCAGCCAGGGGCGCACCTTCATGGTCACCGATGAACGTGGAGAGATTAATTCACAGAGCGACTCGGGTGTCTATGCGATCGACACTCGCTTCATCAGCTCCTACCATCTTTTCATTAACCGTGAACCCTGGGTACTGGTCAATTCGAGCCAGCTTAGCTTTTATACTGCACGCTTCTATCTCACCAATCCCAAAATCAGTACAGAGCATGGTGAGATAGAGGCAAATACGATCGGATTGACAATCGAACGTTCAGTTGAGAAGGGCATCCACGAGGACTTTTACATTATCAACTACACTGGCAAGAAGATTCACGTCACTATGCAATTGGAACTTCATGCGGATTTTGCCGATATCTTCGAGGTGAAATCAAAACGTTTCGTCCAACGCGGTAGATTGCACACCGAATGGCAGAGGCAAGAGCGAACGTTGTGTACTTCCTACGATCACAAAGATTTTCACCGCGCCGTTGTCTATGCTGTCATGAACACCGAAGTACCCGTGAGCTACGCCAATGGGCGTATCTTTTTCGAGATTGAATTGGAGCCGGGACAAGAGTGGCATGCGTGTGGTGAATTGATCCTGGAACACGGGCACCATATCAGAAAGCATCTTACTGGTCACCGGACTCCTGAACAGCAGGCAGAGCCATTAAATGAACTTGACGAACTCCAGGTGCGCTGGCTCAGCAGCAGTCCTAAACTGCTGACACCTAATGATCATGTCTACCGTATGTATCGACAGGCGATCGAGGATATGGGTGCACTACGGATCTATGACCTGGACGTATCAGAGGAAGCATGGGTGCCTGCAGCAGGCGTTCCCTGGTTTGTCACACTCTTTGGTCGCGATAGTCTGATTGTCTCTCTCCAGAATATGAGCGTTTCAACAGGATTTGCGTGTGGGGCATTGAAACGACTGGCTGAGTATCAAGCGACCGAGCGCGATGATTATCGCGATGCGCAACCCGGCAAGATCCTGCACGAAATGCGTTTTGGCGAACTGGCACATTTCCACGCCATTCCTCACACCCCCTACTACGGTACGGCTGATGCAACTATCCTCTACCTGCTGGCGCTCTCTGAAACGTATCGCTGGACTGGTGATGTCAATCTACTCAAGCAACATCGCCAGGTTGCTGAAGCCTGTTTGGAGTGGATTGATCAATATGGCGATCTGGATGGAGACGGGTTCCAGGAATACAAAACATTCTCGTCACTCGGCTATGAGAACGTCGGCTGGAAGGATGCGGGAGACTCGGTCGTCTATGCCGATGGCAGCCAGGTAAAGCAGCCCAAAGGCCTCTGTGAGCTGCAAGGCTATGTCTACGATGCAAAAATCCGTATGGCTGAAGTCTTTCAAGTGCTCGGTGATGAGGCAAGAGCTTCCAGCTTATTACAACAAGCTGAAGCATTGAAGCGCAATTTTAACTCGACGTTCTGGATGGAAGAGGAAGGCTGTTTTGCCTACGGACTTGATCCCCAGAAAAAGCTTATCACCACCATCGCGTCGAATGCAGGACACTGCCTATGGAATGGCATTGCGGACCAGGATAAGGCTGAATGCACTGCCAGGCGGCTGTTGCAAGAAGATATGTGGAGTGGCTGGGGAATACGTACGCTTTCCGGCAAGAATCCTGCCTATAACCCATTCTCGTATCATCTAGGGTCAGTCTGGCCGCACGACAACGGCATAATCGCCGCTGGATTCAAACGCTATGGTCTGGCTGCTGAAGCCAATCAGGTCATCCGCGGGATATTCGACTCAGCACGGCGTTTCGAGGCATATCGCCTGCCGGAGATCTTCGCAGGTTTGAAACGGAAGAGCAAGGCAGATTTTCCTGCTCTGTATCCCCCCGGAGCGAACATTCCACAAGCCTGGGCCTCTGGCTGCGTTTTTCACATGATACAAACTATGCTCGGGTTACGTGCCGATGCTCCCCACAGGCAACTCCACGTGAATCCCACGCTCCCCGATTGGCTGCCGGAATTACAATTGCAGCAACTACGCGTCGGTCACTGTTCGTTCAACCTCCACTTCTGGCGCGAGGGAGACTTCTCACGCTGGGAAGTGCTGGATATGACAGCAGATCAGGGTGTAGCGCAGGAGGAACGAATCCAGGTTAGCGACGAGCCTGGCAATATCTCGACGTGATACTTACCCGGCTTTCGTAGTAGATGATGCCAGCATTTCCTCTGCATCCTCTATCACATACCTGTATCCTTGCTCTGTAAGAAACAATTGGCGATTGGCTGAGAACTCCTGGTCACGTGTGTCGCGGGTCACAATCGAGTAGAAATACGCAAGCCCACCATCTAGCTTGGGGCGCAAAATTCGCCCTAAGCGCTGCGCTTCCTCCTGGCGTGAACCGAATGTACCCGATACTTGAATGGCAACATTCGCATCTGGTAGGTCAATGGCGAAATTTGCCACCTTGCTCACAACCATACGCTTGATTTCCCCCCGACGAAACTGGTCGTACAGCTTTTCTCGCTGTTTGTTCGACATTCGACCCGTCAGTAAAGGGGCTTCAAGTTCTTCAGCAAGCACTTTGAGCTGATCGATATACTGACCAATAATTAAGACCTGGTCATCTCGATGACGCGCAGCAAGAAAGCGCGTCACATTGAGCTTTTCAGGACTCTCGGCCGCAATTCTATATTTCTCTCGTTCATCCGCAACGGCATAATTCATTTGTTCGTCCTCAGTCATGCCCACTCGTATTTCGTGACATTCTGCGGTAGCTATCCAACCCTGACGCTCTAACTCGCGCCAGGGCACATCATATTTTTTAGGACCAATCAAACTGAATACATCGGCTTCCCGCCCATCTTCTCGTACCAGTGTTGCGGTCAGGCCCAGACGGCGGCGTGCTTGAATCTCCGCAGTAATACGGAAAACTGGCGCAGGCAATAAATGTACTTCGTCATAGATAATCAGCCCCCAATCATAGCTGGTGAAAAGCGAGAAATGTGGAAAATCCTCTTCACCTGCCTCATGTCCATCTCTACGCGCCTGCTCTTTGGTATTAGGACGCCGGTATGTGAGTATCTGGTAGGTGCTGACTGTAATCGGACAAATTTCTTTACGATCTCCCGTATACTCACCTATCATCTCTGGAGGGATATCCGTCTTATCGATAATTTCTTGTATCCATTGCCTCACAGCGATCGTATTGGGCGAAAGAATCAATGTGGCGCGTTGAATATCGGCCATGGTCACTAAGCCAACAATCGTTTTCCCTGCCCCACATGGTAGCACGACGACTCCGCTCCCTCCACTAGGCGCTCCTCCAGCATAGAAGGCAGCCGAGGCGCCATACTGGTAAGCACGTGGCTCGAACATCTTGCCCTCGGCTGTGACTGACCGCAGCTTTATCGGCAGTGGAGATCCGTCGGTATAGCCGGCTAAATCCTCGGCAGGAAATCCAATATGGATCAACGCTTGTTTAATGTGTCCCCGGCGTGCTGCATTGACTTGAAGCGTATGGCTATCCAATTGACGCAGCAAAAAAGGTTGTGTGCGTTTGTGGTGTATGATCTCAGCAATGAGAGCCGAGTCGCTAGAAGTAAGCAGGAGCGCATCTCCATCGCGTATCAGCTTAATGCGTCCGTAGCGACTTATGTATTCACGAATTTCAAAGATGATATTCGCAGGGATATCATATTTGCTATAGCGCGTCAGCAGCTCGATGATCATTTGCGAACTCATACCGCCTGCGGCTGCGTTCCAGAGCGAGAGTGGTGAAAGGCGATAGGTGTGGATATGCTCTGGTGATTTTTCCAGTTCTGCAAACTGGGCGACTGCATCTCTCGCCTCGGCATGCTGTGGGTGATCAACTTCTAGCAAAATGGTGCGATCGCTCTGAACAATCAATGGATTACTTGGATTCATAACTTCCCTATTATACTCCTGGCATCTCCGCCCAATTCTTGACAAATTTCAAAATGGTGGTAACAGCGGCCTCTTCATATCCGCGCATCAGGTGACGAGCGCCAATAATCACTTTAATTCCCTTAGGGCCTTTGAGCTGCTCAACAAACGGCTCGAGCTTGTACAGCGGACAAATTTCATCGAATTCACCTGTGACAAATAGTTTGGGGCGTTCAAAGGGTTTCGGGAATCCACTTGCTGCGCGGAAAAGTGGCAGACTTATACTTACTACCGTGCGTATACGCGCATCAAAGGGAGCGTAAAGAAAGGCGATATAAGCTCCGAAGCCATGACCAATCACACAGATTTTGCCCGGATTTCCTCCAGGCTGTGCCAGTGCGCAGTCGATAGCGCCCGCAAGATCAAGTGGTTCCAGGCGTCCATCAGTCTGTTGGCCCTGGCTTCTTCCCACTCCTCGGAAATTAAACCGTAGCGCTAGCATTCCTGTTTCAGCTAACCTACGAGCAAGCGCGACATTCAAGGTATCGTTCATATCACTACTGGCTGGTTGAGGGTGACACAGAATAATAATGGGAGCAAGCTCTACCTCAGTTGGAACGTGAAGCATTCCCTCTAAAGGCAATGAAGGTTGCCCACGACTTGAAAAAGTGATAGGTCGTTCAGCAGTCGCCGATGATGAGGTCATGTTCCCCCTACATTCTATGTGCCCGAGTTATACTCCACCCATGCAATCTTATCGCAGCCGGCTCGTTACGTCAACTAGTTGAGAGTTTTGAGGAGACCTTTGGCATAGGCAGTTATATCTTTGTGCTTTACACGTTATAGTTTATGGAACCTCAGAAATTTGCAATATGTCGGCATATACATCTATAAACCCTTTGCATATGTGTCTGTAGATGTTATACTGAATAGTAGACGAGTTGAACTTAGGTATTTTTACGTATGACGGTTATGTAGTGCAACTCAATCAAAAACTGGATTGCTATTTTCAGTGGCTCATCTTGGTTACTTTGTTGCTATGAGAGGTAGTTAAGGTGTTATCTTACAATACATGTAAGAGCTGGTTTTGTGCCTGCTGTCTTGCTATTTTCGGAAAACCTCTCAGAGCGGCTTCTGCTTGCGCGATATCCTTTCGGGGGATGGACATCGCTGAGCTTCTAACTGACAGAATCATACAAAAATCAGGAAACTCCACCGGCCAGGAATGCTTAGTGAGTTGAGGGGTTAGCCTAGCCTATATGCTGAAGCCTATGCAAGGCACACACCGATTCTTACTGCATGCAGGGATTGTCCCTGATGCTTTGGTATTAAATGTACTGTGCTACTGGTAAGCGTCGTTTTCGGGATTTACGTGCAGCCTGGGTGAGGTTTGTAGTAGGGAAGTTAGAGTTAGTTCTACAACAGTAGAGGCAGGAGCGTTTATGGTCGATATTTTAGTCGTTGAGGATGAACAATTAATTGCCAGGTTATTGAAGGAAACATTACAGATTGAGGGTTATAATGCTGTAACTGTCCTCAACGGCGAAGATGCCGTCCAGTTTGCGCTCTGCGAAACACCGCAGCTCATTATCTTAGATCTCATGTTGCCTGGAATTGATGGCTACGAAGTAGTTCGACGTTTACATACTTACCCCAAGACCATACATATTCCCATCATCGTCCTCAGTTCCCTTGGAGAACCGAAGGATAAAGTTAGTGCCTTTGAAGTCGGTGTAGATGACTATGTTACCAAGCCTTTTCATACTGATGAGTTGCTTGCTCGTGTTCGTGTGCAGCTCAGTCGAGTACAACAAAACTTTCTCTCCCCCCTTATTGGCCTGCCAGGTGGCTGTCAAGTTGAGTTAGCCATCAAGTATAAGCTGAACAGCATGGAACCATGGAGTATGCTCTACCTCGATCTCGACAACTTCAAGGCTTTTAATGATGTCTATGGATTCCTGAGAGGCAACGACATGATTCGTCTGGTGGGAAGAATCTGTCAACGTGTCGTACGTCAGTGTGGCAACCCAGATGACTTTGTCGGTCATGTTGGTGGGGATGATTTTGTAGTAGTTACCACACCTGAACGGGCACATACTCTTTGCAGGTATATTTGCGACCATTATAAGGAGGAGAGTGCCGCCCTTTATCGTCCAGAGGACGTCAGACGTGGTTCGATTAGCGGTGTTGACCGTAAGGGACGATCCTACCAGTTCCCTCTGATATCCCTCTCAATCGGTGTGGTTAATAACCAGCTATGGCAACTGCGCAGTGTGCAGGAAGTAAGTTATGTAGCGGCTGAAGCGAAGAACCATGCCAAGCAATCCACCGATAATGTGTATCACATGCCGCTTCGGCGGGTAACGGCTGGCTACGTTACCTCTGCTTATTCTCCATCACGCTACGTATCGTCTCCCTCCATCCCTCCTACTCTTGCTCAGATTGCACAGGACCATGCCCATCGCTATACTCTATTCGGTATGACCGAGGAGCCTTTCCTCGAAGAATATGAACAAAAAGTATAGTAAAAACCCTGGCATTCTTCGAAGGTGGTGAATGTGACGAACCAGGAAGAAAAACACTTAGCAAGCATCCTGAGCAACGAAGCAGATGAAGCGCAGCGTTTGGCCGTGCGCGAGAATGCAAAGCGGGTCTTGCAGGAAAGCGGCCTTGCGGAAATGCTCAAAACACTCAACAAAAACGCACTCAAAGGTAGAGGCAGTTTTTACGAGTACGACTCTATGATTCTGCTCAAATGGGGTACAAGTAGCACTCGCCGTCATATCTGGGTTGAAGTTAAGGGGAATACTATCCGCTTCAGGCTCGCTCCTCACCGCAAGTGCGCCATCACAGCGCCACTCTGTGATGGTGAATATCACACGTTTACCAGCTCGATGTGGGCAGACCGGCAACTCTTGCTGAATGAACTACATAAATATTATGCCAGGCCCATAGCTGAGACCTCGTCCGATTAAGCTCACCTATGGTATGCTGCATAGCCTACAAGGGATCAAGTGCAAGTACCCGCACAACGCCCATGCTACTAAGAAAACCGCTGATCGCTTTATAGTTTTCGTCAGCGTAGAAATCCTTGCGGTGCGTCTCACCCGGCCAACTCAGCAAATTCAGGAAGTTTGAACTGTGGATGTTAGCTGAACCCGTTGTAGCATGTTTATTGTTCAATGTTGAAGGATCGTGGATCAATACGCTATCCTCATTTCTATCTCGTGCCAGAAACGCAAAAGCCAGCGTTGGTTGTGTTGCTTGCCTTCGTAGTCCCTCTATCCAACTTCGTTCTACGCGGTCGGCCTGGTTCTGCCGGACGGTGACTACATGTGCCGCCGCAATCACAGGTTGGGCCGAAGGGCGACTATAGCCCCAGAGGTAGTGCATCAACCATTGCTCGGGAGGTGCCGTCAGTAGCTCACCTGTCGATCCTCTTAGCAGGTTTTCTGGACTATACCGATCCTGCGCCTTGTACCAGGTATCTTCATCTTCCCAGGTGGCAAGTATGAAATAGTACGATTCGGGTTCCCTGCTGTGGTAAAACCGCGCATTCACTAACCCGGGCGCATTGCGCACTGTCTCCGCGATGAAACGCAGGCGTGCTGGACCATCATCGTCTTTGCCTACCGCCAAGTGCGCCAACGTTGCGACCAGTAATTCCATACCTTCCTTTACCCGTTTCTAGAGAAATTCTCGTTCCGTAGCATGACATAGCCTTTCATTTTTGTCAACGATGGGCTGAAAACAAATTGATCTGGACAACCCTCTGGATCAGGAACTATACTGTGAGTAACAGGCTTAAGCGCGATGAGCCATTTGAGAACTGTATTGAAATGAAACAGCGCAACTGAACGAGGAGACATGCCAATGTTCGATCCCGAGGCCATGCACAGCACCGTAGAATGGAAACAGGCCCGGCCCGAAGATGCAGCGGTATGGGTTTCGGTCACTCGACGGAGCGGCGACCAGATGCCTTTAGAGAGCGAAGATTCGCAAATTGGCCGCTACAACGACGAGGATCAAGGACAACAAGCACAACGTTACCTGCTCTGGCGGGACGACACTCCCGTTGGCCGCTTACGCTTCTACGCGCGAGGCGACACTGCCGAGTTAGATGGATTGGTGCTCTTGCCTGAGGGTGGTGGCGGCGTAGCAGCCCCGGTAGTGACCGAGGCATTGCTGAGAGCCGCGGCGCTTAATGTTCGTCACCTCAAAGCAACCTACCCGGCTGCCTATATCGCCTCATTTGCAGCAGCAGGCTTTCAGGAATTGCGCCGTCGTACAGGCATGGTAGCATCAACAAACATTTCGGTACCGCAGATTTCATTACCAAACTCTTTGCATGTCCGGCCAATCAAGGATGACGATAGCGAACAGGTAGGCGCGTTACTGCAACGTGCTTACGCTGGTGGGCCTGATGAACTGCATCCAGACCTGGGAGGCTGGCGCGCTGAAGTTCGTGCCATTCAGGAGGGACATTTTGGTCCGTTTCTGCCTGATAGTTGCTTTGTCGCTGAACATGCCCTCGATCGCTTTCATCTGGCAGGAGCGATCTTGGTGCATCTGGAGCGAAATGTGCCACGTATTCGGCATATGGTTGTCGCCCCCTTGTTCCGTCATGTCGGCCTCGGTCAATTATTAGCAGTAAAAGCCATGCAGCGTTTACATGAACTTGGCCATCCAACAGTTATTCTCTACGTAACACTTGGTATTCCTGCCGTAAACCTCTATCACAGGCTGGGTTTCGTCGAGGCTGGCCCGACCTATATCGAAGCGGAACGCATGCTCTCGAGAGAACGGTGATGGCAGATTTTCCTCCAGGTGGGTTGAATTGATTGCTCACCTGGCACAAGGTTTCTCCTCCGGGTTGGGGAAACCACGCCCCCTAAGGTTCACGCGCAAACGAGCGTAACGCAAAGGTAATCTGCTCTTCTAGCGTCATAGGTTGATCTTGTGGAATCTTGCTTAACGCTGCCTGCGCTTCCGCCGTGGAAAACCCCAATCCCATTAATGCTTCCAGTACCTCTGACTGCATCTTACCGGATGGCGAGAGCACTCCAGTACCTCCCAGAGCCACCAACGATGGCAGTTTTCCTTTCAGTTCAAGTACTAACTTGGCTGCGAGCTTCTTGCCAACCCCTGGAGTCAGCGCTAAACGTTGTTGATCTTCATCGGCAATCGCTTTATAAAAAGTTTGCGCGTCCATCATCGATAACAACGCTAACGCTATCTTTGGACCAACCCCGCTGATACCGATCAGTTGCTCAAAAGCGTCCCGGTCTTCTTCGCTGGAGAAACCATAAAGGGCCATGCCATCCTCACGCACATAAAAATGCGTGTAGAGGGACACCTCCGAGCCGACATCTCCCAGCCGGCTCAACGTAGTGGTGGGAGCGAAGACACGAAGACCAAAGCCACCGGTACGTATAATGGCGTAACCTGCACGGCGTGCTTCCAGAACGCCCTGAATGCTGGCAATCATGGTAACCTGCTTTACTTCATGATGTAGAGATTTTCATATAGTAACATGTGGTACGAATATTCGCATCATCTTTAGGAAATTTGGGTGCGAGTGAGATACGAGGCGGTATGCAAATGGCAGATAGCCACTGCCGCTGCATCTGCGGCGTCATCAGGACGAGGAATTGTTTTGAGATGAAGAAGAATGCGTACCATCTCTCCCACCTGCTCTTTATTGGCCCCACCATAGCCAGTAACGGCCTGCTTGACCTGCTTAGGCGTGTACTCAGCAACTGCAAGTCCTCCATTTGCCAATGCCAGCATTGCCACCCCACGCGCCTGTCCTACTGTTAAGGCTGTGCGCGCATTTTTGGCGAAGAAGAGTTCTTCCATTGCCGCTTCGTTTGGACAATACGTGGAAATAATCTCGCTCAAACATTGATAAATGTGTTGCAGGCGTTGGGGCATCGGCATACCTGCGGGTGTTGTAATCACATCGCAGGTAACTATATTCAACTCGCTTCCCCGCGCCTCCACTATGGCATAACCGACAATAGCCGTGCCAGGATCTATGCCCAGGGCAACGCGGGGTGAAGTAGACGTGAACGATGGGTCGGCTGGAGTGCCCATCGCTCAACCCTCGTAAGAAGCTGCAAAGGCCTCCGGGAAGTCGGCATTTGTATACACGTTCTGCACATCATCCAGGTCTTCGAGCTTCTCTACCAGGCGCATTACCTGGTGTGACACCTTTTCATCGTTTATCTCGATCCTGGTCTTTGGCAGTAGAGTACTCTCCGCTTTCACCACCTTATACTTTTTTGACTCCAATGCCTGGCGAATTTTTTCAAGGTCAGAGGGATCGGTATAAATAGTGAGAACCTCGTCGCCAGGGTCTACCGGATCAACATCATCTGCACCCAGGTCGATGGCCTCCAGGGTGAGTTCATCTGGATCGTGACCTTTCAGTTCCACCTCGATGATGCCTTTTGACTCGAAGAGCCAATCAACGCAGCCGTTTTCACCCAGGTTTCCGCCATTGCGATTAAAGGCGTTGCGCACTTCGGCAACGGTACGGTTTCGGTTCTCCGTCAAGGCCTGCACCAACATTGCGGTGCCACTCGGTCCGTATCCCTCGTAGGTAATCTCTTCAAGTGTCGCCCCTTCTGAGCTTCCTTGTGCACGCTTGATAGTACGCTCGATGTTCTCCATCGGCATGTTGGCATCACGAGCATGTTGTACAGCCATACGCAGCCGGAAGTTTGCATTTGGGTCGCCACTACCGCCTTCGCGTACAGCTACCACAATTTCACGTCCCAGTCGCGTAAAGAGTTGGCCCCTTCTAGCGTCGTTGACTCCTTTGGCACGGCGAATTTGTGCCCATTTTGAATGACCTGACATACCATCGCCCCCTAATTGTTTTTAGGCTGAACAATCACGAAAATATGCACCTTGTATGTTTGTGTGCTGCAAGAGCAAGGCCTGCTCAGGTGTCGGCTTCAGTTGGATGCGTATCGTGCGTATCGCTAGCATATTCATAGATTACATCACTATCGTACAAGAGTCAACAAGAGAAAAGGAGGGATTGTTTGAGCTATCCATAGGTGTTCGCTTTGCAGTATTTTCTATATAGTCCATCGAACCTCTTGTAATCAACTGCGCTCTGGTATATCCTTGTCGCAGATACGAGCAGATTACAACTCGTTTCCTGAAACGCCGTATTTACTTTTGAAAGCATAGTTTTTTGAAGAAAAGCACCTCCAGTTCAGCGGGCAACGCAGGTAGTCCAAAACAAGCGGCGCGTCAAGGTCTGGGTCGCACAGGTGAACGACTTGCGGCAGAAGCGCTCATGAGCAGAGGATATCACATCCTGGAGCGGAATTTTCGCTGTCGTCATGGCGAGATTGACCTCGTGGCTGAGGATGAGCACGATCTCATCTTTGTAGAAGTGAAGGCCCGGCGAGGCACCTCCTATGGCCTTCCCGAGGATGCGCTCACGTTCTCTAAACGTAGCAAGCTATTGGAGGTGGCATCCTACTATCTGGATCTTCATGCCTGTTCGGACCGCTCGTGGAGAATCGATGTGGTGGCGGTGCAGTTCAGCAGCAGTGGCAAGCTCGAAGAAATACGGATCTATCAGCACGCCGTTACAGATATTGGATAGAATAAACGAGTAAACAATTATACGCATACCAAAGAAGTGTATGCATATACTGAAACAGGAGGTAGTTCATGGCAGACTTCTTAGAATCCGCAAAAAGCATGGTGAGCGCGGCAGTCAGCCGCACAAGCTGGGAAGCTCAGAAGCAATTGCGTGTTCGCAGTAAACAGAGCGAAATCGATAAACTTTTAGAGCAACGCCAGCAGTTACTCGACGAACTTGGACAGATAGCAATGAACCTTTACCAGCAAGGGAAATTGTCCGACCAGCAGCTCTCGCGCTTATGTGCGGGCATTCAGGAACTGGATCATGATGTGCAGAACCGTGAAGTGCAGTTGCAGGAGATTAAGAGCGAGGTCTACCCGGCGAGTCAATTTGCTCCTGCCTCGCCTCCTGATTATACGCCACCAGCCGCTTCGTCGTCACCTTCAGCGCCTCAGACTGCAAAAGCAGGAGCGCAACCTCAGCTTTGCCCAACCTGTGGATCTACCATACGCCCAAATGCCCTCTATTGTCGCACTTGTGGCGCAAAATTACGTTAATTGGTGTAGAAAAGTGTTATAATGGTTGGTACCTCTGATGGCTATCGTAACTCGAAGTCAACAGCTTTTTGCGTGGCATAGCAGCTATTATCATAGTGGATAGGTAACCAGCCTGAAGGGTGTTCTATTGATCAAACGTTCGCAGGGAGAAATGACCTTAACCCTCGACAGTATCAGTCACAGCGCGGCCCAGACACAGCGACTTGGTATGCGATTGGGGGAGTTACTGCAAGGTGGTGAACTCATCTTGCTCGAAGGGCAACTAGGAACAGGAAAAACAACCTTTACACAGGGACTTGCACAGGGTATGGGTATACATGAGAACATCAATAGCCCCACCTTTATCTTGCTCAAGGAATATGCAGGTCAACCCCTCCCTGTAAAATCACCGGACGCTCTGCCGTGTAAAGGGCCTGCGCTCTATCACTTTGATCTGTATCGACTCGATGATCCCGAAGAGATAGTTGATCTCGGTTTTGAGGACTATTTTTTCAGTAGTGGTGTTTGCGTAGTTGAATGGGCAGAGAAGGGTGGCTCGTTCTGGCCGGCGGAACACCTGAACATCTGCATGAAGATAATGTCTGAGACAAAGCGAGGTCTGTTGTTCATCGCAATCGGGGAGCGTTACTGCGAACTGCTGCGACAATTTCAGAAGAACGTGTATGTTACTACTGGCTCTTGATACATCTACCCGGCAGGCGAGTGTTGCACTCTGCGAGGAGCATACACTGTACGGCGAATATACCTGGCAAATCGGCAGCAACCACAGTGTAGAGTTGCTGCAACGCGTTCAGCGCCTGGTAGTTGAATGTGGTGCTAACATGCAAGCCATTGATGGGATAGCGGTTGCTACAGGGCCAGGCTCATTCAATGGAGTGCGAGTCGCAGTAGCGGCTGCCAAAGCCCTTGCGTTTGCATTACAAAAGCCGCTTGTGGGGGTGAGTACCCTTGAAATCATTGCTGTTAAGCAGCAACAGTGGCGCGGCCCCGTGTGCTCTATCCTGGAAGCTGGACGGTCCGATCTCTATGCCGCTTGCTATGTCTTCGATGAGGTAGACGATCATGGAGTGATCACGTATCATTTGCGGCAACTCAGTGATTACCTTATACTCGCACCACAACATCTGGCTAGTTATCTAAGCGAACATCTGGACCAATGGGCTGGAGTACCAGGTGAGCGTCAGCTCTTGCCAATTCTCTTTTGTGGCGAATTGAGCGAAGCAACTTACCAGGCGCTGTACGGGCAAATGCCGGGAAAAAGCCTTTTTGTCAATAACTTGCAAGCGACACGCCACGCTTCTTCCCTGGCTCTACTTGCCCTTCAACGCTTGTATGAGGGCAGGGTTGACGATCCGATGTTACTTGAACCATTGTATTTACGACGTCCTTCAATTACAACGAGCGCTCGTAAACAGCCACTCCTGGGGCAGAAATCGAACCGGTCGCCGGATTCAAGTCAAACAGAAAGGGAAGAGGGTGCGTTACGTCATTGATCGCATGACAATGTCAGACGTGCCTCGTGTCGTCGAGATAGAACGTCTAGCTTATCCATCAACCTGGCCTCCGAGTGCTTACCGCAAGGAGTTACAGGAAAATCGTTGGGCGCACTACATTGTATTGCGCGATCAAAAGATTGCCGAGGAGCGCATGACCGTCTCTGAGCAAGAGCCGGAGCGGCATCGACGTTTTTTCCCACTTACGCTTTTGCCTGGCCGTTCCTCTTCCCCAGTTGCAACACCCAGCCTGGCCTCAATTATTGGTTTTGCAGGATTGTGGTTGATGGTTGATGAAGCGCATATTACTACGATAGCCATGCATCCGGATTTCCGCCGCCGGGGGTTGGGAGAGTTCTTATTGGTAAGCCTGATTGATATTGCATATACCATCAATGCCAGGTGGGTCACACTTGAAGTTCGTGTCTCCAACTATAATGCACAGAATCTCTACCGTAAGTATGGCTTCCGGGAAGCTGGTATGCGTCATCGCTACTATAGTGACAACCAGGAAGATGCTTTGATCATGTGGACAGATGAGATCAAATCTCCTAGCTATAAACAAAAATTCCAGGAATTGAAATCAACACTCATGCACAAACTTGAAACACAGTAGGTACCAGATTTATCGATTGGATGGGTACTATGCAGCGGAAAGTGCAGAGGGCACAGCCCTCTCAGGAACGGATACTATGCTCATATTAGGGATCGAAAGCTCATGCGATGAAACAGGAGCTGCAATCGTCAAAGATGGTCGTTATCTGCTCTCAAATGTGGTAGCCTCGCAAGCTGAAATTCATAATCGCTACGGTGGGGTGGTACCAGAAGTTGCCTCACGCCAGCAGTTGACCACCATCATTCCGGTATTAGAAACAGCACTTGACCAGGCTGCTTGCAGTTGGCAACACATCGATGCTGTTGCCGCCACGTATGGTCCTGGACTCGCTGGATCACTGCTGGTAGGTCTGACTGTCGGCAAAGCCATAGCCCTGGCGCATAATCTCCCGTTTCTTGGCGTGAATCATCTTGAAGCGCATCTGTATGCTAACTGGCTGCGTGGGCAGACAGAAGCGACATCACAGGAGATAGAGGATGCCGATTGGGAGTATCAAGAAGGTGATCCAATGTTCCCTTTGGTTTGCCTGGTCATCTCTGGAGCCCATAGTGAGCTTGTGCTCGTGCGCGGCCATGGACAGTACGAATTATTGGGTCGCACCCGCGATGATGCCGCCGGGGAAGCTTTTGACAAGGTAGCACGCATTTTGGGTCTTAGCTATCCTGGTGGACCAGCTATTCAGCAGGCTGCTCAGCACGCTGAAGAGGAACTACAGCAGCAAGGTAAATCCGCTACACTGGCGCTTAGCGCTTACCGGTTGCCGCGCTCCTGGTTACGAGGCACCTATGATTTCAGCTTTAGCGGTCTGAAGACAGCGGTGCTGCACCTTGCTGAGGGTGCGACCAGAGATCAGAATCTGCATCATGCTCGTCTTGCGGACAACACAGGGACAACTGGGAAACAAGTGAGCCAGTACACACGCATGGGAGTAGAGGCAGCACAGAAAGGCGGCGCGAATGTTGAATTACTCGCTGCGAGTTTTCAGGAGGCAGTTGTAGATGTACTGGCAGTCAAGACACGCCTTGCAGCACAGGAGTATCATGTGAAGCAAGTGATTCTCGCGGGCGGTGTAGCCGCCAATGTCAGCCTCAGGACACGCCTGGAGCGCGAACTGCGGCCACTTAATATCCGTCTCAAATATCCATCAATTGAGTTCTGTACCGATAACGCTGCAATGATTGCCAGCGCCGCTTTCTTTCACCTGCTTCGAGGTGAACAACATGGCTTCGACCTGGACGTTGAGCCAGGATTGAGCATGCCATTTACAAAAAAGTGAGGGTATCGTATGGCCAAACAAAAAGTGTATGCCCTTGGAATTGACCTGGGGGGAACGAAAACCCTGGTTGCGGTGGTGGATGTCACCACCGGTGAGGTGATTGCTTCGGAGCGCAAACCCACACGTGCGGAAAAAGGGCAGAATTATGTCTCTCAGCACATTATAAACCTGTCAACAGCCGCCCTTGAAGCTGCAAAATTACCAGCCGGGGCCAACATTGTTGCGGTTGGTATGGGAGCGGCCGGGCAAATTGATCGCAAGCATGGGGTTGTGGTAGATGCACCGAATCTGGGAGTCAAAGATATGCCGATGGCTGAGATACTCGGCAAGCAATTTGGCAAGCCTGTCGCAGTTGGCAATGATGTCGAAGTGGCAGCTCTCGGAGAATACCTGTATGGTGCTGGTCGCGGATATGCTACCTTTGTTGTGATGTTCGTTGGCACGGGCATTGGCTCTGGCATTGTCCAGAACGGTCGTTTGTATGCCGGACTTACAGGTACTGCGGGTGAGGCTGGACATATGACGATTCAGGCGGGTGGGCGCATCTGCCCTTGTGGGAGTCGCGGATGTTTAGAGGCCTATGCTTCTCGCACCGCCATAACCAAAGCCATCATGGCGGAAATCCATCATGGGCGTAGCTCAGTACTGGCCGAGGAAGCAAAACTCCAGTTGAAGGAGGGGGAAACCATCATCCGTTCCGGATTGCTTGCGAATGCCGTCAATCAAGGTGACGCCCTGGTCACCGAGATTGTCACCGAGGCGGCGGACTACCTGGGATATGGCCTGGCGTCGGTGATGAACTTCTATAATCCTGAGTGTATTATCTTAGGTGGGGGAGTCATCGAAGCCATTGATCTGCTCTTTGAGCGTGCAGTGCATCGCGCTCGCATCACTGCATTGGCAGATCCAGGCCGCAAAACGAAGCTGATACGGGCAAAGTTGGGAGATTTTTCCGGCGTCGTCGGCGCAGCTTGTCTTGGGGCACAAGCGGCAGGATTTACATTTCCCCCTCAATAAAAGGATCAGGAGTGCAGAGGGCACACAGTCTGGGGTTCTCGGAAGCCTTTTTTCACTACCACTGTCAGCAGCGAATCAACCAAACAAATTAGGAGTGCGGAGGGCGCAAGGAACCCTGTAAGTAAAGGACTTGTAAATAGCCGTGGGAATAGGGGGAAATATGAATGAACCAATACCCGCAATTGATGTACGATCTGTAGCGATCACAGATGCGCCTGCTCTGCACCAACTAGATTACAGTTTTGAGACAGATCGGATCTATACCTTACGCGTGAATGGGAAGTTGGCGCAAAACGATGACACCACGCAAGTGCTGGATAGACCAGTATTAGCTTTCGAACTCTGGGAAACACCTGTCGACCCGCCTCTTTATAAGAGCTATCGCGAATACGAACATAAACTAGAGGAAGTCGAAACCCGGTTGAATAGCGTTGAGGGTGGTTACGTTGCCCTGGCTGGTGGGCAGATAGCGGGAGCAGTTTTGCTCAACGTCGAGGAATGGCGTTCGGTAGCGCGAATTGAAGATATTATCGTGGGTCGCCAGTTCCGGCGTTATGGCATCGGCTCGTTGCTACTCAATTGCGCCTCGGACTGGGCGCGCAACCGTGGCTGCTGGGCCATCGTATTAGAGACCCAAAACGTCAATTACCCAGCCATACAATTTTATTTGCGTAATGGCTTAGAGGTGTGGAGTATCAATCAATACTTTTATCCTCCGGGCTCGGTTGAGCACGAGGTGGCAATTTTTATGGGCAAGAAACTGAGGTGAAGTAGCAAACATTCTATCATACGTACTATAATTTGAACCTGGAAAGCGGTGTGCTTCTTTTCGGCAGAATTATTTGATACGAGCCTGTATTATTTCGCGGGTAGACTATCTCATGCATGCCTGCGTCGAACCGTTGATATACACAAATCGGGGGGTTTAGATGGAGTTGTCCATAAAAATTCTTGCAACTATCGTCGGCATTTTCTTAATCATTGTCATCATACAAGACAGTTTCGAGTCGATCGTTCTGCCGCGCAGGGTATCACGGCGCTTCAGACTATCACGCATGTTCTACGCATCGACCTGGATGCTGTGGTCGTCAATAGCACATAAGATGCGTCCAGGGAATCGACGCGAGTTTTATCTGAGTTACTATGGCCCGGCTTCGCTTCTCCTCATGCTTATTGTCTGGGCACTGGTCCTCGTCCTCTCCTTCGCACTTATCCAATGGGGGCTAAGTTCACCTCTGAATGCGCCGGAGAAGGATGTGACTTTTGGAACCTATCTCTACATGAGTGGGACAACATTCGTCACCCTCGGGTTAGGTGATGTCACACCAATGTCAGGGCTGGCACGATTCCTCGTCTTTGCAGAGGCTGGCTTTGGCTTTGGCTTACTCGCCCTGATTATTGGGTATATCCCGGTGATCTACCAGGCGTTTTCGCGCCGGGAGATCAATATCTCCCTTCTCGATGCGCGTGCTGGCTCACCATCAAGCGCGACCGAATTATTGCGCAGGAGTTATCGAGACCGGAAAATAGACGAACTTTTCCAGTTCATGCGTGAATGGGAACGATGGTGTGCTGAATTGCTGGAAAGTCATCTCTCCTATCCGGTTCTGACATACTATCGCTCCCAGCATGAACGACAGTCCTGGCTGGCAGCGCTTACTACAATCCTGGATACCTGTGCATTGCTTATCATTGGTTTCGAGGACATTTCAGCTCCAACTATACGATTCACCTTCGCTATCGCGCGTCACGCGGCAGTCGACCTTGCACAGGTCTACGGGACGCCGCCGATGATTCCTAAACTCGGACGCCTCTCAACGGCTGAGTTTGCAAGGATGCGCGATGCTCTTGCTGATGTAGGGTTAGTATTACGTCAGGGGGAGGATGCTGAACAGCGCCTTTATGACATACGACGGATGTACGAGCCGTTTGTTAATGCAATAGCTGAGCACTTGCTGCTGAACCTTCCTCCCTGGATGTCGGCCACAAAGACGGTCGATGACTGGCAGACAAGTGCCTGGGATCATTTTGCTGAATGGTCCCCTGAAAAGCTCGATGAGATCACACATATTATCGTCGACCACAGGAAGAAAGCGCCTCTAGGTCATAGTCACCCGCATACACATAGTACAAAAGTCGACGAGCACTCCTCAGATGGTGGCGAGCAAAAAGCATCTACAGGGTAGGAAGAGGACTACTATCCTACTCGACGACGGAAAACTCTTCTAATTTTGGGAACAATGGCGCCGGTACAGGCAATCGCATGCCCTCTGTAACCCCTGCAAGCCTCCAACTGACTGTGTCAACCTGACCCTCGAACCCAAGGAAATGGTGTAGCTTTTGAGATGAAAATGGTAAATACGGGCAGAAGAGCACTCGCAAGCCGCTAAGTACTTGCAGCATCACATACATCGTCGTCCCTGCTGCCTCGCGATCCACTTTTATCTGTTTCCACGGCGCCTGCTCATCCAGGTAACGGTTTGCCGCGTGCGCAACCGCCATCGCCGCATGAATGCCATCTTTAAAATGGCAATTGGCTATGTTATGTCCTACCACCATGAAGCCTCGCTCCACCTCTTGCAGTATCTCGCGGTCTGCCTCCCGCAGGGTTTGTGGGTGCGGCACAATGCCGCCAAACTTGCTCTGTAGAAAAGTCAGGGTACGATGTACCGCGTTTCCATAGGTAGCTACCAGCTCATCATTATTTCGCCGGATCAGTTCCTCATACGTAAAGTCGGTATCGCGTCCTTCGGGAGCAGTTACCGAGAGGTAGTAGCGTAGTGTATCGACGTCATAGCGATCTAATACATCTCGTGTCCAGATTACATTGCCTCGACTGCTCGAAGCCTTTGTCCCGCTCATCGTCATAAACTCGTTCGCCGGCACATCATAGGGCAAATTGCGGTTGCCATAGCCCATCAGCATCGCAGGCCAGATAATGGCGTGGAACGGGATATTGTCTTTCCCGATAAAGTAGTAGGACTTTACCGGGGGATCAACCTGGCCTGGTACCCACCAGGTCTTCCATGCTTCAGGCGTACCACGTCTTTCTGCCCATTCAACTGAGGCAGAGAAGTAGCCTATGACGGCGTCAAACCACACATAAATGCGTTTATCCTCGTAACCATCAATCGGAATAGGAACACCCCAATCCAGGTCGCGCGTAATCGCTCGTGGTCGAAGTCCTTCTTTGAGCCAGTTCATGGCAAATCCCAGGGTATTGGTACGCCAGAAATCCTTATCCTCTGAAAGCCATGCCATCAACGCCTCTTGCAACCTGGGCAAATCCAGGAAAAAGTGCTCCGTTGAGCGAATTTCCAGGCTGGCTTGCTTACTTCCACACAGACGGCAGCGGGGAGTTATCAAATCGACAGGATCGAGCGTTCGACCGCAGTTGTCGCATTGATCACCACGAGCAGAGGTATAACCACAATGCGGGCAAGTGCCTTCAACATAGCGATCAGGCAAAAAACGGCGATCCGTCGGGCAATAGGGAGACTCCATAGAATCTTTGAAGATATAACCCTTATCGTGGAGCGTTAAAAAGAAATCTTGCGTAATGCGATAGTGGTTCTCTGTTCCTGTCTCAGTATATAAATCCCAGGACATGCCCAATCTATCCCATACTTCACAGATTTGCCGGTGATAACGTGCCACGAATTCACGCGGATTGACGCCTTCTCGTTCAGCATCTACGAGAATGGGTGTGCCATGTTCATCGCTGCCGGAGACCATAAGGACATGGTTCCCTGCCATACGATGATAGCGTGCAAAAGTGTCAGCAGGCAAATAGGCGCCGACGATTTGACCAACATGAGTAGAGCTTTTCGCATACGGCCACGCCACACACACAAGAATATGTTCATTCATATAGTCATGAGTCTCCCTACAGCAAGAGGTGAAGAAAGGTCTTAAGTTAACCTTGGGTATTATAACATAGGTTATGGGGAGTACAATGCCCCATCTCAACTCACATCCCAATATACCGCGCGTATACTGACTTCGCAACCTGCTCATCGTCAGTCCCCTTGATAATCGCGCGCGCATCGGGGAAAATGGTCAATTCATACCCATCGACGAGGAAGCGCAGGAGAAACTCGTTGAAAGACACCTGCCCGACAGGGTGCAGCCGTTCAGCCAGGTCCGGTAGATGAATCTTGTCTCCCTTTCTTCCGCCTCGCACTTGCACTGCATTGCGTCCACAGAGGCTTGTGCTACTCGTCCCGCCGGGTGAGTCGAGGAATTCATACTGATGCTGCCCGCAAGTTGGACAATCGGGCTGGCGTGGCAACTCGATGCGCTCGCTGGTGTTCTCCCACACATCCATCCAGAACATGGCGCGGCTCACCTTATCACTTTTCAGCAACAGCTTGAGAGCCTCGGTAGCGGCGACACCAGCAATCGCCCCTACAATGCCATTCAGCACGCCAGCAGTATCACAGGTAGGGGTAGTGCCGGGTAGTGGCATTTCTGGAAAAATACAGCGCAAGCAGGGCGTGTCTCCTGGCACAATATTCATGGTTACCCCATACGACGCAATTACGCCGCTGTAGATCCACGGGCGCGCGTATTTAACGCATACGTCATTGAGCAGGTAGCGGGTCTCAAAATTGTCTGTAGCATCAAGTACGAGGTCCACATCTTGTACCAGTGATTCTATGCCGTCAACGTTGATGTCTTCTACCAGTGCCTCTATCTTCGTAGTGCTATTCACGCGATGCAGCTTTTCGGCGGCGGCGATAGCTTTCGGCAGCCGCCGCGCAATATCGTTTTCATCGAAAAGAATCTGCCGCTGCAGATTATTCAATTCGATATAGTCGCGGTCAGCAATCAGCAGGCGTCCAATACCGGCACGGCAGAGGTTATTGGCGAGCACAGTCCCCAAAGCGCCACAGCCAATAATGGCCACCGATGAGTCACCCAGGCGCTCTTGCCCACTTTTGCCGATTGGTGCGAACAGTGTTTGCCGTGAATAACGGTCGAGTGTAGGCGTCCCAGACATCAAACAAGCTCCTACTATATCCTTTTTTCTACGCTTTTCTTGTACCATTCTAGCACAAAATACTCATATGAGGTTGGCAGTTACCTGTTACTGTGCTACAATGCAAAAAGGCGACCGAAGTTATCTGGAAAGTTGTACGTTGAACAATACAGTCTTCCAGTGCAGGGGTACAATGAAAAAAGTATTGATTATCGATGACAATCCCACAATTGTAGAACTGATAAAATATGCTGTGAACCTGCAGAGCGCATTTCAGGTGATCGTCGCCTATGACGGTGAGCAAGGGTTAAAGTACGTCTATAGCGACAATCCTGATTGCGTTATTATCGACGTGAAGATGCCTCGCATGGATGGATATAAACTTGTGCGTTGCCTGCGTGGTGATACTCGTACTGCGAATATCCCCCTGATCATCTTGAGTGCAATGACTCGTGAGGAAGATCAGATGACAGGCTTGCTCTCTGGCGTCGATGAGTATCTCACGAAGCCATTTAAACCAGGTGCGCTTAACGCAGCCATAGAACGAGTTTTACTCCTGACCCCGGCGGATCGGCAACGCCGCATGGATTATTTACTCCAGACCCATGCCGAACGAGAATAATGTGCATGAACTACAAAGACTGCGTAGATTACACATTCTTTTGGTAGACGACGATCCAGGCGCTTGCGAAAGGATTCAGCAGGCTTTAGGAAGCGGCTTTCTTCTACAGAATGCACACACTCTATTCGAAGCCAGGCAGCAGCTTATAGAGCATGTCCCCGACATTATCATCAGCGAAGTCCTACTTGATAAGGAAAGCGGACTGGACCTTTGCCGCTTTATTCGCAACACTCCTTCGCTTCGTCGTCTCCCTATCATGCTTCTTACCTCACTGACGACCCTGCAGGACAAAATCGCGGGATTCGACGCGGGCGCCGACGATTACGTGGTAAAACCATTTGATGCGCGCCATTTAAAGGCGCGCATCCGGTTGCTTGCACGTATGAAGGATCTTGAACGAGACTATGATTGAGCAGCCATCTTAACCAGGGAAGTGACAGGCTGCCCAGTGATGCGGCTGTTTTTCTTCTAATGGAGGAATGACCTCGCGGCAGATCTGCTGCGCCTTCCAGCAGCGTGGATGGAAATTACAGCCGGGAGGCGGATTCACCGGGCTTGGCACATCGCCTTCAAGGATGATGCGTTTGCGCCGCAACTCTTTCTCCGGATCAGGTACTGGAATGGCCGAAAGCAGCGCCTGGGTGTATGGATGCAAAGGCAGCTCGTATAACTCTTCGCTATCGCATAGTTCTGCTACCCTACCAAGGTACATCACTGCTATTCTATTGCTGATATGTTTCACCACCGAGAGGTTGTGCGCCACAAACAGGTAGGTCAGGCCAAACTGTTCCTGCAAATCCTCCATCAGGTTCAGTACTTGTGCTTGAATCGACACGTCGAGCGCTGACACAGGTTCATCCGCTACGATGAACGAGGGTCGTAGAGCCAGGGCACGCGCGATGCCAATACGCTGGCGTTGACCGCCACTGAACTCATGCGCGAAACGGTTGACAAAGAATGAGTTGAGACCCACCACTTCCAACAGGCGAGCTACTTCATCCCTGATTTCTTTGGCATTGCCTTTTTTGAAGTTCTGTAGCGGTTCTGCGATGATCTGTCCAATAGTGAAGCGCGGGCTGAGCGAGCCGTATGGATCCTGGAACACCATCTGCATTTCCGAGCGCTTTTTACGTATCTCATCTGGTGGAAGCGTCGTCAGTTCGGTTCCGTTTAGTTTCACGCTGCCTGCCGTTGGTTTAATCAACTGTAAAATTGCGCGTCCGGTTGTCGATTTGCCGCAGCCGCTTTCTCCCACCAGGCCCAATGTCTCGCCGCGACGGACGAACAGGTCAACACCATCGACTGCCTTGACATTGGCCACAGTGCGACTCAGGATTCCCCCTTTTATCGGGAAATGGACTTTTAAGCCCTTGACATCAACGAGCGTGGTTCCTGTCGCCTCGGGTGTTTGTACTTCTTGCGCCATTCTTTTTCTTTCCCCTCCCTTTAGTCCGGATAGAAGCAGGCCGCTGTTTGCTCACCACGACCTACCGGCATGAGTTCCGGGCGTTCCTGTCGACAACGGCTCTGTACCTTGGGACAACGCGGAGCGTAGGGACAGCCAGGAGGCGGATTGGTCAAGTCTGGCGGTTGTCCCCCGATGGGGGTGAGTTTGATGCCTCGTTGATCATCAAGACGAGGAATAGAGTGCAACAGACCCACGGTATAGGGATGTGCGGGCGTCTCGAACAGTTGCTTCACCGGTGCAGACTCTACTACATGTCCGGCGTACATCACGTTGACGTTCTCGGCGGTGCCAGCAACTACTCCCAGGTCGTGGGTAATCAGCATGACCGAGGTGTTGAATTCTTTTGATAGGCCCTTCATCAGTTCAAGTATCTGCGCCTGGATCGTTACATCCAGCGCCGTTGTTGGCTCATCTGCAATCAGCAGTTGCGGATTGCATGCCAGGGCTATGGCAATCATGACGCGCTGGCGCATTCCACCGCTAAACTCATGCGGGTAGTTCTTGATACGCCGTTTGGCATCCGGAATACGCACCAGGTCCAGCATTTCGATGGCGCGTTTCCAGGCCTGGTCCTTGCTCACCTCTTTGTGGTGCCGTCTGACCGTCTCAGCAATCTGCGAGCCAACGGTGAACACAGGGTTAAGCGAAGTCATCGGGTCCTGGAAGATCATCGAGATTTTGCTGCCGCGTAAATCAGTCATCTCTTCTGTGTTCTTCTCGAGTATATTCTCGCCGTTGAAGTTGATCTCGCCCCCGACGATCTTACCCGGGGGATTTGCCACCAGGCGCATTACGGAAAGCGCGGTGACGCTCTTGCCGCAACCGCTTTCACCCACCACACCCAGAGTCTCACCCGGCATGATTGCGAAAGACACATCATCGACTGCCTTCACCACCCCCGCGCGTGTAAAAAAGTAGGTCTTGAGGTTATTGACCTCGAGCAGATGCTCTGCCATGTTCGTTTCTCCGCTTCCTAATCTTTTGATCTTGGGTCAAAGGCATCGCGCAAACCATCGCCGAAGAAAGAGAAGCACAGTACAATGATTGCCAGCATAACCGATGGAACGATCACTTCCCACGGATGAGTGTCTATCAGGTCCGCGGCGTTTGAAATCATGAGGCCGATACTGGAGCCCGGCGGTTGCACACCGAGACCAAGCAAACTGATACCTGCTTCGGCGACAATTGTGTTTGATATGTTCAAGGTTGCAGCAACCACCACGATACTGAACAGGTTAGGAATGATATGGCGAAGGATAATGCGATTATTGGTTGTGCCTGCTGTGCGCGCTGCCTCGACAAACTGCTGCTCTTTCAGTTGCAACGTTTGACCTCGTACATAGCGAGCCATGAGCGGCCAGATCGTGAATGCCAGCGCAAATGAGACGAGTAGCAAACGCTCATTCCCATTTGCGCCAATGATTGGAATATTGCTTAGCTTTTCGTCGACCGAAGGGCCGAAGATACCAAGGATCAGAATGACGAAAAGTAGCCCAGGGAAAGCAAACATGACATCTGTGAAACGCGCCAGGAATTGGTCGATCCAACCACCGTGGAAGCCGGCCAGTACACCAACCGTGATACCTAATGAGATATCCACTATCTCAACCAGAAGAGCCACCGACAACGAAATGAGCAAACCCTGCATGAGGCGTGCCAACATGTCGCGCCCGAGGCTGTCCGTGCCCAGCCAGTACATCGCTGATGGCAGTTCATCCTGGTGAGTTAGCTCCTCGTGATAGAACGTGTGGTACACATCTGGACCTATTACTCCGTTCAGTGGACTAAGATATAGGCCACCGATATGCTGGTAGATGGGGGGGCCGAAGATAGCGAGTAACACGAAGAACGCAATAACAGATATGCTGACCATCGCACGTTTATCGCGCCGCAGCCGCCTCAATGACTCTTGAAGGGGGGTTGGCGATTTTCCTTCTTTCTCTACCTCCGCTACATCCGGCATCGCTACCCCCAGTACATGCCCTTGCAGCATATCTGACATCTCGGGTGGCGCTGGGATCATGGTGTTATCAGGAGCCATCGCATTGTCGGCGGGATTGGAGGTATATCTTGGAAACTGATCTCTCGTATCCATGTGTACTCGCCTCCTATTGAACCTTGATACGCGGATCAGAAACGGTGTAGAGGATATCCGACAGTAAGTTCCCTAACACGACTGCGACTGCTAACAAGATCGTTGTTGCCTGAATTACTGGATAATCCCGGTAACCAATGGATGTTATCGTAATATATGCGATGCCGGGGATATTGAAAATCGTCTCGACAAAAAAGGCGCCTGTGACAAGGAAGCCTATCAAGAGTCCAATGACAGTCACGAGCGGGATCATGGCATTGCGAAACGCGTGACGATAATTGACTGTACGCTCGCGCATGCCTTTAGCGCGAGCGGTGCGTACATAATCCTGGCGTAGGACCTCGAGCATACTGGTTCGGGTGAGGCGAGCAAAATAAGCAAGACCTACTGCTGCATACACCAGTATCGGTACGATCTTATACTGAATATCGGACCAGCTGTATTGCCAGGGATTTCCCCAACCAGAAACCGGCCACGACGCACCTGTGTTCTTATCAATCGACACGATGAAGACCTGTGCCAATACCGCTAAAACAAAAACGGGAATGGCATAAATTACCAGCATGATGGTCATGTTTGTAGTATCGATCCAGGTGTTCGCCTTGAGCGCTGAGAGAATCCCGAGTGGTACGCCCACGAGCACTTGGAGCGTCAATGCCCAGAAACCCAGCTCAACTGAGATCGGCACACCTTCCTTGAGAATATCCCATACCGAGCGGCTTTTGAATTCATACGAATATCCAAAATTGAAGGTGGCCAGATTCTTCAAAAAGTTAAAATACTGCTGGTACCAGGGTAAATCCAATCCATAGGCATGTTTTAGTCGGATGTACTCTAATGGATCGGGGTGTTGACCCAGCATGACGCGAATCGGGTCTCCCGGGGCAAAGTATCCCATGATGAACGTAATGAAGGTTACAGCGATAATGACAAAAATAAGGCCAATCAATCTCTTGACCAAAAACTGAACCATGTCATGCCCCTTACTTTCTTGCTCGTTCGAGGTTACAATGGCTTGTGAAATAACTCCAAAATTGCTTCTGTACGATGTGGCGTATGTTTACTGGTTCCATCTTTTTGTAAGAAATATCTATGGAATGGCACCTTGTCGCGGATACACATCGATAGGAACTATCGACAGACGCTGCAGTAGTTCATTGTACTAATTTTAAGTGAGACTGGTGCGGTTGTCAAGCAAACAGAACGCAGCATAGTTCTTACCTCAACTAGTGAACTGCAATGTAGACACCGGCCCAGTCACCGGGTGGGCGCAGATTGGCAGCATTGAATGTGAGGCCAACTACATATGGCTTCACTAAGCGGCTTGCAGATTCCTGGTCGATCGATAGCCAGGCGACATCGTTGACTAACTGCTGCTCTGCATGATTGTACATCTGCAAGCGCTGGGTCTGGTTGGAGGTGACATCGGCCTGCTCCAGTTGCTGCTGCACCTGCTGCTGCTGCGCCGCGTTGGTAGTGCTGTTCTGCCCATAGTTCATGTTGTTGTTAGGCGACCCCTTATCGAACTGCAGCGTCGTCCAGTCCTGCGGGTCAGGATAGTCCGCACCCCAAACAATGGTCCACATCTGCAATCCCTGGGGATTGTTGACCGCGCCGCTCAGGTAGGTAATCAACTGGTTGAAGTCGATGGCCTGTGCCTTGACATCTATGCCCAGGGCTGTCTTCCACATCTGGCGCGCGGTCGTAATTTCATTGTCCGTATCCGGTTCACCGTTTGGGTAGGTCACGGTGACGGTTGGGAAGGTGGCCAGCGTATAGCCCGCCTCCTGCATGCCCTGGTCGAACAACTGCTTGGCTTTGGTTGCATCACCCACGGTTGTGACTCCGCCAGGGCATTGGAGGTTGGGGTTGTAGCCTGGCATACCCTGAGGCACGATGTGGCAGGTAGGTATATAGCGCCCCTTAAAGATAGCCTGCAAAAGGAGATCTTTGTTGATAGCCAGTGAGAACGCCTGGCGGATCTTAATGTTGTCGAACGGCTTCGCCAGGTAGTTCATGGCGAAGTAGTCAATCGCCAGCAGGGGGGTCTTGCTGAACTCTTTACTTGTTTTGGCCTGGTCATAGTCCGCCGAAGGAATTAAAGTTTCATCGAGCTGACCTGCTTGGTAGACCTCGTATTGCGACTTGCTGGACTTGTAGAAGAGGTAGCTCAGCATCGTTAACTGCGGCTTCTGGCCATAGTAGTTGGGGTTGGGTGCCAGGTCGATGCCCTTGGTGTGGTCGTAGTTTGTTACGACGAACGGCCCAGCACCGCCTTGGCCGCCGTTATCGGCCAGGTGATCGGTCCACCTTAAGCCCCACTGGGCAATAACCTTCTTCTCGACCATCCAGGAGGTTGGATAGGTCAAGGCCTGCAGGAAGTACGCGCCTGGCTTGTTGAGTTTGATCACCACTGTATTGGCGTCGGGGGTCATCAAGCTGTCATTGATGAGGGTCTTAGTTTTCCCTGCAACACGCTTCTCGGAGTCCTTAATCAGACCCAGGTAGGTGAGGGAGACACCATTGAGTGAGGAGATCTGGGGCGAGAGGGCGCGGTCAATGCTGTAGGCCACGTCTGCCGAGGTGATGGGTGTCCCGTCGCTAAACTTCAGACCCGATTTCAGAGTGAAAGCCCAGGTCAGACCATCTGAAGAGGACGTCCAGTTGCTAGCCAGTTGAGGCGTTACCTCGAGTTTGTCATTCAACTGCACCAGACCGGTGAAGACTGCGTAAATGGCTGTGAGTGAGGAGATGTCGGTCGCTTGCCCTGGATCAAAGGTGTAAATATCGGGAACCGCTAGAGGAATGCGCAACACCTGCTGGGAAGCTGGAGCCTTTGCGGCAGCGGTTGGTGTGGCGTTGGAAGTCCCGCCGCCGCCGCCACAGGCAACCACAAGCATGGCGGCCAGGACGAGCAGGCTTGGCAGCACTCCCCTGGTGAATTTCTTGCCATTTCTCATGTGTCAGTTCTCCTTGTTACATACGCGCCTTCATACAAACAAGAACCCACCTCATTTAGGAGGTGGGTTCTAACTATCTGAAATGTTTGCTTTGCTACTCACCTCAAATTGTGCTGTGCCAGGTGAGCACGATCAGGCTTGAAGCACGATCAGCTCTCAATGTTGTGCGATGTACACGCTGGCCCAGGCGTCTGGTGGAACAATGTCAAAAGCATTGAATGTTCGGCCAATCACGTAGGTCTTTACCAGGCGTGGAGTAGATTGTTGGAAAATCGACATCCAGGCGACGTCATTGACCAACTGCTGCTCGGCCTGGTTGTACATCTGCAAGCGCTGTGGCGCGTTGGCCGTTACATCGGCTTGCGCCAGTAGCTGCTGCGTCTGCTGTTGCTGCGGCGCTGTACCACTGCTGTTCTGGCCGTAGTTAGAGTTGTTGTTGGGCGAGCCCTTGGCGAACTGCAGCGATGTCCAGTCCTGGGGGTCGGGATAGTCGGCAATCCAGCCGATGGCCCACATCTGCAGCCCCTTGGGGTTGTTGACCGCGTTCGTTACCTGGGTGACCAACTGGTTGAAGTCGATGGCCGCTGCCTTGACATCGATGCCCAGAGCCGTCTTCCACATCTGCCGCGCGGTCGTAATCTGGTTGTCCCTGGCCGTACTACCAGATGAATACGTAATAGTGACCGCTGGGAACGTGGCTGCCGTCAAGCCCTCCTCCTGCAAGCCCTGCTGGAACAGTTGCTTGGCTTTGGTAGCATCGCCCGCAGTTGAGACGCCACCTGGGCATGTGAGATTTGAATTGAAGCCAGGCATACCCTGAGGCACAATGTGGCAGGTGGGCACATATAGTCCCTTATAGATGGCCTGAACAATTACGTCCCTGTTAATAGCCATCGAGAACGCCTGGCGGATGTGGATATTGTCGAACGGCTTGACCAGGTAGTTCATGGTGTAGTAGGCAATCGACAGGGTGGGGGTATTGACGAACCCCGGACTTGTTTTGGCCTGGTCGTAGTTCGCCGCGGGAACTCCCTGAGATCCAGTGTCATCGATCTGACCCGCTTGATAGGCCTCGTAAGTCGTCTTGACTGTCTTGATAAAGACGAAGTTCATTGTCGTCAACTGGGGTTTGGAACCATAGTAGTTGGGGTTTGGTGCATAGGTTATGCCTTTGGTGTGGTCATAGGTAGTCACTATGAATGGACCTGCGCCGCCCTGACCGCCGTTATCAGCCAGGTGATCGGTCCACTTTAAGCCCCACTGTTGAATGACCTTCTTCTCGACCACCCAGGAGGTTGGATAAGTCAAGGCCTGCAGGAAGTACCCGGCTGGCTGATTGAGTTTGATTACTACCGTATTAGCGTCGGGTGTCAACAGGCTGTCGCCGATCAGGGTCGGAATTTTCCCATTGACGCGCTTTTCAGAGTCTTTGATGAGGCCCAGGTAGGTGAGAGAAACACCATTGAGCGAGGAGATCTGGGGTGACAGCGCGCGGTCAATGCTGTAGACCACATCCGCTGAAGTGAGCGACGTGCCATCGCTGAACTTCAGGTTCTGCTTCAGGTTGAATGTCCACGTCAAGTTATCGCTAGAGGGACTCCAGGTGCTGGCTAGTTGTGGCGTCACCTCGAGTTTGTTATTCAACTCCACCAGACCGGTAAAGACAGCAGATATGGCTTGGGAATCATAGAGTGAGGATACCTGCGCCGGATCGAAGGTCCCTAAGTCGGCAACCGGTAAGGCCATACGAAACACCTGCTGGGACGCGGGAGCCTTTGCGGCAGCCGTCGGTGTGGCGCCTGACGTCCCTCCCCCGCCTCCACAGGCAACCACAAGCATGGCAACCAGGGTGAGCAGGCTCGGTAGAAACCCCTTAGTGAATTTCTTGCCATTTCTCATGTGTCATTTCTCCTTGTTTCATAGGTAACGGGTAAATAAATCAAAACGAAAAAGTATAATTAACTACCTCTGCAATACTTGCAACTTCCACTGGTTATGGAACTACCATACAGAAAGGTTGATTCACTGGAAAACCGTCTGCATGTCATATTTCTTGCAAACGATAGCACATATTACTATACGTTAAGGCATGACAGATTCTCTCACACAAGAATGTAAACTACACACGGGGAAGAGCCCACCTCAGTTCGGAGGTGGGCTCTCACTACCCCAATATTGGTTTGCTAACTCGCCTCAAGCCACACCGTGCCAGGTGAGCACGATCAGGAATGCACCTTTGTCGAATTGCAACGTCAGCCAATCTTGCGGATCAGCATAGTCGGCAAGCCAGCCAGGCCTCCAGAACATCAGACCTTTGGGGTTGTTGGCCGAGTTCGCCGTCTCGGTCAGCAACTGGTTGAAGTCAATCGCGTCGGGTGCAACGTTGACATCCAGGACACTCTGCCACATCTGTCGAGCCGTTGTGATTTCGTTATCTACATCGGGGTTCCCATTTGGATACGTGAGTTTGATAGGTGGCAGCGTGGCCAGGGTCATCCCCTCTTCCTGCAAGCCTTGTTGGAACAATTGCTTGGCTTTCGTTGCGTCGCCCGAAGTTGGTGCACCATCGGGACATTGAAGATTGGGGTTATAGCCTGGCATGCCGCTGGGCACAATATGGCAGGTAGGAATCATCATCCCCTTATAAATGGCCTGGATGAGGACATCCTTGTTGAGGGCTAGTTCGAATGCCTGGCGGATGTGGGAGTGAGGAGTGGGCACCCCTCGCAGGTGCCAGGTTAATTCACAGAACGTGCTGTGCATGGTTATCAGT
>JBKPAZ010000121.1:0-23033 GCA_046726655.1 Chloroflexota bacterium
CCGGCTTTCTTTGCATACTGGCTCAACTTCATGTCTACATTTTACCAGAAAATGTCCATGAAAGTTAATGAAAATGAAAAAGTTTTTTCACCCCTTCGCGCCCTCCCGCCTCAGTGTTTTCAGGAAATCCAGAACGACCTGGTTGAATTCCTCTGGCTTCTCCATGTTCGGCATGTGATGTGTCTCTGATATTGCAATTCTCCTGGCACCCGCGATATCATGCTCAAGCTTATCCGCACTTTTATGGAGCTGAAAGTGGTCATCAGCTCCTACCAAAATCAGCGTTGGGACATGAATCTCGGTCAGCCTTTCATATGCGGGAGGAACGAGTTCTTGCTTTGGAGCAGGATTAAGAACCCAGGCAAATGAGTATTCAGATAGGTTGTCTCGCACGCGCTGTCGAGCGACCGGATACTTTGGAGAGGGAACTAAGCTATCATCGTCCATCAGCAGATTCACCATAGCTGGAATATTTCTCTCGCGCCTGGCTTGCTCGAAAGGTTTCCAACGTTGAATCTGTTGCTCTAATTGCTTGCCGGTGAACATTAACCCCAGAGGGTAGCCAGGGACAGGTGAGCCAACGAGGATGAGAGCATCGACCATGTCTGGATACTCAAGAGTGAATTCAAGAGCAATAGCTCCTCCTAAAGACAAACCGAGGAGATAGGCCTTGTTAACTTCGAGAAACGTTAAGAGAGTGTACAGGTCCTGGCGATCAGCATATGGCACCTGGGGTAATTCCGATTTGCCGAAGCCCCGGATATCGTAGCGAATCACCTGGTACTGTTGAGCAAATACGGCGAACTGGTCATCCCACATGCGCCTATCCATGTAGCCTCCATGCAGGAGTACAAGGGGATGGCCTTCACCCATTACTTCGTAATAGAGTTTGGTTCCATTTGTCTCTACAAAACCTGCGCGTAGTTGCTTTGCTTCATTCATAAGGTGGCTCCTTGTGTCGATGGTTAGAAGTATTCTCCTTTTGCTTAATCATTTTACAGAGAACTGGCTTGAAAGCCCCTGTCTGCTTTAGCCAGGGGAGTAGTCACGTGAATGTCATCTTCAGAACCCAGTCACTGGAGGACGGATGAGGAGCACCGGGCAAGGGGCATGATCCAGGACAAAGCGAGCCACATGTCCCACTGATTTTGGTCCAAGAGCGGGTCCCCCAAATGCTGGAGAGCGAGAACAGATGACGATCAAGTCAGCACGCCACTCAGCAGCACACTGGATGATCTCTTGTTCTGGCCTCCCTTCACGCGAGAGCGTTTCTGCCTGGGGAACGTAGCGTAAGCCCTCCTGCAGGACATCCTGTGCCGCAGCCACCTCGGCCTGCTGGATTTTTTCATGCAGTGGCCCGCTGGGATGGCGTGGGCGTAACAGCCATTCGCGTTTTCGCTCGATTTCCTGATGAGGACCTAGATCTGTGACATAGAGCAGCCCAATGGTGCGCTCATCAGCAGTGAGCAGCGTAGAGAGCGCACTGCTTATTTGTTTAATATTCGTGCCATCCAGGCAACAAAGAACGCGCATATGTTTCCTCCTATACAAGCAGGAGCCAGATCGCTACAGCTCCTGCGACCAGCATTAATGGGGTGACCAGGATGCCGACTTTGAAATAGTCCAGTCCCGACACCTCGACGTTACGTTGACGAAGGATGAGCAGCCAGAGGATTGTCGCAAGCGAACCCACTGTTGTCAGATTTGGCCCAAGATCACAGCCAAAAATGGTCGCCGCCAGAAAGCCCTGTTGAATGGCGAGCGGAGCATGCTGGATCCCGCGCAACGAGGAGGTCATCACCACGGCCATGGGAACATTGTTAATGAGATTGGTCCCCAGGGCCGATCCTAGCGTCCCGACCATGACTGCTCCAAAGCTGGTTCCCCCAGAGAGCCGCAGCAGCAACTGACCAAACTGCGCCGTCAATCCTGTCGTTTCGAGCGCCTGCACTACCAGAAACATCCCGGCGATAAATCCAAAAATAGGCCAGGAAATCTGCCTGGCTATATCCCAGAGGGTTGTCTGCTTCCAGTAGAGCGCCCCAAACAAAAGCAACAGAGCTCCGCCAAGGGCGACCAGGGAGAGTGGGAATTGGATAGCCGCAGCGATGATGTAAGCTCCTGCTACCACAAGGACGACGATGCAGGTGTAGCGAAAGTATGCCTGATGTTGCACTGATTCCTGGAGAGTGGGCAAACTTTTGATGTCGAAGCGACCGTGGAGTTGCCTCCGATACAGAAAGTAGAAGACCCCGGCATTGATCCCGATCACAAGCAGTGAAGGCAAGAAGAGTAAACGCAGAAAAGTCAGCAAATGCAGGGGAAATCGGGAGGTGACCAGAATGTTGATGGGATTGCTCACCGGTAACAGGAAAGAAGCTGAATCAGCGATAAAGGTGCACGCGAACAGATAGGGAAGCACCGGGAGCCGGAGCCGTGTGACGAGGCTATACACGATGGGTGTCAAAATAAGGGCCGTGGCATCGTTTGAAAGCAGCATCGAGATGAGACTTCCCAGGAGAAAGGTGTTGAAGAAGAGACGTCGCGAACTGTTCCCAGAGAGGCGGGCAGCCTGGGCAGCCAGCCAATCAAAAAGCCCCGCAGTCTCAGCAAGTGCTGCGAGGCTCATCATCCCAAGAAAAAAGAGAAAGGTATTCCAGTTACTCACCAGCGTGGTAAGAGCTGCTCCAGGGCTGAGAAGGCCCAGCAGGAGAAGTACCCCTGCTCCTGTGAGCGCTGTGATGGCTTCGCTCACCTTCCAGGGGCGAAGCATAATCCCAAGCAGGGTGAGCAGGGTGATGAGTGAGATGAGCACTGTCCTGGTAAGTGCTGGAATCTGAAAGAAGAGAAACATCGTCTGGCGCACCCCTTTCTTCTCAGTAAAACGTTCGAGAGAACACAAGAGTTTCACCAGGCCGATGTGGAGATGTCAGATCTCCTTTCCATAGGCGTCAAGTTAAGGCCGATCAAAGCAACGGTCTTTTTACTCCTCTCTCACGCAGACCGCTATCACGCTTATATTGTCTTTGCCTCCGCGATTCAGCGCAGCCTGAACGAGCATTGCGCATATCTGTGATGAATACGGAGCGCCTGCGCGCACAATCTCCTTGATCTCGAAGTCGCGCACCATCTCCCACAAACCATCGGAGCAGAGTAGCAGTATGTCGCCCACTCGTACTGGCACAGTGAAGGTATCAACTTCCACTGTTGGATGGTTACCAAGCGAACGGTAGATTTCATTGCGCTTTGGATGCGTATACACTTCATCGACGGAAATCGCTCCATGTTCCACCAGGCGGGCGACGACCGAATGATCCTGTGTCACCTGGTACAGCCCTTTGGACTTTCGATACATATAAGTGCGGCTGTCACCTACGTTTACCACGTAAGCGCTGGACCCCCAGAGCAGCGCGGCCGTCATTGTTGTGCCCATATCGGCGTGCTGTTGCTGGTTGCGTTTGTGTACACTGTGGTTCGCATGCTGCACCGCCTCGACCAGAAGCCCAGCGAGAGTCTCGCCTTCTTGTATGTCCAACCGTAAAGCCCTCACCACGCTCTCTCTCATAGTGCGAATCGCCAGTTGACCTGCCTCGCGCCCATTTCCATGGCCTCCCATGCCATCAGCTACGACAAACAGCCCAACCGGTTGAGGAGCCGTCGCCATATTGGTGATATGCTCGATGGCAAGTAGACTATCCTCATTTGGACTGCCCCTGCGTTTAATGCCAGCATCCAATCCAGTTCCTATATCCAGGTAAATACCGCTCTTGTTTTTAGTGTGGCCATTGCTTTGGAGCCGGGATTCCGCTAAAGCATTTCGAGGGTAGGTTGGTATATGCGGTTCGCTATCTATCCTGGCATCATTCTTCGTCCTGATACGATCCCTGGCGATGATGTGAGCATGCGCTAAGGCTATATCTTCATGTTCGCTTAGCGGCCCTGCGCCAGGTCGCCGGTACATCACTGGAGGCGCTACTGATAGGGCGTTGGCGTTCGCAGATGGCGCAGTGGTAGCCAGGACAGGCTGCTGTGGGAAAGAACTGGAACGCGGGTTTGGCTGCGTCTCTTGCATAGCCTCCGACAGGTATTGTGCTTGCAGTACCTCTTTGTCGAACCGCCGGAGTTCCTGGCGTTCCTGCCACCAACTGCGAATCAAGCGTATGCTTCCCAGTACAAGCGCGCCCCAGGCGATAAGCAACGTAGCTGATAGCAGTATTAAACCAACCAGCGGAATAACCATGAGCAATCCATGGACTGCCCACAAACGCGGCACGTGAGGTATAACCTGGAACAAGAAGCGCCAGGCCCAGGGAGGAAAACCGCCCGACACCCATAACAGGAGAATGCCACTCAGGATCAGTCCGGCACGCGCAGCGATTCTGATCCACCTGTTGGCCATGTATGCGGCCTGTAACTGTTCTAGTATGTCATTCATCATGTCGTTCAGCTTTCATACGGGTCAGGTGAGACGATAGGAGATGATACAACCGGCACCCTAAATCATCTCCGCCACCGTTGTCTCGCGAAACGAGCTCACCTTGATGACCACGCCGCTCTGCATCAGGAAACGCAAGCCGCCCAGGCCTTTTGAGAGCATAGTATCCATCACAGTCAACATCCAGCCATTTGGTTCGGGTTGGTTGCTTTGCCAGGCTTTGACAAAGAGTGCCGCGCCAACTACCCGGAAACGCAGTGTATACGATGTCCCACCCTGAGCGCTGAATGGCACGGAACTCAGGGAGGTGGTTTTTCCATTGACACGCCTCAATATTTGCAGTTTCGAGCCATCGATGAGCGCCTTGTACCAGTTGTTGGCGTCCGTCCAACGCAGCACAGCCCCCATATTCACTGTGCCACCCTGTGCGAACTGATTCACAATCCCACTAAAAACGACCTCGGCATTTGTATTCACCGGCCCAAGTACGGCGTTAAACGTGCCCTGCGCGTGGTCTATCTGGCCTGCGCCACTAGCGACAGAAAAGACCTCGATGCTATTGGCATCGCTGGCCCATTGCCTCCCATCTGAAGCCTTTCCCCAGAAGACCTGGTTGGCGCGTTTAAAGGTATCTTGCGCCAGAATGGTCACTCCGCCTGCTGCAGGAGTGGATGGCATAGAGGGCTTTGCCGTTCCTACAGGGCTACCGGGTCCCATTTTCGAGGAGGTGGAAGTAGCCTGGCTTGCTCTAATGTTTAATGGTACTGTCAGCGCAGCTTCAATCGAATGAGAGAAGAAACCGGCGAGTAACCCGATGAGCATACATATGACTATAAAAGTAAAGCCAATCCAACGTAATTTCATCTTTTTCCTCATGCTCCTATCGTCTCACCTGACTGCGCAGCAGTAGCCGCGCAGCGGCGTTGGTGAGACGGATTGGTGCCATATGTGGTTCAAAAACGCTGTGGTATTATTGGTATTCGGCATGATTTCTGGAGGCGAACCGCCCGCAATATATTGTGTAACAGGAAGTGTTGCCAGGGATTGAAGATGCTCGTGAATCCAGGTGACGCCTTCGCGCACTTCACCAGTAGTAGGATCAATCTCACCAACGTAGGCATGATTGGCTTGATCGACCATATCGTTCAATAACGTAAAGGCCTCGGGCTGTCCCAATTGAGCATCCGTCATAGCGACGATCTGTTTGGCGTCTGCATGCATTGTTTCCAGCCAGCCCTGGACATTGTTCATCGCTGTAATGATCTGGGCAGCGTTCTCACGCACATCCGGGGTTGAACCTGGAGCATCAAGTAATCCATTGAGATGGTAGACAATCGAGCCAATGTAACTGGCCGGATTCTGGTTTTGGCCATTCACATCGAGCAATCCGACACTATCAAGCTTTGAAGTATCTGGTAGAGTTGCATTAGGAGGCATATCTTGCTGCACAAATGAAAGCCCATCAAGATAGGTCAGCGCGCGTATCGTCTGACGGCGCACGAAAGCAAGGTCTTTGCTTTCTTCCCAACGATCCCTGGCGCTGACTGTCCATTCTATGAGTTTCCCGGTATTCCTATAAAACCAGTTATTGAGTCCCCCAGGTAACTCCAAATCGTTGAGCATTGGCTCCGATGCCAGCAGGTGACGCACGTGGTCCAGAAAACTATAGTGGTGGCTATTAAACGGGTCCGGCGTCTGTGGAATTTCACCGTAGTAGCGCCATGCGCTATAGTCGGGGGAGGGTGTGATAGGCGTCATCGCTGCATCCTCCTCCGTAATCACGAAGCGACTGGTAAACTCAAGCAGGTTGGTGTGCTGCTGGTCACCTGTATAAAGCAGATAAGCATTGCCTTGATTTATAGAAAGCTTACCCAGCAGGATTGTCTTTGATTCTTCCTGATTTTTATCACCCAGCAGCCAGGCATAATAGCTTTTCCCAGCAGCCGGGCTGGAGAGGCTGTGCAGATCAATCTGCACTTCATCATCGATTCCCTGGCTGCTGTTTTCGCTGAGTTGTTCGCTGCTCAAGAAGGTGATGTGCCCTACAAGCCGGATTACAGGCGCGGCAGCAGGCGCAAATGCAAACATACGAAAAAACGATAGATAGGAAATCACGGCCGCGCCGACCAATATCAGAAGTGACACGATAAACAGCGCAGCTGGAAAGCGCCGTCTCCCACCCCCTGCCCCGGACATGTGCGGCATCGGGCGCTCATCCATGGCCATGGGCCGCGTTGGACGTTCACCCGTAGGGGCGGGGTTTATCCCCGCCCGCCCCCCTTTGGGATCGCCCTGCTGTACTAAGGGAGGAATGGGCGCTAGAGGAACTGTTCTCCTGGTAGAGACGCTATGCTCAGTCCCAGGAGTAGAAAGGTTGAGCGGCACAGTTCTTCTGGCAAGGGTGCGCTGGCGTGAGAGTGCCAGTTGCCCCTTTGATAAAGAAGCAGCAAGCTCATCAACTGAGAGATACGCTGGAAACCCATTGCGCCATGCAAGCTGCCGCAGATGTTCGTTCCCAGTTATTACAAAAACAACCGGCAGATCGAGCTGGCGCTTCACATGTTTAAGATCGCCAAAATCATCTGGATGCTGAAACGCTTCCAACCTGGACTGTGCTGGCAGCATAATCACCACGGGCTTTTTCTGCTCACTGATGAATTCGAGCAGAGCAGTCTTTTTGTCCGCCGGTTCAACGTAAAGCATACAAAAGTCACCAGCATCGTTAGACTTCATCGTGACCTCATGTTTGTGGCTTCGATGGGTTGATTTGGGAGTGTACTCACACCCTCAAAGGTCCCTACATTGATTCCTTGATACCCCAGACGTCGCAGGCGGTCCTGGCGGCGGCGTTGTAGCAGGGTCTTTTCCCCTCTACGTGAGATGGAGTATGGCGCGCTACCTACCTGCCGGTGAGATTGGACGTTCCAAAGCGGTACAGTTCCGACGAGCGCCTGATTTGCCCAGGATGTACTTGATTCTTCTTGAAAGGCTCCTATGGAATACTCTTTGGATGGCTGTCTGCCAATGGAAGATCCCCACGTGTGGATAATAGCGCCTGCGACCACCAGCAAGCCTCCAGTATAGCCTTGTATAGGTAGCATCTCATGCAGGTAGATATTTGCCACGACAGCCCCCAGCACCGGCTCAAGGATGTAAATAAAAGAGACGGTCACCGGAGAAATATGCTTTTGCAGGAGAACGGTAATCAGTATTGGTAGGAAGGTGCAGGCTCCCGCGACGTAGAGCACAACCCATAGATCATGAGGCAGAGCAGGGTGTACCGCTCGCCAGTCACCGAAAAGCAAGACGACGAGATTGGACCACAGCGCCATCGTCAACAACTCGATGCCGAGAAGCGGCCACGGCGCGATTTCATGCTTCTGTTCGTTATCAGCCAGGAATACATAGCAGGTAAAAAAGACGCCGCCGAGAAATGCTATCAGCGAACCGCGCCAGTTGCTCGTGGACGAATTCAACACCAGCAGGATTGTGCCAGTGACCGACAACACACCCGCGAACCAGGTGAGCTTTTTTACAGGATGGTGCAGGAAGAACCATGCGATCAATGCAGCCAAAAATCCATTGAGGGATGGGAAAAAAGCCGTGCTGGTAGCAGTGGTATACTTGAGCGCGATGGCAATGGTGAACAGCGCCAGGCATAGCCAGCTCCCCAGGAAGACGCCGCGCTTGACGACAGCGCTGTTCATATCTTTCCAGGAATAAATAATAATGCAGAGAGCAGCAGGGACGAGCGAGATCATTTCGAAGAATGAAAAGACTATCGGGTCGATACGGCCGAGCGCCTCCTTGGCTACCGAATAGTAGGTCGCAAATAGGATCGTATTGAGCAGAAATGCGAGTCCGGCTACCAGTTTCATATTCATCTCTCCACTGGTTGCATTGCCCGCCGCGTTGATGCGCGCGGGGAGCGGGTTGCGCGTTCGACCGCGTGTACCTCCACGTCATTTGTCTGAAACATGCTCCGTGCGAAGGCAACCACCTCTGCCACTTCGAAATCTTCACAGGAGAAAATGTCGATATTGACCATGCCATATGGCGCCCAGGCATGCAGGCTGACATGGCTGGTTGCGATAATCACAAAACCCGAATAGCCATCATCTAAGGGGTGACTTGTCTTGATATAGCGCAGTTCAACCGGGCCTACTTTTTGCATGCCAATGCGCGTTGGATACTGATCGAGCGCCTCTCTCAAGAAAGCCTCGTTCTCTAGTAGATTGGTGTTGCAGCCGTAGAGGTCAAGCATGACATGCAGCATAGAAAAATACCTCGCTTTGACTAAGGCTAATCTTGTAGCTTAAAGGAAGTATACTGAACGAGGATGGAAGGCAGGTTGGTTTTTTTACTATCGTTCTTTGTATGCAAAACCAGCCCGTCTGTAGATGAACGTCGCAAATTCGTGGGATGTGCAGACAGGATCTAGCGCCACTATTCGGTCTACGCATCTAGATCAGGAAGTCCTCAGGCCTCGAAAGGGAATGGTCTCCAACAAAGTCACAGTCTGCTCCCAAAAGTCACACGCAGTTCCGGCCTGAGCCGGATGGCGATTGACACAAGCTGAACTTCGTCGTAATTTGGGAATGGCCGAAGGTATGCGTTTACCATAGTGAAACGTTTTGCCCTCACCATCGCCCTGCCTTGAAGGAGGAACATCTATGAACTCTGGGCTCTTTGTCTTGCTGATCGGTGGACTCTTGATTGCCGCCGTCCTCGTCCTGTTCCTGCCGACTCAGCGTTCCCGGTCAAAAGCTGACACACCCGCCATTTTCCGCGATGATGATCGGTACTGGTATGGAGGGGTCTTTTACGGCAATCCCGACGATCCTGATCTGTTTGTCCCTAAGCGCTCCGGCCTGGGGTGGACCATGAATTTTGGCCACCCTCAGGCCAAGCTGGTCCTGATCGCAATGCTGCTGCTGCCCCTGGTGCTGCTTATCCTCACCGTCCTCATCTCTGGCACGGCACCCATTGGATGCCACCCGTCTGGATGCTACCCGTGGCCATAAAAAATGGACCGAGGAGCTTCAAGAGGAATCAAGACTATTCCATTTTGGGAGCTGACTCTGGTTACAACCCCAGTTATTAACATTGTGCGCTGTAATAAACACATAAGGAGCTGCGATGGATAGGCTAATTCCATTGATTCTAATTCTACCGTTATTAGCATTTTGGCTATGGATGGCCTGGGATATGGCTAACAATGACAACTTGCCTCGTAGCTCGAAGCTTAACTGGATAGTGGCATTTCTGTTTCTGAGCGTCTTCGCTGCAGTTTTATACTACGTCACTGAGTATAGAAAAAGGTATTAACCACTGTTTCCTTGTCTTGAAGGGATAGTCGCCTTCTCATCGTCAGTATCATGAGCGAGAGCCATCCCTCTCCCACGGGAAAGAACGTCTCTGATGAAGAAGGTGCTGCTCTTCATCTGCGGAGACGATCCCTTTCATGGCGAATGGAACGCTCCCATGCTCCCACCATCTTCTCTTCCTGCTGCTCAGCTTATGGAGGCGGGAGTATTGAGTGCCGCTTGATCCAGCTCCCAATCTCGCTCACCACCTCTTCAGCCACATGACCAGCCACGGTGTAGGTGGCGGGAGTGGCCTTTTGCCGGCCTTCTACGGGCATAAAGAGATGGCTGAGGCCGGGATACATGGTAAATTGCACGTCGCTGCGCCCACCCAAGGCGTCCTGCCAGATCTGGAAATCCTCTCGCGTGACCTGGTAGTCACTCCCGCCTTGCAGGAAGAGCATCGGCTGTTTGAGCGTTTGCGCCACTTTCTCCGGCTGATAGGCGTTCAAGTCGAGCCAGTAGGCAGCCGGGACGCCCAGCGGCAAGTCGGAAGCTTTGGCAGTCGGCAAGCGCTTGGGATCTTTGACCAGCTCCACTTGTTGTTTGAGGACCGCAAGCTGCTGCTGCCGTACCGCAGGATCGGGCATACTCAGCGAAAGCACATAGGTCATCTGATCCAGGATTACATCCTCAAACGGTCGTGCAAAACCCGCCAGGATGATCAGGCCACGAATCTGCGGGTCGGCGGCGCCAAGGCGTGGAGCCAGGTAGCCGCCCAGGCTATGTCCCAGCACAAAGATCTGCTGCGCGTCTATCTCTGGCCGCTTGCGCAAGAGGGCCACCGCTTCCAGCGCATCCTCAATGACCTCTTCCTTGACCGTGAGGGTGTTCCTCTCACTCCTCATGCTGGCGGCATAGACTTTTGTGCGTTTCTCGTAGCGCAGCACAGCGATGCCCTGCGAGGCCAGTCCCCAGGCCAGATCGCGGAACGGCTTGTTGGGCGGGATCGTCTCGTCGCGGTCCTGTGGGCCCGACCCATGCACCAGAAGCATCGCCGCAAATGGCCCGTCACCCTGCGGAAGACTCAATGTGCCCGGCAACACCCATCTTCCGGGTCCTATCTGCACCTCCTGTTCTTGAAAACGCTCGGGCTGCGCGTACGGCGGAGGCTCATAGGTCGCGTTCGCCTGCTGTTCAACGGTTCCCACAGGCGTAATCGTTAAACCGATGATCTCACCCGCGTCATTCAAGACGACGTTCACATCGAGACGTGCCCGCTCAAAGACGCAGGTGACAACCTGCACCAAGCCATCTTGTGTCTGCACGGCAGACGTTTTTCCCTGCTCCTGAAAAGCTCCAAACTGCTGTTCAAGCCCCTGCCAGGTGGCCTGGATTGTTCCAACAGGGATGAAAGGTTTGATGCGATCCGCCAGGCGTTGCTCCACTGCGGCAAAATCACCTTGGGCCACTTGTGTGACGATTTGTTGAGCAGTATCCATTAAATCTCCCTTCTGGTGACAAAAACCTGATTTGTTGGTTGTTGCTTTCGCTGTCCTCTCTTGAGCAGACCAGGAAAAACGGAGAGAACAATCCTCAGTGAGCAGACCACAGGAGCTGTCCTGGCAAAACGGGGGGTATGCCTAGGAGAACCCATGCAAACAACATGACCAGCGCAAGGCTCTTTTGTTCTGCACGCTGTATCATCCATCGTGCAAAAAAAGGTCAGGTTATTTCAGCGGGAGCCCTTAGGTCTCTCGCTGAAATAACCTGACCGTTCTTGTACAGTGGAACACGCAGAGTGCAGTGCAAGAGTGCGTTCGCCAGTCATGTTATTTGAGTGATTCTCCTTAGTACTCTTTTCATTCCTTCTACTGTTCCAGTAACCTATCACTGCCGCAAAGAGGGAGGAAACTCATGCAATTACTGCCACAACAATACTAGCAATATCTGAACTGCTCATAGAAGATGAACCTCCTTGTGGTCTTCCCCTTTACTCTTTACCCTCGATCCCCCTCAATAGTCGCTCACAATCTTTCAACACAGCCACCAGCTCAAACCTGCGTGCCTCCTCCATTGCCCTCACAGCTTCCCCTTGGGCTGCCTCTCTCTGCCCCATCAACAAGGACACCTCGGCAAGCGCCAACTGGCCCCTCACTCGCGTCTCAACCTCCAGGCCCTGGAGAGCAAGCGCACGCCGTAAACTCCCCCTGGCGCGTACCAGGTTGCGTGTCTCTGCATCTGCTCTTGCCCTGGCTTGCGCAATACGCAAATTCCCCAGCACAACCAGGGCCAGCCCCAGACATGGCGCATTGCGAATGGCCCGGCCCGTCGACAGAGCGCGACCTACACACACCTCTGCCTCCACAAGATCACCTTTCGTAAGCAATACACTCGCGAGGTCAGCATTCCACAAGCTCACATACTCTCTATCCTCCACCTGTTCGGCCAGCAGAAGGCTTTTTTTGTACAACGACTCCGCTTCCTGTAAATCGCCAGATGCAGCGGCCAGTTCTCCCAGGTTGTGAAAGACTACAGACATCAATGGAACATCGCCGATGCGTTCCGCGAGACTGAAGGAGCGCTGCAGGAATGACTGGGCCAGTGTGTATTCGGCCTTCTTCAAATGGAGATAGCCAATGTTGTTGGATACATGGGCGATCTCGCGCTGCCGGTCGTAACGCTCGTAGATTGCTAATGCCCTATTCTGGTGCTGCAAGGCCTCGTTACGTTGCCCGATGGCGCTGGCAATAGCGCCTAGCAAGGCGTGCGTACGCCCAAGATCAACCGGGTCCCCTAGCAAGGTGCGTCTTATGCGTGTGAGGTTGGATGTATCAGGCATATCACCCTTCAAAAGCTCACTAGCATCACCTTCTCCTATCGTCTCACCTGACCCGTAGGGTAGCTGCGCAGCAGCCCGTTCGCGGAGTTTACCCTGAGGAACGAAGGGCTCAGGGTAAACTCTGGTGAGACGGATTGGTGCCGGTGGAATGCTCTCCTCAAATAAGCTCAAAGCCTGCTGGGCAGCGCGAAACGCGTCTTCGTAGTTGCCCTGCTGCCAGTGAATGCTGCTCTGCTGGAAGCGTAGCCTTGCCCAGGCGGGACCTCTGAGAATCCCCGCTTCTCGTAACACCTGCTCGCCATGTTCGCAACACTGCTGCGTACGCGCAGTGTCGCCCGTGAAACGCCAGGTCCAGCCAATCTCGCTCCACAAAAGAGCCTGTATTTGCGCTTCCTGTTGAGCCTCTTCAGCAGCATTGAACGCGCGTGAGACATTGCGCACTTCCAGTTCACGTTCGAAGAGGTTGCGCGCCTCCTTGAAGTTTCCTTGAATCCTGGTGCATTCAGCCAGGCGTTCCAGTATGAAGGCCAGGTGCAAGCGTTCCTGGTCCTGGTATGGTTCCCCCGTGTCGACGTTCTCAACCTGTTCCACCGCTAAGCGATAATGCCGCTCTGCCTCAGGATACGCAGACAACCCATAAGCGTGATTCCCCGCCAACTCCGCGAAACGGGCAATCTGCACCGCAGCAGCGCCACCCTCAACGAGATGCCGGGTGATGGTGGCAGCGTGTTCGCCTTCCCTGGTTGCATAGACCTGCTGTAGCACCTCTGCCGCGCGCCGGTGCAGCCTGGCGCGACGGGTAGAGGAAAGCTGCTTGTAGAGATGTCCTGCTAACAGGGGATGCCAGAAGTGATAGATGATGCGCGGGCCAGTACCCTCTTCCGTTAAGACGCCAGATCGTAGCGCCTCCTCAAGCAGGTCGAACAAAACATCTTCATCACCACTAGCGCTACCCGCCTCCATCGCAGAAATCAGCTGAAACCCGAAAGAGCCGCCTAACACTGCCGCTTTACTCAGGAGTTGCTGGCACGCTGAGCTGAGTTTGCTCAGTCGCTGGTCAAGGGCAGCGGTGATTGTGCCTGGTAAAGCCTCGCGCGGTGACTGCTTCACTTCTGCGCGGGTCGCCGGCAACCCGGCATCATCGACCCCGATGGAGTACGCCAGTTCTTCCGCGAAGAACGGGTTGCCAGCGGCCTGCTTCTGAATGTGCTGTACCATATTTTGGGGGAGGTAGGCCACGAGGGTACCAACCTGGTCATCGGTGAGCGGCTGGACGTGGAGGGTCTCTACGGCGTGTTCGCGCTGCATATGTGCCAGGAGGGAGCGCAAGGGATGTTTGGAGGGCAATTCTTTCTCACGGCACGTCATCAGCAGCACAATTGGATGGCTATGCAGGCGACGCGCAAGGTAGCCTAACAGTTCACAACTGCTCGCATCAGCCCATTGCACATCATCCAGCACTATCATCAGCGGCGTCCTCGCGCTAATCGTCGCCAGCAACTCATACACGGCCTCCCACAGGTAGGGGCCAGATTTATCGCGCCCCCCCTCGCGACCCGTATCACCGCCTGCTGTTTGCTCGTCATTCCCATCCCATTCCAATAACTCTCGCATTTCCGGCAGCAGCGCCTCGAGTGGTTCGAAAATATACGGTCGTTGAGCCACATCTTGCCCCTGCCAGAGACCCTGAATAATCATCCTGCGCAGCGCCTCGATCCAGAGCCGGTAGGGAATGCCGCTCTCCTGCGCATAGACATAGCTCCAGACCACCGCCCAGCCTCGCTGTTGCCCCTCACGGGCCGTCTCCTCTGCCAGGCGCGTCTTCCCAATTCCTGCCTCACCCATCAGCACCATACATTGCGGATGCTGCGTTTCAAGCGTCACCGCAGCAATACCCGCCGCCTTCTGTTGATCGCCAGCGCGAGAGCGTCTGAACTCCTCAGTAGAAATGAGCAGTTGTTGCAAAATACGCAATTCATGCTCGCGTCCCACCAGCGGACTTTGATTACTGCGCCCAATCTGCACCCCTCGTTGTATTCTCGTCACTTCCCCCCCATCGCGCGTGGGCCGCTCCTCGTCACCTCTCGCAACCTCCTCCCCCCGTAACACCGCCTCATACACCACCCGTGTCTCCACCGAAGGTTCCTTCCTATACCCATCCCGCAACACTGACGCCAGACGCTGGTAAACACGCAGCGCCTCCCCACGCCGCCTCGCGCGCAAAAGCGCCATCATCAACCGTCGTACTGCCTCCTCATTGGTGGGATCAAGCGCCAGTAACCGATCCAGCTCATCGATCTCGCTTGACAGGGATTGACTTGCATGACGCATATCTCCCAACCGCAAGGCATCCGGATTCTCTGCAATAGCGGGAGTTTTTTGTGAGGTTGGAACTTGTACGCCGGGTGGAAGATTCTTGCCGATATACGTGCGGACGCTGCGCCCGTCAACAACCTGGTAGGAGTACCAGTAGGGCCCATGGCCGATCCCCTGCTGGCATTTGCGACAGCCAGGCTTTCCACAGAAGTTAACCTGCTGGCGATAGGTGACCTTATCGTCCATCTTCTCACCGGCTCCTTTGTATACATCCCCAGGCATTAAGAGGGGAGTACCATGCATGTAATGCATCAAATGAGGTTCAATGGATGTGTGACACTCCGCTGGGTCTCAAGACCCGCAGCTTCTGACACTCCTACGTAGTCGGTTCCCTGAGTCGGTGTAGCGTGGCTACGACTCACATGGGAATCGTAGTTGGTGAGGAATATCTGATAGATGCTCATCCATCCTGAGCGATCCATCTTGAGCGGTGCCATGTTCGTTGCAATCTGCATGCCTTGCTTGAGGAATAGATGGTCCCTCGTCGCTTTTGGCGTCCTGGCAGGCTGCACCACCTGTAGATTTCTCTACCCTCTCTCCACGTAGAGGAGCTTGAGGCTTTCCCTGTGATGAGTGCTGATAGCGCGTGATGAGACGTTGACCGATCACCAGACTGGCATTGCGATCCGCATTGCCACGCATACCACACTCTTGACAGAACACCAGGGGCGCACCAGAGGTATACCCTTCTGCTGGTTGTCCCTCCTCATAGCGAGCAACGAGGCTGTGGCAATCAGCGCATTCTCTACTCGTATTTCGTGGATTGACTCGGCTGGTGAGCATGCCTTCGTTATACGCTTTGTATTTGGCGGACTTGAAGATACGTCCCTTCATCCAGAAGGCCCGTTTGCTATTGCCTCTGTGACTATACTTTCCTCTGGTCGGTTTGAGATTGCCCAGGTGCTCAAACACCAGGATGCTCGCCTCGTGCTCTCTGGCAAACTGGACAATACGAGCGCTCACCAGATGCGCGATATGCTCATCGACATGCTTGATCTTCCCCCAGAGGTGGACGTTGTCCTGTTCGCCTTCCACGATGATGCCCGTCTTGCGTCGGTTGCGTGCAATCCATCCTAACAGTTGCTTCCTAAAGCCGGATATCTCTCTGCCACCCTCAATGAACCTGGTGGCGAGGATCGTACCTTCAACCGTTTGAATAGCGCATACGGCTAAGTGTTCGTTCATGTTCAGATCTACTGCACAAATTCTTGTTGCTGTGTTTGCTGTGACTTGGTGCTCGATTGTGGGGGGACTGCTAAACTGCTTTTCAATGGGAGTATGCAACCACCAGTGATTTCCCCGCCGAATAAGTGAAGGGCTTCCCATCTCGCCAGCGACAGGCAGTGCTCGGCCAGTGATGCGTACTTTGATCCAACTCCAACACCTTCCTGTCCAGACTTTGAGTACGATGGATGAGGAAGTGCGCTCCTTCCACTGACCTGCATAGAGGAGAGCTGACTTGTTCCACGTGCGTGGCGCAACTGGTGGACGCTCGGTGAATTGCTTCCCACGGGCCTGCGCCTTCTCTTTGCGCTTTTTCCACCTGGAGAAGTGTGAATAGAAGGAGCGAGCTGATCCAAGAGCAGCATGAATTGCTGCTCGCCGAAACAGCGCGGGAATATCCTCTCCGATTTCGGAGAGGGGCATGGCTGGTGTTGGGTTCTTTTTCGTCGTGTGGGTGAGCTTTTCCAGAGCTGTGAGCGCATCTTTATTGGAGAGATCGAGTACTTTCTCATGGGCCTGGATGACCTCAAAATAGAAGGCAGCCAGCTGATTGAAGAGAACTTGATTGGCAGCAAACCACGCAGCGTGCTCGTCCTGGTAGTTCAAGACCTGCTTGATGGTCGTGGTTGCTTTTGCCATGTTAGATCCCCTTCTGAGCGTCGATCTATGCCTGGATCGTTTGCGCACTGACCGCACCCGCGGTCGATGAAAAATACGAACGTGTCCAAAGCGATGGAAGCTTTGAGAGAATGGGCTTGAATTCTTTTCGCAGGAAGAAGGATGCATATCCCTTCAATTCCTTCACCACCTCCGAGGCGCTATCGGACAGCCAGACACGTACACATAGATGGATATGAACTGGTTGCATAGCAAGCGTGAGAATAGTCCATCCTTTCTCTTTGCACTTTGCTTCAAGAAGCTCCTGGCAACGATGCTTCAGTTGGCCAGTGAGAATTGGCTTTCGTCGCTTGGGACACCAGATGAGATGATAGACAATGAGATGGACTCTGTGTTCATCTCGCTGGTATTCAAGTTGACCCGTTTTTGTCGTTTCCATAGGAGGCAATCTACAGCAAATCCAACAGACTGTCAACAACAATGGCAACGGCTAAAGCCTGCGAGAAATCCGCCTATCCGCCTGGATTAAAACCACAGCGGCTTGCGGCGGGTTCTTTTATGTCAGATGGTGTCATTATATCGCCTTTGTCAATGATAGCCACTCCATCGCTGGCCACCTCACTCTGTCGTATCCCTTGTCGAATGTAACATTTGCATCACTTGTAACGCTTGTATTCGTAAAGAAAAAGGCATGATTCATTATTTCTCCTTACGTCCCAGGTCATACGCCTCAATGCATGCTACGCCACACGTGAGAAAAGTCAAGGACAGGAGATTGCTGGAGGCATCAGCGACCTCCTTGTGTAGGGTCGCTTTGCTCTTGCGGCCTGGTTGCGACGATGACGGCATAGCCGAACTTGCCTGCCTGGATAGCCGCAGCCGCTGACTTCGCCAGGGCTTTGGCCTGCTCGAAGTCGATGGTGCCCGGAAGCTCGATCTTCTTGAGCCTGGCCAGCATCTCAACCCCCAGGAGTTTGCCCTGAATTTCATGCACCAGCTCAGCCAGGGTATCATCCCAGCGTTCCACCAGGTTGACGACCAGACCCGCTGTGGTGAGATAACGCATGTAGTGCTCAACAGGCTGGGCGTCGGCGATGCACGCAATCCAGGCCAGGAGTTCCCGCAGATCCTCCGGCACCTCTCCTGTGCGCGTCACATCGCTCAGTCCCACCTGTCCGCCAGGCTTAAGGACGCGCCAGAATTCGGATGCTGCGTACGCCTTATTGGGAAATGTGCAGAAAGCGCACTCGCAGATCACCGCGTCGAAGGTTCTACCAGGTACCGGCAGATGCTCCGCATCACCCTGCCGAAAAGAGACGAGGTGGGCAACTCCTCCGGCAGCCGCACACTCGGTCGCTTGCTGAACGGCCTGCCTACCATACTCGATGCCGAGTACTGTGCATCCAAAGTGCTGTGCCAGGCGAATAGCGCTTGCCCCCTGGCCCGAGGCAATATCCAGGACAGATCGGCCCGGTCCCAGGTCGAGCAGCGTCCCGAGGTGCTCGGTCAACGCCAGCCCGCCGGGGTGAAACGAATCTCCCAGGAGCAGCCGTGCCCAGTCACTTTGATAGACGGTGGCGCAACACGCCTTCACCTCCGTGTCACCAGGCATGGTGGTGACATCACGCTTCGTGTCCATTGACCGCTCCTTTCACTCCAGGAGAGAGAGGCTTGCTGTCTGGTATGTGCTCAAACGTGAAGGTCAGCGGCTCCGGCGCGTACGGCACACCCATGCGCCTGGCCTGGTTGCGCCTGCGCTCGCGTGCCTGAAGCTGCTCACGCGCCTGTTCGCGATAGCCAACGTTATTATACGCACAGAACGGGATCTGCTTGCCGTCAGGGAGCAGAATCTCCTTGCAGCACTTCATCAAATTCTTCTGGTTGAACGTCCAGGGGTCCATGAAATCCTGTAACATGATCATGAAGATGTTTCTGGCGAAAGCCGCAAGATCCAGCCCATCGGACAGGCCGCACGCAGCGCACGAAAGGGCAAACTGTTGCGCGGCTTTTGAGGAGCCGGGGACGGCGGAGGAGGACCAGAGTCCTTCCAGGGCTGCCTTGATGTCCTCAGAGAGGTCCGGTACAGCGCGATTGGTCACATAATCCAGGTAATCCTCGACATTGAGCACGCGCGGCAGTGGCAGCACCGACTCACCATCGATGAGCGCATAGGTAACCGAGTTGCACGTGGGGAAACAGCACGGCACCGGCACGAAGTCCGAGACCATGAACAGGCCAGCGGTTTGTTCCTCCACCGCTGTGAGGATATCAGGGATGGTCAGGCGCTGCATCGGGTCGTGTGCGCCATAGCGACCGGAGTAAAAGGCGGGTTGGAAGTTGATGCCGCGCACTGCCGGGTGTTCGATGGCGAACGAGACGATCTTACCAACCTCGTGCAGGTTCACCTCGTGGGCAATGGCCGGTACCAGCACTACGTAGAGTCCGATCTGTGCCAGGCGGTCCAGCGCCCGTAGCTTCTGAGAGAGGATGTCCGGCTCTCCACGTAGGATGCTGTAGGTCTCACGTTCAAACCCATCAAACTGAAAGTAGATCGATGGACGTACCTCGTTCAACTGCTCCAGGAAGGCATCATCCTCAGCAATGCGTTTACCGTTGGTATTGAGCATCACGTGCTTGATCTGGCGCTGTTTGGCTGCCCTGATCATCTCGATAATCTGGGGATGGATCGACGGCTCGCCGCCCGAGAACTGCACGACTTCTGGATATCCTTCCGTTTCCACCAGGTGATCAAGCATCCCCTCAACCTCCTCCAGCGTGAGGTTGAAACCGGCACCCGCGTTGGCGAAGCAGAGTGGGCACTCCATATTACAGGCGCTGTTCACCTCGATGATCCCAAGGCAGACGTGCTGCTGGTGATCGGGACACAGGCCACAATCGTGCGGGCAGCCTTGCCGGATCTCGGTTGAGAATGCCAGCGGGATGGTGCCAGGTTTATTGAAACGGGCGTTAACAGTGTACGCCTGGGCATCGCCGTACACGAGTCCCTCGAAGATGCCGTGCTCAGGACAGCGCTTGCGCATATATACCTTGTTGTCACGCAGGAGTATGTGCGCATCGATCACGCGCCGGCACTCTGGGCAAATGCTGCGTGTGAATTCATAGAAGACGTAATCAGCATCGCGTTTGCTGGGAAATGCGGCAGGGCCGGAATCCTGCGTTTGTCCCGCTCTCGTAACTGTGGTGGGAAGCGAGACTTGCGAGGGGTCGTGTATACGTTGGTTCATACGTGCTCCTTTCTGATGACCGGAATGTCATCATATCTGGCTGATCTCTGCTACCTTCTGTTGCAGTGTTGCATCATCGACGGGACCAACCACTGTCGCGCGGATGATACCCTGGCGATCAATGAAGTAAGATGTTGGTGTTGCTGTCAGGTTATAGAGTGTTGCCACCTGCTGGTTATTATCCATCACTAGCGTATAGGTCAATCCATATTGTTGCGCGAACTGTTGCGCGGTTTGAGCATCGTCGACGTTATTTACACCCAGGATCACAAAATGTTTGCCTGCTGCCTGTTGAACTGCATAAAACCGTTGCATGCCAGGAATCTCTGCCAGGCAACCAGGGCAGGTGGCATACCAGAAGTTGAGCATCACAGGCTTACCACGGAAGTCACTCAAACTCACTTGCTTGCCGTCTAACGTGGTGAGTGTAAAGTTTGGAGCAGCATTACCAACCTGCAGGCCTACAGGAGCGCCTGATGAGGTTGATGTCGAGGAAGAGGCTGTAGGAGTGGAACCAGGGTGTAGCAACCCAACTGCAATAATTGCCAGCAACCCAACTGCTGCCACGATGAGCACACTGCGCATTACCAATGTTCCACTACTTCGGCCAAAAAGAGCAGTCAGAACGTCGCTTTGAAAGAGTCGTTGCACTTTGCGCTCCTGGAGCTTCCGATGAGATGGAGTTTTTGCCACATTGCGAGTCCTACGAGAGGATCGAGAATTTGCCATAAAGAGTATCCTGCCCTTTCTCATATACTGAGTATTTTCATCAGGGTTGATAGACCCGTGTATGCGGTTGATAGGCTGCCCATGCGAACCAGAAGGAATTGACAGCTACCACGGGCGTAAGCGTCTTCCCCGCAAGCTGCCCGCTCATCGCGCGACCCAGGATGTCCCACATGCTCCCGGTATCCTTGTCCACAATGTTTGTGCCGTCGAATTTGAAAGTCAACGGTTGACCATTGAGTGCGCGTACATACACCGCAGCGGCACCCACATCTCGCCCTCCTGCGATAGTATCTGTATCCAGCGGCGAAGACGTACCGGAAGTCCACAGGACAACCACGTCGGTTTTACCAACCGTGTCGTTAACGACATGTACCTTTTTCAGCGCGTCGAATGGATAAGCCGCTGCTTCTCCGTCGAGGACGACAATCAGCACTCGCGCCATTGGTCGCAGCACTCCAGGTGTTGGTGGGCCGCTATAGAGGAACGGAGATTGGTTCACGTCGTCGTATCCCCGGTACGGGTTCTGTCCATAGACGCGATCATAGCCCGTATCGCGCGAGAGCACTCGCCCATCTGGATGCGCTGCCTTGAATGTGGACCAGGCAATGATGACGGCCGGTCGGGCAACAAGCCTGGTTCCAGTGAGTTGCCCAACAATAGCCTGGCCAATGGCCTGCTGCCACCAGGATTCGGTCTGGCGGTCATACATCACCAGATTGCTATAGCGCAATCGTCCCGTCGTGCCGAAATCGAGCACGCGGCCATTGATAGTGCGCTCGAAAGCAATCGCGGTATTGCACAGCGGGCAGAAGGTAATGGCTACTGGCACTCCCCCGACGGTATCGTTGACAATTTCGTGCCAGATAAGTATCTGGATGGGGTAGGCGCGTGTATCGGTCCCGACCTGAAAGAAGATCACCGGTTCGTTTGGCTTGAGCCACGCATCCGCTGTGCTGACGCTGACAAACTTGGGTACATTGATAGAAGGAATGCCATCCTTGGGTGGTCCGCCTGAAAATATCTCGCTGTAGGGTACACAATGTTTGCTGAAGTCGGTCTTGAACTCAACACTGGCGAATTGAGGTGAAGGTTCCTGAGGCAGAAGCGTACAAGTGGTGCCTGCAGCATTAGTTTGTGAGGCAGTGCTAGTCTGCGAAGCAGCCGTTGCGTGTGCAGGAGTTTGTGCTGGCACTGTTCGATGCACCGCCAGAAAAATGGCGGAACCCACAACCAATAGCGCTAGAATGAGCATGAACATCCATTTCAATTTGCTCCAGAAGAGCCGTGCCGTATTCATCATGCAGTCTCCTGTAAAGAAGAACACACATGCACGTAGCTACTGTGTGCTCGACCTCTACAAACGTACCATCGATCAACCTGGCATAAAGAGAGAACTATACACAAGTATAGTTTCGAATCAGTGAAAGTTCTGTAGTGTAGCATACACAGACGGTGTTGCGTACCATCAATTACGGTAACCGCGATTCGATGATATCCACTCTATGAACGTCGACATAAAATCACTCTGGCGTCGACACCTCTTGACTCTGTAGTATGGTACAGAGTGTATACTTCTTCTGAAGGAGCAACACAGATGGATACCCTTTCGATTGGACAAGTGGCACGCAAAGCCGGGGTCGGCGTAGAAACGGTGCGCTTCTACGAGCGTGAGGGCTTGCTGGAAGAGCCGCCGCGTCGTGCCTCTGGCTATCGTCAGTACTCTGATCAGGTGGTCAAACGCATCCATTTTATTAAACGCGCCCAACAGCTAGGCTTCTCGCTCAAAGAGATTAGCGAGCTGCTGCTGCGCGTGGACGCCCAGACGTCCTGTGAAGTGGTCAAGCAGCGCACCGAGGCGAAAATCGCTGAAGTGGAGCAGAAAGTGGTCGAGTTACAACGCATGCGGCAAGCACTGCTCCAGGTGGCCTCACTGTGCATAGGACGAGGACCGACCGGTCGCTGCCCCATGCTTGATGCGCTCGACCAGCAAGAGACGCAAGACCCGGGTTGAACGCGCACGCGGATTGAGCAACGTCAATAGTGTTAACACTTTCGTTCGTGAGTTGCAAAAAAAGGAGGGTTTTTCGATGGTACAGATCCCATTGCAAGAAGTCATCACAGCCCACACCGACGCCCTGGCACATCGCCACGAGGAGTTTGTCCTCCTGATTCGTCTCTTACGGCTCCTGGGCGAGGAAGCCTCGGTCTCGCCTGAACAACTGGCAACTGCGACGCACCACACGCGTTCGGAGATTGAG
>JBKPAZ010000122.1:0-18210 GCA_046726655.1 Chloroflexota bacterium
CCTCAATCCCACCATTGACATTTACGCCAATCCCAGCTACAGCGACCATACCACCGCTAGAGTCATGGCTCGTTTCAATTAGGATACCAGCAACCTTGCGATCCCCTACAAGTACATCATTCGGCCACTTGATTGTTGCAGCAACCTGGCAAACATCGGCAATTACGTCAACCACAGCAAGCGAAGTTATCATCACAAACATGTGCGGTGGGAAAAGTGGTCGGAGCAATATGGACAACAACACATTGCATCCAGGCACATCTACCCAACGTCGACCCAGCCTGCCCTTTCCGGCAGTTTGACTATCAGTAAGCACCACCAGCCCTTCTTCTGGCCGCTCATAAGCCAGTTGCATAGCCAAAGTATTTGTTGATTCTACAGTCGGAAGATACAGTAAACGGTCTGCAATTCCGAATAACCGGGTCTGTAAATTACGCTGCAGCGCCTCAATATCAAGTGGAGTTACGCCCTGCAAATCTAATCCCACTCCTCACCTACCTCACTCAAATCCGAAAAGCAGCTAATTTAAATGAAGAAAATCAATCTGAGTCAACCATTTATTTTCAATCCCACATTCGGGCTTTGAGTTGTTCTGGTGGTTATTATTTTTTTGAGTATACCCCGATGGCTTTAGTGCATATGGAATAGGTTGCCCAATGACAGATTGCGTGGATAAAAACCCCAGAGTAACAGCATGTTTATTTCGCTATTACTCTGGGGAATGCTGCACAGGTAGGGATTATAAACTCACCTACCAGCGAGCTTGCGCCGACCTAGCGCCGGTCACCTCTCATCTGGAAGGTGTGGGAAATTACCACGCTGCCTGTGCAGCGATTACGTTGGTCCATTACACACCACCTCCTTTCATTGCGCTTATTGTACCTTGCAATTTTGATGCTGTCAAGCCATTTTTTCATAAATGCGACGCCAGCAAGCAAACGTGTGATACGTTAAAGCGCCTTGAGAAGCCACCTGACAAATATAAAATTTTTGTGAAAACTCCTCCAACCCGCCATTTCTACCTGGCAATTTAACCATTCGTGGTGCAGTGGTAGGGATAATGGATCCTGCAATTTCTGAAGTTATGGTTGACGATGGTGTACTTCTAGGCTACACTAATATCAGACGAAGAAAGGAGCTAATAGCCATGGCTATTGAACGCACGGCGCACCCCTACATCATTCGTGATTCCACCATCTATGAAGGCGAGCCTATCATCGAAGGAACACGGACAGGCGTTCGTCATGTCATCTTGCTATTTCAATCCGGCAAAGACCCGGAAGAAATAGCCAGCATCCATCGTCTCTCCCTGGCCCAGGTCTACGATGCCCTCAGCTTTTATTACGACAACGACGCCGAGATCGAACACTACATCCACAACGACTCGTAGGAAAGCAAACACACAAGCGCTGAAAGTGCTAAAAGAATTACGCGAAGAGAATATATGGAGAAAGTAACCACAAAAAATCCCCAGAATACAATGATATTGCACAAGATCAGGTAAAAAACAGTGACGCATATCCAAAAATCCGGCAATCAGTAGCGACAAAGCAGCCTGGGAAGGCGACTGAGCGCAAAACAAGCCCATCCTTGCATAAAATACTACTTTTTTACTATATTATGTATAGTAGGTAGCAAGAATGAAGAATTGTGGTACAATGTTGTAAGGCTGTATGATCGCTCCTACAAAACTCCATCGATGTCGATACCCAGATTTGTCTGTTACAGCGTCTCTCCCAGTAGGAAAAAGTTTCACATTGTTTTGTTTCACAAGTGGAAACCTTAGTAGTAAGTAGGATGTTCTAACGTTGGAAGTTCACCTGACTGGACAATCAAAGGAGGATTACACATATGCAGCAGTATATCGATCTGCTCATCGATGCCCTCCTGGACGAGGGCTTTACTGTGCAAGAGGCCAGCAAGCTGATCCAACTGCGCGAACTGTATGAAGAGCGAAATGCCAGGCAAGAGACGAATCATCACCGCTTTGTGCGCTGGCTCATCGAGCATGGTCGGCTAAGTGATTGGTAGAGTTGCCAACTTGCGGCACTCTTTGTCTTTGTTGTACAATTGAGACGGCGTGGCACAGCTACGCCGTCTCCGCGTTTCTGCTACTCATCTAATTACTAAGGAGGCCTCTATGAAAGCGGTTGTCATGGCCGGAGGGGAAGGATCGAGGCTGAGACCATTAACGATTCGCCGTCCCAAACCAATGGTCCCTATTGCTGGCAAGCCCGTCATGGAACATATCCTCAACCTGCTCAAACGCCACGGCATTACAGAGGTGATTGTCACTGTCCAATATTTGGCAAGCAACATCGAAGATTATTTTGGCAATGGTTCGCAGTTTGGTATGCGCATTACCTACTCGCGAGAGGACGTTCCCCTGGGTACAGCAGGCAGTGTTAAAAATGCCGAAGAGCAACTAACTGAACCTTTCCTGGTGATCAGCGGTGACGCGCTGACAGACTACAACTTAACCGACATCATCCAATACCACAAAGAGAAGAAGGCTCTGGCAACCTTAACGCTTGCGCATGTCCCTAATCCTCTGGAATACGGGGTTATTATCACGAACGAAGAGGGGCACATCACCCAGTTCCTGGAGAAACCAAGCTGGGGTGAAGTTTTTAGCGATACGATCAACACGGGCATCTATGTTCTGGATCCCCCCATCCTCTCGTACTTTGAGAAGAATGTGCAGTATGACTTCAGTCAGGAACTTTTCCCGTACATGCTCAAAAAAGGCGATCCAATCTACGGATACATTTCCAGTGGCTACTGGTGCGATGTTGGAAACCTGAGCGAGTACATGCGCGCTAATGCTGATGCATTAGAGAGTACTGTCGAGCTTGAGATCCCCGCAAAGAACATCGGAGGGAACATCTGGTGCGAGGAAGGCGTACAGATTGAGGAGGATGCCCAGTTGTACGGTCCGATTTACCTGGCGCACGATTGCCAGGTTAAAGCGGGAAGCATTATTCACGGGCCAAGTACCATTGGCCACTATACCATTATCGATGAACGGGCACAGGTGGACCGCAGTATCGTTTGGAATAACTCCTTCATTGGAGAGCGAGCAGAGCTACGGGGAGCGATTGTCGGCTCTTCAACTAGCATCAAAAGCAAGGCGGTGATGTTTGAAGGCTCAGTCATCGGCGATAACTCAATCATTCAAGAAGCCGCGATTATTCAACCCAACGTCAAAATCTGGCCAGATAAAGAGATTGAAGCCGGAGCGGTAATCAACAGCAGCATCATCTGGGGTTCGCAGGGCAAACGCAGCTTGTTCAGTCGTTTTGGCGTTACTGGACTGGTGAATGTCGATCTCACGCCGGAATTTGCAGCCAGATTAGGCGCAGCTTACGGAGCTATCCTACCGAAAGGCTCGGTCGTGTGTATCAATCGTGACTCCTCACACCGCACGTCACGTATGATTAAACGCGCTGTGATTGCAGGTCTTCCCTCGGCTGGCATCGATGTGCATGATATCAACCAGGTTCCGATACCTGTAGCACGCTATTTCATTCGTAAAACCGACGCTGTCGGAGGGGTGCATGTGCGCCTCTCACCGCATGATCAGCGCGTGGTTGATATCAAGTTCTTTGATCAGCATGGCCTCGATATCAATAAAACCACCGAGCGCAAGGTCGAGAACCTGTACTTCCGTGAAGATTTCCGTCGTGTGTACCTTGATGACCTGGGAGCCATTGAAGTCCTGGAGAACTCCCATGTGACCGGCCTTTACCTTGATGGGCTTATGAAAGTAGTTGACAAACAACTGGTACAACAACATAGGTTTCGCCTGGTAATTGATTATGCAAATGGTAGTGCCACGCAACTACTTCCGAATATCTTCAACCGCCTGGGTTGTGAAGTGATTGTCCTGAATGCAAATATGGAGGAGTCACGTTTCTCACGCACACCGGAGGAACTGGAGAAAGATATACAGCGGCTCGCAACCATTACCGCAACACTGGACAACGATATGGGAATACGTATTGACCCAGGCGGGGAACGTATCTGGGTGGTAGATGACCGCGGTCGCATCCTGGATGGCATGAAGATGCTGGTCGTCATGACCAGCCTGCTCCTGCGAAAACATCCCAATGGGACGGTTGCGGCTCCCGTTTCCGCTCCAAGCGCGCTGCAACACATCGCGAAACGCTATGATGGCAATATTCTGCATACGAAAGTGCTAGCGCACGCTTTGATGTCTGCTGCAAACCGCGAAGGGGTTGTGCTGGTTGGAGACGGCGTGGGTGGTTTCGTTTTCCCTGTCCTGCAACCCGCTTTTGACGGTTTGCTGGCCATCGTAAAATTGTTGGAACTGCTGGCGACCTTCGATATGCGTCTTTCAAACGTGGTCGATGACCTGCCAGCGTACTACATGAGTCGCACGATGGTGAACTGCCCCTGGGAACACAAAGGCAAGGTCATGCGCATCCTCAGCGAACAATACCGCGAACGCCGCTCTAAGCCTATCGACGGCATTAAAATCGACCTCGGCAAAGAGTGGGTGCTTATTCTGCCGGACGCTGACCGGCCACTCTTCCATGTAATCGCAGAATCAGTTTCAAATGAGCAGGCCCAGGCCCTCGCGGAAAAGTACGCTCGCGTCGTAAGTGGACTGCAACAGTAAAGCCGATATGCAGAGACGGAGCCGGAGAGCGCATGTGCTCCCTGGCTCCGTTACTGCATGTCTTTATTATTTTGCGCTTACCTCAATTACGCGGGTGCCCCAGTTTTGTTTGCCATCGGTGGTTTGGCTTGACTTGGGCGGAACGTACTCTGTTGCCATCCAGAAGCTGTTCCCATTAGGAGAGAGGATTGCCCAGGAGTAGTCGCCCCAACGTGTAGACTTTTTGAAATAAGGACCTGTTCCAGCAGCAGCCAGGTGGATGGAACCGAATGATTTTTGCCCTTCTTGCAACACGGTGTACACGACACTGGGGAAGAAGCCTTTACCAGATAGCGTCATGATCATAGCGGCTGTGCCATCAGCGCTGGCCTGAACTGCCGGGTAGATTAAGTAGTTGCCTTTCAACACAACATAGCCCTGGTTGCTGATGGAAGCGCCGCCGATTAGCTGGCCGTTCAGACGCGGGGTGACCTCAAACCAGGCGGCGCCTGCGCGCTCGGCAGTATCAAAGGGGATCGTTACGGCCGTAGTCAGTTCGCCCCAGAGATTGCCATTGATGAATTGTACTTGCTGCATACGGTCATCGTCTGAGTTCAGTGTGCTGCTTGAGCCTTTTTGCTGGGCAGGGGGTGGCACTCCATAAGGTTCAGAAGTAATAACCAAACTGGATAAGGTCGGAACATTTCCCTGACTTACTGCATTTCGATTAGTCATGGCCCAGACACCTATACGGTTGTCGAAGGTGCCATTTGGGTCCAGCGAGTTCATGAAATACTCAGCCACTGGATTACCAAAGGAGATGGCGGGTTGGACTGACGCGGCGATTGTACCGCCGATGCTGAGATTACCGAAATGTACGAAGTGGACCGATTGAGATAGGGCAACAAGCTCTGACTTGGAGATGGCATAGATCTGTGCACCATTGAATTGCGTGCCAAGGATCGAGAACTCATTGGTGCTGACATAGACGTTATCCTGGTCGATGCCGAGGAGCGGCTGGTCACCCAAGCAGGGGCAGCCGGGGTTACCGAGGTCGGTTACGTTGATCTTGTAGGTCGTCCAGGGTGTGGTCGGGTCGCCAGAGGGATTTACCGACAGGTCGATACGCCCAACCTTGCTGTTGCTGCTAATGAAGAGGATGACGGCGAACCAGGTATTGGTCGACTTATCAAAGTAGCAACGTGGATCGCTTGTGAACTGCTTGAAACCGTCATTGAACAGGCGATTGACGTTGAAAGGTCCGGCGATCCTGGTGCCGTTGGTGCGATAAATGTTGTAAGCAGAGTTCACTGGTTCTACTACGAAGCCGTTGCCGACGCATAGACCCTGGTCGGGTGGCTCGAATTCAGCGCCGAAGTTCGTTTTCTCGCTGTCGAGGCTGCTGGTTCCATTGAAATTTTGGAGCAGTGTACCGGTATTCAATGTCCCTAATTGTGAGCTTGCTGCTGAGGGACTCTTGCCTGCCTGGTTATTTCCATGGTGTAAGTAACGTGATCCCTTCGAGAATAGTGGGTTGGTCGAGTTTGAATCATCGACAGACTTCGATGGTGTCAATATGCCTTTCACGGCTTTGTAAAGTTGCCCACCAGCAGCGTGAGTGGCAATTCCGTGATTAAACAATCCATTGAGCACAAATGCGCCAACAATGGTGATCATAACAAGGAGCGAGAGTAGTCCTCCCACCTTTGAGCGAGTAGAGAAGCGCATACATTGGCCTCACTTTCAAAAAATACACTGTATATTGTCGAAGAAAAGATGTAGGCGCCCGGTAGTTCACGTTGTATTGGAATTGACATGAACCTCGATGCAATTATGGAGGTTAGCAAAAATAGAAGCAAGGTGAAGCCAGTTATAGTTTGGTTACGATTTGGTTATGATCCAACGAATTAAGTTGATGTTTCTCTGGCTCCCAACTAAACTGTACATTCCGGCACATATGTACTAGAATGAAATAGTTGCAAAGGCAAATCAACGAGGTATGCATGCCGAAAATCAAAATTGTAATCAGCGACCTTCATCTCGCCGACGGCCATCCTATATTCGAAGGCTTCGGCGATTCACAACAGTCCGCGTTAGAAGGGTTACTCAATGCAGCATCCATTAGTGGACCACTTGGCGATGCCAGAGATGTTGAACTTATCATCAATGGCGACTGCTTCGAGTTCCTGTTCATGCAGCCCCACGAGAGGCAGGGCACAACCAATCCCGCTACTGCTTTAGCCAAACTGGAAAAAGTGATCACCATCCATCGCCCTTTCTTTAACGCCCTCCAACGCTTCATCTCTCAACCTGGACGACACATCACATTTATTACCGGCAATCATGATGTCGAACTCGCCTTCGAAGAAATACAAACACGCATTCTTGAGGTCCTATTGGATGGACTATATCCGAAAGAGCGAGTGGACTTTTGCCATGCCCGTTTCTATCAACCATTGCCAGATGTCTATATTGAACATGGCAATCAGCATGATTTCTGGAATCGTATATGTGGCCTCTGGGATGAGCAGGGACAGCCTTTCACACTCAGACCTGACACAATCACACTCCCATCAGGCACCCGGTATATTCAACGTGCAGCGTATCCCATCAACCTCCAGTATCCCTATTTTGACCACTTTGAGCCGTCGATGAATCTTACATCCCAGATAGCCTTACTCTGCTTGCTGGATCCCGAGATCGTTGTAACGACAGTTCATCATGTTATGGAAATGCTCTCGTACCCACGTAAGCCTTTAGCAGGTTTATCCGCCGGCGAAGAACGCAACCCTGTCAAGCTATTTGAACAGGCCATGATCGACTTCGCAGCCTTTCAAGAAGATCTTGTTGCGCATAGCCCCGAATTTACTGAACCCCTGGGTCAGGAAATCGCGCAAGTCGATGCAACGCTAGAGTTTGCTACGCTGCACGAAGCAATGTCCCTACCAGTCGTTGAGGCTATCAAAGCTATCTGCGCACCTGCCGTCTACCGCATGGCGGAGAGTACAGCTAAAGGCATGCAGAATGTATTACACACTGACCCCCTACTCCGCTACGCAATCGCCGGACATACCCATATGCATCGTACCGATTCAATCGGCAACGGCTCGCAGGTCTACCTCAACACAGGCACCTGGACAACACGTTATGCGCTGCCTGGGCCAGACGAGATCAGCCCAGAACTGGTCGCATGGTTACGCAGACCTGATTGGAATGCTATTCCTTTGCGGGATATGACACGACTTGTCTTTGCCCTTATTCGCGCTGAGGATGGAGCGCCATCCAGCGCCAATTTATATGCCTGGGAAGGTGGAGTGAACGGAACGTACCGCATCCTGTCTTGAAAGGAAACCTCTTACATGCAGAAAAATAGCAGCAACAGCCCTACTCACTACAGCTCAGGCGAGATGAATGCAGCGGAAAAAGCCTTCCGGCAAGCCTACCTAGCTTTTAACACTACTTCCTATCTGGACGAACTACGAGCGACGGAGTACAGCCGCTTGGACGAACAGGGACACATCTACCTTGACTATACCGGGGGCGGTCTCTATGCCGATTGCCAGCTCCGCGATCATATGAAGATGCTCCGCAGCAACATCTTTGGTAATCCTCACTCGCTCAACCCTACCTCGCGAACAATGACTGAGTTATGCGAGCAGGCGCGTGCTTTTGTGCTCCAATACTTTAATGCTTCACGCGACGAATACACGGTTATTTTCACATCCAATGCCAGTAACGCACTGAAGTTGGTCGGTGAGGCCTATCCTTTCAAGCCAGGTGGACACTTCCTGCTCCTCTTTGATAACCACAACTCGGTCAACGGCATCCGTGAGTTCGCCCGCGCAAAAGGCGCCACCATCACCTACCTGCCCGTCATACCTCCAGAACTACGTGTAGACGAATCCCATCTCTTCTCATTCCTTGATTCACCTGGAGATGGCGATCATCACCTATTCGCCTACCCGGCCCAGTCCAATTTCACAGGAGTGCAGCATCCATTAGCGTGGATCGAAGAAGCCCATGCCAGGGGCTGGGATGTACTCATGGACAGTGCGGCCTTCGTCCCCTCAAATCGTCTGGACCTGAGCAAGTGGCACCCCGATTTTGTACCCCTCTCATTCTATAAAATGTTCGGCTATCCGACAGGCGTTGGCTGTCTACTGGCACGCAAATCCGCTCTGGTCAAACTGCAGCGCCCCTGGTTCGCTGGCGGAACGATCTGGGGCATTTCAGTGCAAGGTGATGGATATGTGATGCTCGAAGACGGAGAAGCCTTCGAAGACGGAACGATCAACTATCTCAGCCTTCCCGCAATAGAAATCGGTCTCACATACCTCAATAACATTGGCATAGAGACGATACACGAACGGGTCATGTGCCTGACAAACTGGTTGCTAGACAACCTGCTGTCCATGCACCATAGCAATGGAACGCCACTGGTCCAGGTCTACGGCCCGCACGACTGTCGCTTGCGTGGAGGAACAATCGCGCTTAATTTTCTTAACCCGGATAACTCAATCATTGATGAGCGCATAGTAGAGCAGAGAGCCAGCAAAGACCACCTCTCCCTACGCACCGGCTGCTTTTGTAACCCTGGTGCAGGCGAAGTCGCATTCCACCTCTCGAAAGAAAAACTACAGAGCATCTTCAAAGGCGATGGCAAAGACATACTACCAAAGCTCTACAAAGGTCAGGAGGGCATAACCTGGGATCAGTTTCTCGCCAACCTGGGTATGCAAAGCGGCGGTGCCGTACGCGTCTCACTCGGCCTCGCCACCAACTTCGCCGACGTGTACCATTTTATGCAGTTTGCGGAAACCTTCCTCGACACCTTCTCAACCGAAAGCAATTTACAACCCAGGATACACTGTTGATTAGGAGTAGTATTTATCTCTAGGATGTTGTATAATGACATCATGGAGATTCTATGACATGGAATTGATTCGCAAGCAGACATATATTACACCAGCTCAGGACAGAGCCGTGAAGCGACTTGCTCAGCAGCAGGGCACTACAGAAGCAGAGATCTTGCGTAAGGCACTGGACCTGTTGCTTGCCAGGGAGGGCATCAGAGAAAACGAGGATCCCTTTGACGACCTCATCGGTTTGTTCTCTGGGCCTTCCGAGGTAGATCATGACGACATCTATCGCTGATATTAAGCGTGTGTTCATTGATACCTCCGCCTGGATCGATCTGATGAATAGCAATGAGCGCCATCATACTGCTGCTGTCTCATTCCATAAAAGTCTGCCACCCACGACGCTTCGTATCACCACCTGGGGCATTGTATCCGAGACGTTTACCTGGATCCGTTATCACATTGGCTATCGGGAAGCTTCAAGATGGCTCACCTTGAAGGATTCGCTGGAAAATCAAGGCTTTCTTCAAGTAGTATGCCCAGACCACCAGATGGAAATCGGGGTTCGAAAGGTTATTAGCCGCTTTCATGATCAGCAACTCTCCTATGTGGACGCTTTCTCCCTTGCTTTGATCCAGTCTCGACCAGATATCGACGTGATCTTTGCTTTCGATCATCATATGAGCCTTGCTGGTATACCCGTTCTGCCAGGTCTCATTGACCGAAGTAGCCGGTAGAAAGAACGAAGCCACCTTGTTTTCAATGAAAACAAGCACCAGAGATTCTATAGACATAGACACAACATCGTGCTAGACTGCTCATAGAGATATTACTGGGACGAAGGTTCTAATGAGAGCTACGAAACCTCTGAAAAGAAACGATCAGGTATGACATGTCAGAACAACAAAACAAACGTCAAACACTCGTATTGATAGACGGGCACGCCATCATACACCGCGCCTTCCACGCAGTACCAGAAGACCTGGCAACGAGCAAAGGAGAAGTCGTCAACGCAACATTTGGCTTTACCTCCATTCTCATAAAAGCGCTGACTGACATCAAACCCGACTATATCGCTGTCGCCTTTGACCGGCCCACTCCGACATTCCGCCATGAACAGTTTGTCGAGTACAAAGCGCATCGACCAACCCTCCCCGATATCATGCGACCCCAATTTGGTCGCATCCGCGAAGTAGTCGAGGCTTTCGGCATTCCCATCTACGAAAAAGACGGCTTCGAGGCCGACGATGTGCTGGGAACCCTCTCCGTTCAGGCTACCCAACAGGGAGTTGATACAATCATCTTTACAGGCGATATGGACACGTTGCAGCTTGTGAACGAGCACGTGCATGCGCTGGTAGCAAAACGCGGTATCAGCGAAGCCACAGAATACAACGAGGCAGCGGTCATCAACCGCTACGGCCTGCCTCCCAGCAAGCTGCCCGACTTCAAAGGGCTGGTCGGCGATAAATCGGACAACATCCCTGGCGTTCCAGGCATTGGTGAGAAGACGGCTAGCAAACTGCTCAATGACTATGGTGATCTTGAAGGTGTTCTTGCTCACCTAGACGAGTTAACGCCCAAAGAGCAACGCTTGCTACGTGAAATGAGTGAGCAAGCTCGCCAGAGTAAGTACCTCGCTACGATAGTGTTGGATGCGCCGGTGCAACTTGACCTGGAGGCTTGCCGGACAGGCCAATTCAATCGCGACAAGGTGATAGCCCTCTTCCGCGAACTGGAATTTCGTACCCTGGTCGATAAGATTCCTGGTGGGACAAACGACACGCCTACAACACCTGTAGTGGAGCAGAAGAAATCAGAGCCAGTTGAACAGCAGGATGAAGATTTATTGCTGGCTCCTCCTGTCGGCGTTGTATCCATCATATCACCACCAGCACCGCCTGGCGTGGCTGCAAGTAGCATGTCTATCAGCGGACAACCTGCGCATGATGGAAAAGTGAAGCGCCACAGTGATAGCGGCGATGAGCTAACACAACCCAGTCTTTTCGGAACATTAGAGCCTGCCGCCGAAGTCGTACGTAAGTTGCGCTTGCCCACCACGCAACAGGGCGAACCGCTGTTTCTTGATGAGAAGGAAGCTTTCAAAACCAATACCATGATCGTCAACACTGAGGAGGCGTTACAGGTACTCGTGAAAAGCCTGCGTGACGCAGGCAGTTTCGCGCTTGACACCGAGTCCACCTCTGAAGACCCCTGGCACGCGCAACTGGTTGGCATTTCCCTTTCAATGGCGCCTGGAGAGGCATATTATATTCCTGTCGGACATATCCAGACCATCGATGGCCAGGAAGCGGGTGCGCAATTGCCCTTTGCAGTCGTGCTGGAGAAGTTGCGTCCCGTGCTTGAGGATGAGACGATTCGCAAGTACATGCACAATGCAAAGTATGACATGCTGCTCTTGCTACTCTCTAACCCCAGCATTACGGTTCGCGGACTGGCCTTTGATACGATGCTGGGCGCTTACCTGACAGACCCCGGCAGGCGTGGGCTTGGACTGAAAGACCAGGTATTTCAGCGCCTGGGACATGTGATGACACCCATTGCTCAACTGATTGGCACGGGCAGCAAGGCCATCAGTATGGCGCAAGTGCCCATACGACAGGCCGCAGATTATGCCGGCGCCGATGCTGATATGACTCTGCGCCTGGTCGAGCCAATTATGGAGGAACTGCGCCGCCATAGTTTGTTAGGCCTGCACAATAATATCGAATTGCCACTCCTACCCGTCTTGATGCAGATGGAAATATACGGAGTTGCGCTGGACAGCGCATTTCTGCGCAATTTAAATGAGCGACTGGGCGAGCAGATTAGCGCGCTTGAAAAAGAGATTTATGACTCTGTTGGTCATCACTTTAACATCAATTCTACAAAGCAATTAGGCGATATCCTCTTCGGAGAATTACAACTTCCGGCTGGCAAGAAGAATAAGACAGGCTACTCAGTCAGTGCTGATGTGATCGAGAGTCTGCGGGGTCAACATCCAATCGTCGATCATTTGCTGGAATACCGCCAGCTTACCAAGCTCAAATCTACCTATGTTGATGGCTTGCTTGCGTTGATGGACCCGATTACAGGACGTGTTCACACGACCTTTAGCCAGACCACAGCATCCAGTGGACGACTCTCGTCGAGCAATCCCAATCTCCAGAATATTCCTGTGCGCACAGAGGTGGGAAGGCAAATCCGGCGCGCGTTCATCGCAGACCCCAGCTATGTTCTGCTCACCGCCGACTATTCGCAGTTCGAGCTACGTATTCTGGCGCATATCACTCACGAACCACGCTTAGTGGAAGCATTTAGCAAAAATGAAGATATCCACACAATTACAGCAGCTTCTCTATTCGATATTCAAGCGGCTGCAGTGACCAAAGACCAGCGGCGATTGGCTAAAACGGTGGTTTACGCCGTCCTTTACGGTCAATCAGCCTTTGGTCTCGCCCAAATTACGGGCATGACTAACTTGCAGGCGTCAGAGTTCATTAAACGCTATCATGAAACATTCCCGCACATCAAAGACTACGTTGATAGCACACTCAATCAAGCACGCAAACAGGGATATGTCAACACGCTCTTCGGCAGGAAACGCTTTTTCCCAGATATGCGCGGCTTGTCTCACAATGAAAGACAGGCACTTGAACGAGAAGCAATCAATATGCCCATCCAGGGTGGCAACGCTGATCTGATTAAGATAGCCATGATTCGTATCCAGCATGCCATCGAGGAGAAGCGCCTGAAGACGCGCATGATTCTCCAGGTACACGACGAATTAGTCTTCGAAGTTCCTATCGAAGAGCTTGACCGCACAAAAAACCTGGTCAAGAGCCTGATGGAGGGCGTAGCCAGGCTGGATGTCCCCATCAAAGTTGAAATGAAAGTGGGCAAAAACTGGTACGAAGCGGAGCCAATGGAGTAATACATAATCACATGAAGGAGTATTCTCATGCAACTTTCAAACTTAATAAATAACCTACCACCCTACCACTTCGCCGACGCCAAAAAGAAGATAGCCGACCGTAAAGCAGCGGGTGTAGACGTAATCAACCTCTCAATGGGCGACCCCGACTTACCCGCTCCCCAGGCAGTCATTGATCGCCTTTCTGTTGCTTTAAAAGATCCCGAAAACCATCGCTATCCCGAATATTTCGGCATGCGCGCATTACACCTGGCGTTCGCAACCTGGTTCAAGCAGCGCTTCGACGTTCGCCTCACACCTGAACGTGATACGCTGCCGCTGCTCGGGTCGAAAGAGGGACTTGCATACGTAGGTACGGCTGTCCTCAACCCAGGAGACGTATCGCTGATTCCCGATCCATGTTACCCTGTCTATGCTACAGCGAGTACCAGCGTTGGCGCCGTGCCATTTATGCTACCACTTCAAGAACACAACGCCTACCAGCCAGACCTGGAGCACATCCCTGCAGATGTACTGGCGAAATCCCGCCTGCTCTGGCTCAACTACCCCAATAATCCCACAGCCGCGTGTGCTGACCTGGCATTTTTTGAGCATGCAGTCGAATTTGCTCGTCGTCATCACCTGGCCATTATTCACGATATGGCCTATGCCGAGGTCTATTTTGGCCAGTATCGCCCTGTCAGCATCCTGCAAGTTCCTGGAGCAAGCGAGGTCGCCGTTGAATTGCACTCCCTGAGCAAGACCTACAATATGGCCGGCTTCCGCGTGGGTATGCTGGTTGGAAATCCTGACATTGTCAATGCTGTTGGGCGCTTAAAGAGCAATATCGATAGCGGCATGTTCCGTCCCATCCAGTACGCAGCCATCGAAGCAATGCAATTACCAGACTCCTGGTTACAACAGCGTAACGCCATCTACCGCAGACGTCGAGATCTGCTAGTAGAAGGATGCAACGCCCTCGGCATGCATACTCAAAGTCCTGAAGCAGGGCTTTATGTATGGGCCACGATACCCAAAGGCTTTACATCTCGTGACTTCGCTGGTTGGCTTTTCGACAAGACGGGAGTCTATATCACACCCGGCACCAACTTTGGAGACGCTGGCGAGGGCTACGTTCGCATTTCACTGACAGCGCCCGGCGAACGCATCGAGATCGCACTGCAGCGTATGAGAACGGCCTTAGGATCTTGAAACGCTAGCTTACGATGTCGTAGATACGGCAATTATGGGATAACTGCCTGGGAACTATCCCTGAGGTCGCCGAACCAGAACCACCCTTTTACTCCAGCAGGCTGCTTCGCACAAGCCTGGAGCGTTGCAGAACTGCTACGAGCATGGCTTACCATTACCGGATGAATAACATCTGCGTCACTCACCATTGCTATATGGTGGCTGCAATTGCGGCGGCAACGGGTACGAAACCCCTGGCTCAGGCAAAAGACCCTGCTCAGCACTCCCCAAAGTATCTAAACGAGGCATACCTGCAAGAATAGACGGCGACTCATACTGGCCATTATCAATCGGCTGATTGAAGAGCGACTCGAAAACAGGCCCTTCTAACGTCTCCTCTTTAATCAATCGCTCGCTGATCATAATCAAACGCGTCTTGTTCTGTTGCAGTACATGATACGCCTTATCAAATGCTTCCTGGATGATACGGCGAATCTCTTCATCTACCTCGCGGGCAGTCTGCTCACTATAGTTGCGCTGTTCGCCAAAATCTCGACCCAGAAACACAAGCTCATCCTTGTGCCCTAGAGCCATCGGGCCGATGCGGCCACTCATGCCATACTCAGTCACCATCGAGCGGGCAATCTTTGTCACACGTTCAATATCATTCGATGCGCCGGTCGTCACCTCGCCAAAGATAATCAACTCGGCAACATGCCCACCCAGAGCATACGCCAGCATATCTTCAAATTGCGGCTTGCTCCACAGGTAGCGATCTTCAGTCGGCAACAACATCGTAAAGCCGCCAGCCTGTCCCCGCGCTACAATTGAAACTTTGTGAACCGGGTCAGTATTGGGAAGCATGCGAGCCACCAGAGCATGGCCCACCTCGTGATACGCAGTAATAGCCTTTTCCCGCTCGCTGATAATGCGACTCTTACGCGCAGGACCAGCCACAACACGATCTATCGCCTCTTCAAGTTCGCTCATGCCGACCTTGCGCTTGTTACGCCGAGCCGCCAGAATGGCTGCCTCATTTAGCAGATTAGCAAGATCAGCGCCGGAAAATCCAGGCGTCTGCTTCGCCAGCGTTTCCAACGTAACACTCGTCTCCAGGGGTTTTCCCTTTGCATGCACCTGTAGGATAGCCATCCGACCGCGAATATCGGGGCGATCGAGCACCACCTGCCGATCAAAGCGACCAGGGCGCAGTAATGCTGGGTCAAGCACATCGGGACGGTTGGTGGCGGCAATCACAATTACATTTGTATTTGTATCGAAGCCATCCATTTCTACAAGGATCTGATTCAGCGTTTGCTCGCGTTCATCGTGAGATCCGCCCAGGCCTGCTCCACGCTGGCGGCCAACCGCATCGATCTCGTCAACAAAGACAATGCAGGGGCTATTGCGTTTAGCCTGGTCGAAGAGGTCACGCACCCGACTCGCGCCGACGCCAACGAACATCTCCACAAACTCGGAACCGCTGATACTGAAGAAAGGCACACCAGCTTCACCAGCCACTGCGCGTGAAATCAGCGTCTTCCCTGTTCCAGGCGGTCCAACGAGCAATAGCCCCTTAGGTATGCGCGCCCCAAGAGCAACAAACTTATCAGGGAACTTCAAAAACTCGACGATTTCTTCCAGTTCCTGTTTCGCCTCCTCTACACCCGCAACATCTGCGAATGTCACGGTAGGTTTGTTACCCATAAACATGCGTGCCCGGCTCTTGCCGAACGACAACGCCTGGTTATTGCTGCCCTGCGCCTGGCGCATCATAAAGAAAAGCAGACCACCAATCAGGATAAAGGGTATCAGTCCTCCCAGGATATTCAGCCACGCGCCCAACGCGCTGGGAGGCTCATACTGGAGCACCAACAACTGGCTGTTCGTATAATCAATGCCGTTGTCTTTCAGTACCCTCGTTATGTCAAACGTATCATTGATACTGGCGGCTTCTTTAGTCGAATTCTGACCCCGAGTGAGCGTGATAGCACTGGTAGTGACGGACAGCGTATCCTTCTGATTTTTAGCCATATCCGTCTTGATGTCATTCAAAATGGTAGACACGTTGACCGTGTTCGTATCTGACGACGGGTGGAAAAACACCACGATGATCAGCACAAGTGCTAGCGCCAATAGGAGCCAGATGAAGCTGGTTCTCAACCATTTCCCACCACTTGACATGGGAGTTCCTCTCTTATATCACACAAGCGGTATCAGCCAGGCTTTTATAATTTTAACCTATCTGCTTTCCGCTGCTTGACTCATTTTGGCCTAATTATAGCACACTCAACCCTATACCATCGGCCGAGCCAGTACAAGCCCCCAAATCTCCCTTGCCCCAGCCGCAAACAGAGGCGTCGCGCAGGCCTCTAATGTAGCACTGGTCGTAGAAACATCATCTATCACCACAATTCTACGTCCATACACCACACCACCCGCAGTTGCTGTCGCGCAGGTAAATGCCCCGGCAACATTCTGATAACGCTCCCTCGGATGCAAGTCTACCTGCGCCACCGTAGCCCGGTGGCGCACCAGTACTTGGTCATTCATCGGAACAGCCAATTGCGCAGAGCAGACTTTAGCTAACAAAGAGGCATGATTGTAGCCTCGTTGCTGCTGTCGTTCACTATGCAGTGGCACCGGAATCAGCATATCAGCCTGCATACCATAGCGTGTATAAGCCTGCGCCAGCAGTAAACCCAAAGGCTCCGCGAGCCGGGTATTTCCATCGTACTTCAACGCATGAATACATCCACGCAAGGGTTCTTGATAGAAACTTACAGCACGCTGCCCGCTCAGTTTCGGGGGATGGTACTGGCAATTGATACAAACGCCAGTAGGAGATAAGGGAGTGCCACAAAGCCGGCAAAATGGTGAAGGAAGAGGTTGAATCCGCCCTAAACAGGCTGGACAAAGCACATAACCGCTTCTCTGGCAACCCGCGCAGTGTATAGGAAATAGCGTGTCCAGGAATTGCTGCATAACAGCCTGAGAGTAGCTTCGAATTACTCTTATACTCATACTCAGTGCTCTAAAGAAAGCTAATACGCAAAAAAGAAAGAGGCTCTTGAGTTTGCAGAACCTCTTTCTTCCCGCTAGAATGATGTGATTTGTAAGAAGCTTCGGCTTGAGAGAGACGACTCACTAAACGCCTCTCTCAATTCACAACCAATGTATCCTCACTCAGTTCTAAGGTACAGTAACAGCCTGCGAGAAGATATCCTGATCGTTGGCCGTACGTCCATTTGGTTCCGTTCCCGTGCAGAGGGCCGGCGGCACACCTGGTAAGCCTGTGCCGGGGCAGAGGAACAGATCAGGACTGCGAGTGTCCATCCACAACGGATGAGCAACATTACCGATGACGCTCAGGCCTGTGTAGTCACCGAAGAAGGTACTATTCCCTTGAGTGTCTGGGAACTGCGTCGGAGAAGGCATAGAGGCTGAGGTGACCCGTACCGTGTTGAACTCCCGAACACCGTCGTCCGACCCGGAGAGGCTGAAGTCCATGTTCCCATTGAATTCATCCTGGCCGTACTGACGGTCATAGTAGGAAACCGCGAGCGTCCCACTACCTGTGATGGAAGCCCACTGCCACCATTGATCGGTTCTCTCCTGGCCAGGAG
>JBKPAZ010000123.1:0-8400 GCA_046726655.1 Chloroflexota bacterium
AATCCACTCACTTCCTACTGCATAGTGTATGCAGCACTTCATCGATTGAGGTGTGCTCTGGTATGACCATACCAGCAAGTATGCTTCTCCAACACTACCGTCATCTTATATTTTAAGAAGGAGATCACATGAGCGAAGCAAAAGAACACGCTCTTCCTCTAGCAACCGAAATAGTAACCGCCCAAAGTATCCAGACAGCGCGGAAAGATGGTAAATATACCAGGCAAGCACAAGAGTCTGGAGCAGGAGATCAAATTGATACCCTCGCCAGGTATTATGTTAATCAGTGGAATGCAACAGCCCTGCCCACGGCTTTAAGAGAGAGAAGACTAGCTATCACGGAATATCGTCACTTTTTCACTAAAATGTATCCACTGGTCGTGGGTTTCAATGGCGGACTCATTCAAAGTATCACGAAGATTGAGGAACTGCAACACTCAGTGCGAGCCGGTGAACTCGTCAAGGAAATGCAAAAAGTTGATCATGTACGCAACTCGATTCGAGTTGGGAAACTGGCTGTTGAACTACGAACGATTGCTCGTGAGGAGCGGCTAGCTACACTCAGGGCACTAGCTGGACAACTCAAAGAAGAACAAGAACATAATGATTTATATCGCAAGATGCTCGAGGTACATGGTATCGACCACGAAGCCTACTACACGGCGTTCGAACTATATCTTAACGACATACCAATTGGAGAGCGGGATCACCTGACCCACGAAGTCCTCTCTGCTTTAAGGGAAGCTCAAACTCCCGATGCCTTTCCTAATACTTCTTTTCCCCAGCCTATTCTGGCCATTTGTCACTATCTTCAGCGAACTGCTGCTGATCCAGCCGTAAAGTTCTTCATCTCTATTTCCTTACAAAGTAGTATTGAGTTTGCGCTGGTTAAGGCTGTCTCCGAAACAATATTTCCAGGTGTTGCGGGAACTCGCGACCAACCTCAACTGAATCCGGAATTAGTACCAGATGCTGACGTCACAGAAGCTGGCGCTGTTCCGCTGTCCATCAAATGGTTTGATGAGCATGCCGATTATGGTCAAGGTGGTAGAACTGAGCTGCAACACGTGAAACACGGACGTGAACTACTGAATCGCAACATACAAGAGGAAACTGATGTAAGAGAGGCTCTGCGAAGAGTTGACGACGTTCTACTGCTCTTTTCTGCCATTAGATAGTTTGTTGAATGGAGCGCATACCTATGAGTGCCAGGCAATCAAAGGATACCAGATTCGTAGGCCAGCATGCAGTGGTAATCGGAGCGAGTATGGCCGGGTTACTGGCTGGCCGAGTGCTTTCAGAGCACTTTGAGCACGTGACGATTATCGAGCGTGATCGGATTTCAGAAGATACGGAGGCACGCAAAGGAGTTCCCCAGGGACGACATGTGCATGTCTTATTAAAGAAGGGTGCATCTCTTCTGACGGAACTCTTCCCAGATCTCTCTTCTGCCCTCATCCAGGGCGGGGCTCCCTATGTAGATTCTATCGAAGACGTACGTTGGTATCACTTCGGTGTATGGAAAGCACGCTTTCCAAGCGACATTAGAGGTTACAGCCAAAGCCGACCTCTGCTCGAAAAAGGTGTGCGAGATGGCGTTGCTGCCAGAGCCAATGTACATTTTATCGATGCATGTGAGGTTACCGGGCTGTGTGCGAATAACGACCATACTAGAGTGACAGGAGTGCAACTACGGCACCGGAACGAAGACCACTACGAGGAAGAACTGGCTGCAGATCTCGTCGTTGATGCCAGTGGGCGCGGTTCAAAAGCCCCCCAATGGTTGATGTCCCTGGGATATGATCAGGTGAAAGAATCCATCGTCAAGGTGGATATCGGATACGCCTCTCGCATCTATCGTCGCCCCAACCAGGCACAGCTTGACTGGAAAGCGTTGATCATTTACCCGACACCTCCTGGTGGGAAACGCGGGGGGTACGTGGTTCCTATCGAAAACGACTGCTGGATCGTGACACTGGTTTGCTGGTTGCGAGACTACCCACCCGGCAACGAAACAGGTTTTCTCGACTATGCACGCAGTTTACCAATGCCCAACCTCTACGAGGCCATCAAGGATGCAGAGCCTCTCACGCCCATCGTCACCCACAAGTTTCCTGCGAATCAGCGACGTCACTACGAGCAGATGGCTCGCTTTCCCGAGGGCTTCGTGATCCTTGGCGATGCGGCCTGCAGTTTTAATCCTATTTACGGACAGGGAATGACGACCGCGGCATTGGAGGCGGGTATGCTGAATGACTATTTGTGTCAACAGCAGCGCAATGTAGCCGAGGGCGATCCGATTCGTCTCACTCAGCGCTGCCAGCAAGCGATCGCCAAAGTGGTGAAGGTACCCTGGTTGCTGGCAACGAGCGAGGATTTTCACTACCCGGAAACGGAAGGACAGCGACCCATAGGCATGCGCTTTCTCAACTGGTATGGGGGCAGGGTGCATGCCTTAGTCGGCTCTTATCCACTGGCAACCCTACGCTTTTATGAAGTCCTGCACATGCTCAAGCCTCCGATGACGCTATTCGAGCCGCGCATCCTATTCGCGGTATTATTCAAAAGACGATTTACGCTGAGTAGTCATGAGCCTGTCATGAATCCCCAGCACTCGCTCCAAGAGCATCATTCGAGAGAGCTGGAGCGACTGAAGCAGTGAAATACTGTAGCAGAAAGAGGTAAGGATGGGACTCGTTGTGCAAAATGTCAACGTCTACCTGCTAGACAGAGGCTCAGGCCGACCCGTCTTGTTTCTACACGGCGTCCCTGATACTGCAGAGATATGGTCTGATGTGATCACTCGCCTGAGTCCTGGCTATCGCTGCCTGGCTCCTGACTTACCTGGCTTCGGCAGGTCTATCGCGCCGCCAAAATTCGATTGCTCTCTGCAAAATCGGGCAGATTTCATTGATGAGCTAGTTGAAAACATCGGCATCAACGTTCCTCTTAATCTAGTGGTCCATGATCACGGCGGCCCTTATGGATTAGCCTGGGCCGTCAAGCATCCGGAGAAGGTCAATCGGATCGTGATCATGAACACACTCTTCCAGTCCGATTATCGCTGGCACATATGGGCACGCATCTGGCGTACTCCTCTGGTGGGGGAACTGAGTATGGTGGTGATGAACTGGCCGTTGTTTTATTGGGAAGTACGGCGTGGCTCTCGGAAACTGACCCGCGAACAAATTCGTCAGGCCTATTCGTTCAAGAGCCACATGATGAAGCAGATGATTCTGCGGCTCTATAGAGCGACTGACCCCGGAGTGTTCGTTTCGTGGGAGGATGCCCTGCTCAAGTTGACAGCTAGCGTGCCAACCCTCGTTTTATGGGGAGACCATGATCCCTATATCGCAACACATTTTGCCGAGCGATTTGGATCAAAGACGGTTCAGCATTTCCCTGACTGTGGTCACTGGCTTCCTAAGGAAGCTGTTGACGAGGTGTCAAAACGGCTGGAAGAATTTTTCAGAGAGTAAAATCCGATCCCCTATCACAAGCTTACGCTATAGGGATTCTGACCTTGCACTACCTGCAACAGAAACGCGATATTGAGAGTCTTCATACCCGCTGGCCCTACATAGACCACGCGACCCGCGACAGCATGCTTTCCAGCGTTAAAGCTGTAAGGCAGGGTATTATCGATTGGTGGGGTGTCATAGCCGTTGATGATGAGGCGTATGTAATCAAAACCCAAACCAGGGGAGACCGTAATTCCGTTGTTGTTGTCCACAGCGAAGTTGAGCACGTAGAACTGTTGCCCCACTTTAGCCTGGGTACCTCGATAGGCATAGAGAATATTCACACTTGTGAGGTGATAGACGAGTACATAGCCTGAGAAGTTATACCAGATGGTCAATGATTGGCGGGATGTTTTCCCAGCAAATTGGTCGGGATCGAAAGATCCGCTGAAAGGTATGGTCAGAAGGGTCTCGCCGATTGCCACGGAGCCCAATTGTAGCCTGAGGGCGGAGAGTTGTACACTTTTGGCAACCGGGAAATCGATCCAGCCCATCTCGCTTGAGCCAGGCTTTGGGCCCGTTGAGAGATGTACATTGGTTGGGGCTATCGGTTTTGAGCCAGGGACAAGCAGGCGGGCAACATCATAATAGATCACAGAGACCTGGTCGGTGGACTTATTCGTGACACGCATATTCAAACGCACCAACGCCAACTCTGTCTGAATAGTATCATCAGGGAAAGAGATAGCATATTGCGCATTCACCACAGTAAAATTTAAATTTGCGTAGGTTGCTGTTCTTTGCACATTGAAAGTGGTAACGTTAATAGTGGATGGGGTGTTGCCTGCTCCAAAAGTGATTTGTAAATTTCTTAGCCAGTTCCAGGTAATATAGCTGACGCTGCCAAGAATGATTGCCCCTATGAGGAGCACGCCGGTGATCCATAGCCAGAGTTGAGCTGGTTTCGAGTTCCTGGGCGCGTAGAGAATCCCTTTGGTAGGAGTATGGTTATTTAAATCCCTCTCCGATGAAGGTATTAACGATTTCTTTGCCATAAACATATTCCCCTGTTATGCACATCTTGATAGAGATACATCGCGCCCCATATAGTATTCTAGCAAGATTCGCCGTTCTTGACACCCTCTTTGCATGCGTGTTAGCATACCATAGGTTCTCACATATGACTACCCGCCAGGAGGGCGTTATAGGGCGATTTTAAAGTCGTGGATGCAGGGGACAAAGTCATATTCTATAAGATCTATTTTAAGGAGCACATAGTGAAAATTCACGAATATCAGGCTAAGGACATCCTGGCACGCTATGGGATCCCGATTCAGCCTGGACGAGTAGCGTATACGCCGGAAGAGGCCGAGGAAATTACCCGCGAATTAGGCGGACCAGTAGTAATTAAAGCCCAGGTCTATGTTGGCGGACGTGGCAAGGCGGGTGGCATTCAATTTGGCGATACTCCTGAAGAGGCCCGCACCGCCGCCGCAAAAGTACTAGGCATGAATATCAAAGGGCTGACAGTAGAGAAGGTGCTGGTAGTCTCGAAATTGGAGATCAAAGAGGAATACTACCTGGGTATCATCCTCGACCGCAAATCACAAGCCCCCGTCGTGATGGTTTCTAAAGCGGGCGGTATTGACATCGAAGAGGTGGCTGCGACCACACCTGAAAAGATTATTCAGCAGCCAATCGATATGCGTTGGGGCCTGCGCCCCTTTGAGGCACGCGCGATCCTGGCACGCGCAGGATTACCACACCAGGTGATCGCAAAAGGTGGCGCAATCCTTGCAGCGCTCGCCAAAGCTTTTATTGAGAGCGACGCAAGCCTGGCCGAAATCAATCCGCTTGCGCTGACTGCTGATGGGCAGGTGCAGGCCGCAGACGCTAAAATTCTGCTCGATGATAACGGACTGTTCCGCCACAAGGAATATGCTTCCTGGGCGGAGTCTGAAGAATCCAACCCACTGGAATTCGAAGCCAAGCAGGAAGGGCTGACGTACGTCAAACTTGACGGCAATATCGGCGTTATCGGGAATGGCGCGGGACTGGTCATGACGACCCTCGACATGGTTGCGCGCGTTGGTGGCAAGCCGGCAAACTTCCTCGATATTGGTGGCGGTGCGAAGGCCGAGATCATGTGCAAAGCATTGACGTTTGTAGCGCGCGATCCCCAGGTCAAGGGCATCCTGGTCAACATCTTCGGTGGCATTACACGTGGCGAAGAAGTGGCAAAAGGCGTGATCATGGCCCAGGCCGATCTGCCTAAAGGCATGCCCATCGTCGTCCGTCTCTCGGGCACAGGCGCGGAAGAGGGGAAAGAAATGCTGAAACAACACGCCGGACTTGACTGGGGTAAAGATATGCGTGAGGCCGCACAAAAGGTTGTGGCTGTTGTAGGATCGATGGAATAGAGGACAAGAGCATGAGTATTTTGCTTGACAATACAACGCGGGTTATCGTGCAGGGTATAACCGGGCGCGAGGGACAGTTCCACACGCGTAATATGATAGCGGCGGGCACGAACATGGTTGGTGGAATGACTCCGGGTAAGGGTGGCACGACTGTTGAAGGCTTGCCCGTTTTCGATACAGTTGAAGAAGCGATAAAGGCTACAGGCGCCAGCGCATCCTGTATCTTCGTTCCACCGGCTGGCGCAGCCGATGCTATTATGGAAGCTGCAAGCGCCGGTATCGAGCTAATTGTTTGCATTACCGAGGGTATCCCCGTTATTGATATGACACGCGCCATGCTGGTTGTACACGAATACGGGGCGCGTTTGATCGGCCCAAACTGCCCAGGCATGTGTACGCCGGGTCAGGGTAAAATTGGCATTATCCCTTACCAGATATTTAGACCTGGACCCGTGGGCTTCATCTCACGCTCCGGCACACTTACCTATGAAGTTGTCGCCCTCCTGACCGAGGCGGGCCTTGGTCAATCCACCTGTATAGGCATTGGTGGCGACCCCATTATCGGCTCAACGTTCGTTGATTACCTGAAGCTGTTTGAAGAGGACCCGCACACGAAGCTTGTAGTCATGTGTGGAGAGATTGGCGGAAGCGACGAGGAAGACGCTGCCGAATACATCAAGACAATGAGCAAACCAGTTGTGGCCTTTGTTTCGGGACGCACAGCACCTCCAGGAAAGCGCATGGGACACGCCGGCGCGATTATCTCCGGCAACACCGGCACGGCTCAGGGAAAGGTTGCAGCATTGCAGGCGGCGCGGGTTCCGGTTGCCGATACCATCTTCGACATTCCAGGTATGGTCAAAGAGGCATTAGCGCGAGCATGAGGTAGGGGCCAGATTTATCGCGCCACACACGGGTATCCGCCTGGAGAGAAAGACATGACAACCGCCCTGATCTATGATCCAATCTTTTTAGAGCATCTCACGCCAGAGAATCACCCCGACAGGCCTGAGCGTTTGAAAACGGCAATGGATGTCCTGCAGGCCTTGAACTGGTTAGAGCGCGATGGCCTGATCCAGCTTGCACCACGCGCGGCGACGGAGGATGAGCTGGCCACCGTGCATGAGCGTGAATATATCCAGAGTGTTGAGGCAGCGGCAGGCAAAGTTGCCAGGGAACAAGGCTCAGGAGGACGTAAGACGCGCTTTTTTGCCACCGATACTTTTGTCTCCGCACGCTCATACGAGGCGGCACTTAAGGCAGCGGGTGCTCCACTAACAGCCATCGAAGCTATTATGAATGGAGAGATCGACAATGCCTACTGCCTGGTACGTCCCCCTGGACATCACGCGGTGGCTGAGTCGGCCATGGGTTTCTGCCTGTTTAATAATGTGGCAGTCGCGGCACGCTATGCTATCGATCGATATGGCCTCGAACGGGTGATGATCATCGACTATGATGTGCATCATGGGAACGCTACCCAGGAAATGTTTTATGACGACCCGCGTGTACTCTATTTTTCGATACACCAGGCGCCTTTCTATCCCGGAACAGGCCTTTCTGACGAGCGTGGTGAAGGAGCAGGTCTCGGTACAACCATAAATGTGCCTTTGCCAGCGACGACAGGCTACGAGACGTATGAACCCGTTTTTCGCCAGGTGATGGCACCTGCTGCTGATCGCTTTGATCCAGAGTTAATACTTGTTTCTGCCGGCTTCGATGCTCACTGGAAGGATCCGCTGGGTGGCATGTATCTCTCCACAGCAGGCTACGCAAAGCTAACAGGCATCATCATAGAATTGGCTCAGTACCTGTGTAATGGTCGATTGGTTTTCGTTCAGGAAGGCGGGTATGATTTGCTTGCGATGGCCAGTTGCGTAGCGACCTGCATAAATCTGCTGCTGGGTGATGATGCCGCGGTCGATAGTCTGGGCCAGGCTCCAACCATCAAGTTTCGTATCAATTCTGATGTGTTAATTGCCGAGCTGCGTCGCATCCACAAGTTGACAGGCTATCGTATGCGCAATGCGCCTAAGCCCGATATCGAAAAGCTACGACGCGAGATTAGAGGGCCAGATGCGTGAGTACCAAAGGCCTCTAATCAACACCCGTAGGGTTGGGCCTTCATGACCGGCATCTCCTCAGGATGAGCAGAATTGTAATATAATAAGAGAGCTGTAACATCCTGAGGAGGGATGCGAAGATGCTACCAGACAACAATATCAGAATATAAAGAACAAAATGCTCTCTAACTCTGTCAATATACGTTTATTGAACATTGATGACCTAACCCTGGTTCTGCGCCTGCTCAATACCTCTGAATACGTCTACCAGCGGTTCACCCTGGAAGAACTGCCTATGCTGCTTAAGCATTACCCCACAGCAGGTATGTTCAATGGCGATTCGATGCGTGGTTTTTTGCTTTCGCAAACAGTGAATCCTCCCTCTGCATGGATAGGTGGTTTTGGTGTGAGCTGGACGGAGAGTCGCTTGTATACCTCGATCTTGGACACGCTTTT
>JBKPAZ010000124.1:0-33630 GCA_046726655.1 Chloroflexota bacterium
AACAAGCATTGAGCTATCAGCCTGCTCACTCCTCCTATTTTGCAGCAACAAAAGACCTCTTCAATCAAGTTGCCGCCTTCTATTTCGAGGTCATCACCCTGCATGAGCAAGTTCTAGACCTCTCCAACAAAGAAGCGCTCAAGGCCCTGGAAAAGCTCACCCATACAACCAAAGACAACTCTCGTCCAGTCATGCCACTCTCTTGCGCTATCCCTGCTGACATACCTGCCATGTTCCGTCGCGCCGCTATTCACGCTGCACTTGGCTCTGCACACTCGTTTTACACCCACCTGGAGAAGTGGCGCAAGCAGAAAGAGATGGCAAGAGCGCGTGGCAAGAAGTTCACCATTCGCCCACCAGTGCCACCACGCAGGTGGAACCGCAGCGTCACGCTGTATGCTGGACAATGGAAAGAGCGCACAGCAAAGAGCATCCTGCTCAAGCTCTGGACAGGGGGAAGTTGGGCGTGGATAAAATGCCGCATTCAGGGGCGTGTCATCCCCGATGGATGGGACGTAGCAAGCCCAGCGCTGGTGCAGGACGGACAGCAGTGGATATTGCACACCGCTCTCCAGAAGAAGTTCTCCGCACCTGGCAAAGTGGAACAGCAAGTCGCAAGCAATGCTGAGACACGTCTGTGTTCCATTGACTTGAATATGACCAAACACTTAGCCGTATGCACCATTCTCACGGTCGAAGGCACGGTGGTTGCGACCCGCTTCATTGAGGGAGGAAAGCAACTACACGGTCTTAGGAAGAGACAGTTAGGACGGATAGCACGCAACCGAAGCAAGACAGGCATGCTCGCTGAGGGGGAGCAAGACAATGCGGCATTGTGGGCCAAGATACGCGCACTTGATGAGGACAGCGCCCATCAGGTGAGTCACCGCATCGTAGAGTTCGCACAGCAGCATCAGGCGAGGGTGCTGGTGTTCGAGCATCTTGGACACTTCAAGCCGCACAAGGGCAAGTACAGCAAGAGGGGCAACGAAAAACGCTCGTACTGGTTGAGGGGGAAAACCTTCACATACACGAAATATAAAGCGTGGAACGAGGGAATACTCACCTGTCGAGTCAGCCCGAGAAATACGAGTAGGGACTGTGCCCGTTGCGGCGCCCCCGTTGCTCGTTATGATGCGGGAAAACCAGCCAAAGGATACACCCCTGGTGCTCCACTGGTGTTCTGTTCAGTATGCCGGATGCGCGGTAATGCCGACAGAAATGCCAGCATTGTCATTGGCAAACGCCTCCTTGCTCGTTATCACCAGACCTTCTCTCAGGAAAAGCCTCAAGCTCCTCTGGCAACAGAGAGGTCCACGAAAGTGGGAGGTGTTTCAGGCTCCCAAGTCGCCAAAGGCAAAGGAAGGCTCTCTACCAACCAAGCAAGGCATGGAGCAAGGAACGCGCAGGGCACCGCGCAGGATGCAGTGTTCGGGACAGCGAACACTGCATCAGGTATTGCTCACCCACTCCGGTTGTTCAACGAGTCGTAGCCACGCTACATACACTCGAACAACCGACTACGTAGCAGTGCCGGAAGAAGCTGCGCCGCTTTAGCGGCTGCGGAGTGTCACGCATATATTCCGTATATAGTACATTATTTCACATATGACCTATGGCCCACTCTAATGAATCTTCAGCTTCACATTCACCGTTACCGGTTTGCCAACCGAAGGTGTAATAATAACCGCCGCACTATACGTCCCCGCCGTCATACCGGTCACATCTACGCTGAAAGCGAGGGGTGTGGTTTGGCCGGCAGCGTCACTGCCACTCGTTGGAGTGACCGCCAACCATGTTTGAGATGGCGTGCCTGCTGTCCACGTCAATGTACCCCCACCTGTATTCTGCACATTGATAGTTTGCGCCGTGGGGTTATTTCCAACAGTTGTTGTGAATGTCAAAGCGTTTAGGCGGAGCCTCATCTGAGGCGCAGGTGAAGGAGTCGGCGACGGCGTAGGAGAGGGAGTCGGCGTAGGTGTTGGAGATGGCGGAATCTTGATCGTAACCGATATCGTTGACGGACTTCCCGTCACGGGCAGACCGGTAAGGGGGTCAATCGCGCTGACGACCACGCTCGTCGTGACTGACGTGCCACCCGGTAGCCCGGTCGCATCGACAATCACACTTATAGTAGCGGTTGTGCCTCCCGCCAGCTTCGTACCCGAGGTTGCCGAGAGTGAGACATAGCTCGGGGCACCTTTGCCAAGCGCGGCAGTCCAGTTTAATGGCCCCCCACCAGTATTTGTGATGGTAACAGGTTTAGAAACTCTCCCACTTGAAACATTGAACGTCATCGTACCGGGTCCGGCTGTGAGCGCTGGGGGAGCTAAGACGTTTAAGGTTACCCCTACTGCTTGTGGGCTGCCGGTGACGTTTACCGCTGCCAGTGAGATCGAGCCTGTATATGATCCAGCAGCGAGGGCCGCCGATGTCACCTTGACCTTGAAGGTTGCGCTAGCTCCACTGGCAACCGCCGCTTTAGCGGGTGATACCGCCAGCCAACCAGTCCCACTCGTCATAGTCGCGGTTGGCATGATGATGACCTTGCCCGTGCAAGTGCCGGTAATACCAACGGTAAAGGTTTGCGTTGCTGGCTTTGGATTTGTGCCAGCCTCAGAGGAGAAGGTTTCTGCTGTGACCGAGGGAGCCTGTAGGGTACATACCGCCTGTACGGTCAGTGTAACTGTGACAACCACCGGCTTACCAACTGCTAATTTCGTTACGCTATCAATTGCTGTGAGGGTCACCGTACCTGCATAGGAGCCAGCAGTCAGCCCTGTTAGTACAACTCCCACCCTGGTTGCCGAAGCCGCTGTTAAGCTCACCGTGCCGGTTGCCGGCGTCGCAGTCAGCCACGTTCCTCCTGCGGGTGTTGTTGCGGTAGTTGCAGTCCAGGTCAATGCATGCGCACAGGCGCCGCTTGCGCTGATGGCTGCTCGCTGCGACGCTACCGCACTTGATTGTCCGGCAACTCCCTGGAAGACGAGCGCTGGAGGAGTAGTCGCGATTGCGCAAGGCGCCTGTACGACAAAGGTCACCGGAATCGATATCGGGCTTCCGGCAGCGGGATTCCCCAGGCCATCTGTCCCAGTAATGGTTATCGTACCAGTGTAAGTACCCGCAGTAAGTGTGGCCAACGGTGTCGCCGTAACCGTAATCGTCGCAGACAAGTGTGAAGCCAGGGTACCTGTCACCGGAGTAATTGCAAGCCACGCGCCACCCATTGCCGTTGCAGCAGCCGCGTGCCACGTAAGGGTACCACCACCCGTGTTGGTGAGAGTGACCTTTTGCGGCTGCGGACCTGGTTGGCCGATAACACCACTGAAAGACATTGTCGCAGGCGTAGCTGTGATGATAGGCGTTGCCGGCTGTCCCATAATGAATGTTACCGGCAAGGTCTGTGTTCCGCCAGGCCAGGTAAAGATCACCGAGCCTGTATACGTGCCAGGTTTTAAACCTGTGGTGGTAACGTTCACCGAGGGATTGGAAGGTGTTACACCGCCTGTTGGGCCAACGCTGAGCCAGTTGCCGCCGCTGCTTGTTGTGACTGATGCGCTCCATTGCAGGGAAGATCCACATCCCTGGGAAACACCCACGCTGATGATTTGTTGCGCGGGTGGCGGCTGCAAATAGACACCGGCGAAGGTCAGCCCACCGGGTGAAACCTGGAGCGCGCATTGTGGCCAAACGACCAGGCTAACATATATCGTTTGTGGGCTGCCTTTGGCCGCTACAGTCCCCTGACTGGCGAAGGTCACCGAGCCGCTATAGACTCCAGGCAACATAGTGCTGGTGTTGACGCCAATTGTCACTGCCTGGCTGTCACCTCTGGTTACTGTACCGGATTGCGGATAAACCGAAAGCCAGTTCGATCCATCGTTTGTAAAACTCGACGCGCTCCACTGTAAAGCCAGCACACCCGGATTACTGACAGTCACTACCTGAGCTGGCGGATTTGTACCTCCATCCGTTCCGGTGAACGAAAGCACGGCAGGCGTCAGTTGAAGTATGGCTTCATGCCCGGGTTGAAGTTGCGTCACAATCATTTTCACCGGTAACGTGGCCCGCCCGGTATTCGATGTGAAGATTACACCGGCGCCATAGGCTCCAACCTCGAGGTTGGAGCGATCTGCAGCGACTACCACCTGCATGTTCTGGCCGTAAGAAAAAGTCCCGCTTTGAGGACTGACCAGAAGCCATGATTGTGTCGCTGTGGCTTGCCAGGTGATTTGTCCTCCACCAGTATTCGAAAGCCTGATCATCTGGGTGCTATTGGTGACCTGGTCGCCGGAACCAAGATCAATCGCATTCACTGAAGTGAGTAGGTGCGCGGGACGTAGCGATGTGCTCTGCCCGGTCACTGTCACTGTGAAACTGGCAGATTTGTGTAAAACCGCGTCTTCTGCGCGTATGATATGCGAACCCGCCCCCCACGACGGATCGACGATCACTGTATCCCTAAAGGAGCCTTGCGCGTTAGCGCGTAGTATATTCGTACCACCTGTATCAACCAGGGCAATGTTTGTATCGCGAGTCAGCCCTACTCGCCCGGAGGAGCTGAAATTAGAACCAAGCAGCGTGATCATTCCGCCAAGGGCAACGGTGGAAGGGGTGACCTGTATACTACTGTTATGTGAAGGATGAGTCAGGATTCCGCGACTAAAGGATACGACAAGCCCAAAAACTCCTCCCAATAACAGGCCTACCAACACTACAATACTTACCCAGGAGAATAACCGGGTTGGCATGCGGGGCGGCTTTTTCGGCGGAGTCTTTCGAATGCTAATCAAAGCAGGAGGCGTTGAGCCTGCGGGAGCTTTAGAAGCTGACGGTGTAGCAGGAGGATTTACCAGTACAGGGGGAATGCGAGGAGTTTTATAGGTGACGATTTTTTCCCAGGTCGCACGATGCCGCGACTCATCATTGTCAATATCTTCCTGCTTGCTAACTCGTGATTGTGTTGGTGGTGGAAGCCCATTGCTACCTGACACCAGGGCAGTTCGCCTGGGTTTAGACCAGGTTGCAGTTGTGCGCGTGCCAGCGCGTTGGGTACTTGCATCGGCGCCAGTGTCCACTGTATAAAAGCGAGATTCTTTGAGAGCAGCAGGCCGGTGTGCCATTTTAATGGTAGGGGATTCCAGACTTTCGTCCTTCTTATGAAAGGAATGTTTGGATGCAAACAAATACTCGCCGCATTCAGCGCAAAAGTTAGCAGTCAAGGGAAGTGGTTCTTGACAGTTTGGGCAACGTATAACTCTCACAGTGTATCCCCTTACAGAGTTGCAGCATCTTTCCCAGTCAAAGTGTACGTGAAAAGCTGGTTATTTGTCAATGTTAGCTACTTGACAAACTCGGCAAGCCTCATATATGCTTTACTCGTAGCAAAACGTATTTCCAAATATACCTCTTCGGATGTTCTATTGTGTCGTCCCTTTACCTCCATGCTAGCCCTAAAATCAAATACTTGAAAAAGGAAGGGGAAAAATCATGGGTTTCCTGGTTCGTTTTCTGTTCGGAAATCTCAGGGGATACCGTTTTCTCATTTTTTTGATTTTTATAGTGACCCTCTTGGAAGTGCTGGCCACTGCTAACAACCTTGTTGTCATTAAGGATATCTTTAATGCGCTTGGAACCCCTTCTATGGCGCCAAGTTTTCCATATGACCAACTTCTCGACCGGTTCAATCCCGTTGCACCAGGACAGCCACACTCTCAAACTGCCACGATCACCTTCTTAATCATCATGCTTGTGGTACTTGGTATAGTAGATTCGGGACTCACCTACCTGCAACTCTTCCTGACATCTCGCATTTCGCAGAATCTATCAGCACGGCTGCGCAAGAAACTCTTCGACCAGTTACAACGCCTGTCACTGGACTGGCACGGCAAACAAAAGAAAGGCGATCTTGTTCAGCGTATCACTGGTGACATTGCCAATGTCGAAAAGGTAGTCACGGACGGCCTCATAGACTCGTTTGGAGCTATTTTAACCTTTGTGACCGCCATTTATTATATGGTGAGAACCCAATGGCAACTAACACTATTCAACATAGTGCTCTTGCCAGCTCTCTTCGTGATTATCTTCTCATACCAAAGAGGCATCAAGGCCGCAGCCAAAAGAGCATCCAAGGCGCTTGGAGAAGTAGCGGACGTTGCCGCAGAGGACGTCGGTGCTATTACTGTCCTGAAAGCCTTCTCATTGGAAGATCGTGAAGCCATACGCTTTAATAAGTACGTTGGCAAGAGCCGCCAGGCAGGGCTTGACGCAGGCGGACTACAGGCACAATTTACTCCGGTTGTGAATGTTTTAGTCACGGTTGGCACTGCCTTTATCATTGGTATGGGAGCCCTCGCTATACCGCCGCCTCATATTTTCCCCATCATCAACTGGCCGGTTGATCCCCGGCAACTAGTCACGGTTGGCACCCTGACCCTTTTCATTGGTTTCTTGAAGAACCTGTTCCAACCAATGAAAGATCTTTCCAAGTTGGCCAACGTCGCCACAAGTGCCGCGGCTGGAGCTGAGCGCATGCAAGAAGTACTGGACCAGGCTCCTGAGATCACTGAGAGCGCAACTCCATACGGCGGCCCAGAGCGACTGAGAGGCGAGATCACCTTTCAAAAGGTGGTCTTTGGGTACACGCCAGAACGCCCAATTCTCAAAGGCATCAACCTGCATATTACCGCGGGCAAAAAAGTTGCGCTCGTCGGCCTGTCCGGTGGTGGCAAAACGACCTTGATCAAGTTGATCCCTCGCTTTTACGAAGTCAATCAGGGAAGCATCAGACTTGACGGCATCGATAACCGTACTATCCCACTTTCTATATTACGCCGCAATGTCAGCCAGGTATTGCAGGAATCGGTGCTCTTCGAGGGAACCATCCTTGAGAATATCAAGTTAGGGCGACCAGAAGCTACGTATGACGAGATCGTAGCGGCAGCAAAACAAGCGCACATCCACGATACAATTATGGCTTTGCCTGATGGCTACGAAACAAAGGTACGCGAACGAGGAAAGAATTTCTCCGGCGGACAGAGGCAACGTTTAGCAATCGCACGAGCCATCGTGGTTAATTCACCCATCCTGGTACTGGACGAGCCAACCGCCAGCCTGGACGTCGAAGCAGAGGTTGAGGTGTTACGAGCAATCGATACTCTGGTGGTTGGACGCACCGTCTTGATGATTTCTCACCGCCTGAGCACGCTGGGCAATGTGGATGAAATCATTGTGCTCAAAGACGGACAAATTGCTGAGCAGGGTACCTACCAGGAATTGAAGCGTCAGAACGGTGTGTTTGCAGGTCTGCTCAAAGAACAGAACCGCTACAACGTTGACTACAATGGTGGATCGATGATTGTTCCCAGAGCTGAACTCGAGCGCTTAATCAAGCAGCAAGGCCAGGTGGCGAGACCACCTCAACCACCCACACCTGCACCATATCCGCCTGTCAGGCCAGTACCACCTGCTAGAGATCCTCGTATTGTTAGAGGAAGCAGCAATGGAAACCCGCAGCAGCCGCTCAACGCTCGCGTATTGATTGAAGTGGATGGAAAGATTGTAGGACAACGGCTACTTGATAAGCCTGTGCTCACCGTTGGTCGTCTCTCAGGCAACGATGTGCAGATACCATCACAGCGCGTATCACGCCTGCACGCGAAGATACGCTGGATAAGAGAGTACGGAGCCTGGGTCATTGAGGATGCTGAGAGTCTGAATGGGTTGACCTTCCAGGGACAACGCATTGATCAACATATCTTGAGTAAAGGAGACCGCGTCTACGTCGCCCCGGCAGCAGTGCTTCTCTATGAGCCGATGTAAAATGGCCCTCGCTCTAGCACTCTTTTAGAGAGGAACAACCGATGAGTACACCTGTACGGTACTTTGGAAAATATGAACTCCGACAGCGCCTTGGACAGGGAGGGATGGCAGAGAGATTCACGCTGTCATCCACCAGCACATTTACACTGAACCTCTCGCACCAGATCTGATCAATCCAACTATTCCACCCGCAGTCTCAAAGGTGATCTTGCGTTGTCTTGCAAAAAATCCCGAGGCGCGCTTCCCCAGCGCTTCTGCTATGACTGCCGCACTCGCGCTAGCGCTCAGCGTTCCTGTGCCCAAGGAGGTGGCCCAGTCAATATATTCATTGGAAGAGACGATCAACCAACTAATCCTTCAGTTTCCGCGATGGTCTATCGTGCCGATCTACCCACTTCACCTGACCCTGCTAACAACAGCTTTAACATCCTTAGCCACGAGCGGCATCTGGCTGCTGCGGATCCTGATCTTGACCGTATGGGCATCCACGGAGGATTAAGCATCTGGCTGCGTAACAACACTGCGCAGATTTTCGGATGGGCCGAGACTGCGCGCGACCACTGGAACGGTCAGAATACGAATCCAAATGTCATTGGCTACATACACGGGCAAATGGGACACATACTAGATGTTTTGGATGGATTGGGAGCAGTCCAACAGGACCTTCCACCTGGATTTGCTCCAGACCAGCGAGATGCAAATGTTGCCCCCATCGCGCTCATTGACACGCCTCATCAGACCCCCCCTGATTTCCTGAACCATACCATCTTTCATCTCAACTCCATTGCGCAAATACCCGGCGCAGCACCTGACCTACGTCAGCATGCTGGCCAGGTTATAACGGCTCTTGGTATGGTACATACCTGGTTGGAGGCGGTAAAAAAGGATGCGATAGCGGTGCTCAATGATCCGCAGTTGAACCAGCCTTCGTCCCTCGCTCATTTAAACGATTTGGCCAGCGAGGCAGGATATGCATACACAGGTCAGGTCGATCCACTCACCGGCCAACTACAACATGAGGGGGTTCAACAGATATACAACGATATACAGCATATGATTATCTTCCAGTTGAACAAGGTAGATTGAGTCTCTCACACGGCCACGTTGGTAGAGCGGCTATATGGCTTGTTCGGGTCAATCAGCACATTGATGCAAGCTGGTAACCCGGATGCAAAAGCCCTTTCAAGGGCCGGGCGGATATCTTCCGGCCTTTGCACCAGCTCGCCATACCCTCCAAGGGCCTCGACCACCTTGTCGTAGCGTATCCCTGGTGAGAGTTCCGCCGCTGTGGCATGGCCAAGAATAGCCTTTTGCGGATGCTTGATCTGCCCCCATGCTCCGTCGTTGCCTATGATGGACACTGCCGGCAACTTCTGGCGTACCATGCTCTCGAATTCCATGCCGTTGAGTCCAAAGGCGCCATCGCCATGCAGGATCAGCACCTTCTTGCCGGGACGGGCGAGCTGCGCGGCCATCGCGAAACCTGTGCCCGTCCCCAGGCAACCCATCGGGCCTGGATCGAGCCAGTAGCCAGGTTTATAGACATTGATGACTCGCCCGCCATAGCTGACGATATCGCCGCCATCGCCTACAACGGTGGTGTCCTCGTCGATAAAGTCGCGTATCTCGCGGCACAAACGCATGGGGTGAATGGGTACATCATCTGAACTCATCAGTGCTCCATCACGCCCCAGCGCATTTCTTTCCTCTCTGCGAATATAGGCAAGCCAATCGCCCTCAGCAAGTTGCCTGGTTGCCTCAGTCAGTTGCCGCATACTCAACCCAACATCGCCTACCAGCCCGACTGCCGCTCCCCGGTTGACTCCGACATCCTCGCCAGCCAGGTCGAACCAGATAACATTGGCTTCTGCGGGAATGAGTGGGGGCTGCCCGTGATTGAGTCGAAAATCCATGCGCGTACCGATAGCCAGGATCGTATCGGCCCCTTCCAGGGCTTTGCGACGTGACGTTGAGAAGAACAGCGGGTGCGTAGGTGGCAGGCAGCCACGCCCAGCGCCATTAAGGAAGACAGGGGCATTGATGCGCTCCGCAAGCTGGCGCAACGGTTCGGCGGCATCACACCACCAGACGGCGGTACCCGCCATGATGACTAGACGCTGCGCTTTTTCCACCAGGGCTGCCGCCTTCTCTACCATAGCGGGATCGGGTGCTGTACGACCGCCGTAACGATAGGATGCAGGTTCGCCCGGATCGAAGAGCGTATCGGTATCCGCAAGGTTGTTCAGGACATCCATGGGCATTTCTAAGAATGTGGGACCTGGTTTGCCGTTCAGCATCTGGCGAAAGGCCGAGGCAGTGTACTCACCCAGTCGTGACGTTTCATGCACAGTGCGCGCCCACTTGGTGATTGGACGCAGCAGGTCAATCTGGTTCATCTCCTGGAGTGCGCCTCTGTCCCACAGGCTCAAGGGAGCAGCTCCACCTATGACGAGGATAGGGCTACCCGCAAGATAAGCATTTGCTACGCCGGTAACACCATCGGTTACCCCTGGGCCTGCTGTTAAAATAGCCACTCCTGGAGTGCGCGTGCATTTGGCCCAGCCCTCGGCGGCGTGTACTGCCGCCTGTTCGTGGCGCGTATCTACGACCCGGATGCCTTCGCGCAGGCACCCATCATAGATAGCCGCGATATGCCCTCCGCTGAGGGTGAAGACGACCTCGACACCTTCTCTTTTCAGAATTTTGGCGACGAGCCAGCCGCCATGGATCATGCCCACGGAGAACTCCGTTCTTTACTTGATATATGATGCTTTATAACCTTTTCATTTTGTATCTCTTGACCCATTATATCAAATTGGGGAATACTGAGGGCACCGGCGGTAACTTCATGCTCAAGCCAATTACCTTCAATTTCTTGGCAAGCGACTCCTGCGCGTAGCGCGGCGTCATCCACGGGTCATCGCCATTTGCCATCATGGCTTGGATCTGCTCCGACGCAGGAGATATGGCTTCTAACGCGATTGGCGTATATTTCTCGATGGTATCATGCACAATCCTGGCATTGCTTGCATCCCGCTGAATCATCTCGCGCAAGAACTTTACGCCGAAGACGACGTGCCGCGATTCGTCTCGCGCCACGGCGGTGAAGCCGCCACGAAAAGCAGGGAAAAGATCGTTTACGCGGTAAAAGTCTAGAATACCGCGTTGACCGGCAAGCGCCATCGTTCCCTCGACAATCACATGGTAGAGCGTGATACCCCTGACGAGGTGCGCCAGGTTTCCAGGCTCCCGCTGAATGCGCCCGGCAACCTCTGTTAGCGCATCGATCAGAATATATTTCAGGTGCTCGTTCATATACCCACGAGCAACCGCCAGGGCGTCTTCCAATTTCTCTTTGTCCACGCCCAGCACCTCTTTGAAGAAGCGGGCGAAGAAGACCATGTGACGCGCCTCGTCGACCAGTTGCGTAGTGAGGAAAATGCGCATCTCTTCGTCAGGCATAGCTATTACATAAGGACCAAGGGTATCGGTGACACACGCCTCGCCCTGGAAGAAAGCCGAAAGGCCATACATGCGCATATTACGTTCGTCCTGGGACATCCCCTCCCATTGCTTGCGATCCCCACTAAAATCGATCTCCTGTGCTTGCCACTGCTGGCGTTCCCAGCGGTAATACAGTTCACGGTAGGTGGGCAGGTGTACCAATCCCTCGTCGATAATTTTTAAAACATTGTCGATTGGTGTCTGCTGCAACTGTGTTAATGGAGCGCTTTCAAGCGGTGCGTCAATGGACATGTGGTCTCCTTAGTTCTTTCTTATCGATCTTCCCAACGGCATTGCGTGGCAATGCATTCACAAACTCAATCTCGCTGGGCGTTTTGTAATTTGCCAGCGATTCACGACAATAGGCCATGAGTGTTTCAGCATCCACATCGCTGCGAGTCACAACGAAGGCTTTGACCTCCTCACCCATACGTTCCGATGGTATACCAATCACTGCTGACTCGATTACTGCTGGATGCCTGTTCAACACCTCTTCAACGTCACGTGGGTAGATATTAAATCCACCACGTATAATCAAATCCTTCTTCCGCTCAACAATATACAGATAGCCATCTTCGTCAAAACGGCCCATATCACCCGTGTGCAACCAGCCATTGCGCAGTGCTGACCGGGTCTCCTCTGGCAAATTGTAATAGCCTTGCATTATATTGGGGCCGCGCGCAATAATCTCACCCACTTCGCCGCCAGGTACAGGCTTTTCATTTTCATCCACGACCAGCACTTCGACGCCAGGAATGGGCTTGCCAACCGAACCAGGCTTGCGTGGTAGATTCTGGCTATGCGCAGTGAGGACGGTAGTGGCTTCCGAGAGGCCATAGCCCTCAAGTACCTGGCAACCAAATTTCTGTTCGAAACCTTCCAGGACAGCAAGGGGTAACGGGGCCGAGCCACTTACAACGTAGTTCAAGCTACTCGTATCGTACTTATCTGCATCAGGTGTATAGAGGAGCGCTACAAACATGGCTGGCACCCCTGCAAAGGCACTGATGTGGTGACGCTCAATGGCAGAGAGAGCCGCCGTTGTATCAAAACGTGGATGCATAACGATCTTTGTGCCAGTCAGATAGCCGATATTGGATGCGGTCAGCCCATACGCATGTGCCAGGGGCAAGATAGCCAGTTGAACTTCCCTACCTGCTGGTCCTTCCTCTTCACTTGAACCGCTTCCTCGACCTGCGACTGTATTGGAAACGACATTACGATGAGTCAGAACCACACCTTTCGGATGACCTGTGGTGCCAGAAGTATAGAGGATCACGGCAGTATCATCCGGAGAGAGCGACACGCCCTCAGGGTCTTCCAGGTAACGATCTACATATGCTGCTCCTCTGTCCATAATATCATTATAGGCATGGATAGTGTAGGGCCGCGCTTCATCGCGCTCTTCTCCTTCAATACCTGTTGAAATAATATGCTTCATGGTAGGAACATCAGCCAGCGCATTGCGTAACAATGGCAAGAGGATAGCGCTCGTAATCACGGCTTTTGCTGCCGAGTTCTCAGCAATGTACCGCACCTCAGGCCCTTTGAGCAGGGGTAGCACAGGAATAATGATACCGCCAGCACGAGCGATAGCCTGGTAAGAGATGATCACTTCAGGGCAGTTGATCATCATTACGATGATGCGATCGCCTTTCTCTATGCCTGACGTCCTGAGCCCTACCGCCAGTTGGGTCGCTGCCTTCGCAATCTCTACATTGGTATATTCACGCACTTCTTCCCCATCCTCATAGATAAGCGCCTTATACGAGCCGAACTTCAGGCAATTGTAGATAGAAAGGTCGTAGAGAAAACGCAGGTCTCCAATGTCCCTTTTTCGTATCATGCCGGTCATGTGCCAGCCTCTTTTCTAGATGCCACAGGAATAATTACAACTGCGTCGCCAGCGGTCACTTTTTCCCCTTGCTCGTTCTGCGCCCAGCACTCTATGGTTATTGATTGGCTAAAGTCGTCATTAGTCGTCTGGGCCTTGACGACACCATGACAGGTGAGAGTATCACCCAGACGAACCATATTCAGGAAGCGTACTTTGAGATGTTCAATGCGCGCGCCCGGGATATCGGCTATCTGCTGGTTAACGAATTGCCCAAGGAAAGCCATGCTGAGCATACCGTGAGCAATCACTCCTTCAAGCCCAACTCGCTGCGCGGCCTGCTCATCAAGGTGAATAGGATTGAAATCGCCTGATGCCTCAGCGTAACGGCGGAGCTGTTCCTGCGTGATTGCGGGTTTGACCAGCGGAGAGAGCTGCTGGCCAACGGCTGTATTCAGTATGCTCATCAATAGCCTCCTTCTTTAGTAAACGGGATGCGCTGAACGCCACGGGCTTGGCTGCATCTGGATAACGGCAGGTTCCCAGCCTGGCTCACCAAATAAAATAGACCCGTTCCACTTCGGATTCTTACAGCAGTAGTGGTATCGTATTTTCCAGGCACGCTCAGTTTTCTGCTTCTCATGGTATGCCGTATCCAGACCAAGCAGAAAACTGAGCAATTGCGCGTAATATGGCTGCAGCATGTACTCCGTGTTATCTGTATCTAACTCATGGTCGACAAAGGACATCTGGAGATCAAAACAGTAAGGGTAGTCTATTACCTCGGGATCGCGATCCTCCTCTTCTGCCCGGTGGACCAGGATGAGCATCCCCAGCATCTCAAATTGGCAATACGGTTCATCCGAAAAAGAGCTTTGCCGAAACGGTGGCAGTGAGAAGAGGTTGCGTATCTCAGTCGCGAGTTGTTGCAGAGATTTGTCTGTCTTGATACAGATTTGAAACGACATACAGGACTCCTTCTGGAGGTGCGAAGGTTGTTGAACCTCTCTCTCGTTCTATGTGACTTCATCTTACGCCGCTTGAGGAATGGGTGTCAAGCGACTTTATTGTTCAACCCCTTCTTGCATCTACAGTTCCTGCCTGATATACTGGCAATGCGACTCGTGTGGAAGATGAAGATAACGCGAGATAGAAATCGTGTACAGTAGTCAGGAGAAGTAAAGCGGTCGTCATGTACCCTGCCCCTTAGAAAGGGGTGGGCTTGCGAGGAACAAGTCCGGACATGACCAGTCTTAGCGCAGGAGTGCTCCGTTCAGGATGAATGTACAGGTACCAGCGAGTGACGCTCCAGCTTGCTGCTCTACGGGTCATGATTAAACAGGCACACAGGGTTGCAGCCAGTGTCATGATCACCTAAAGGAAACCATCCTGAACACTGACGAGGAGAACTTTACCCCCGCAAGGGGAGGCTCACATGAGCAATCGGCAAGAGAGAACTATGAGTAACGTGTTCGTGATCGATCACAACAAACACCCATTGAACCCGGTGCATCCAGGGCGAGCACGCATGTTGCTCTCATCGGGTCGCGCTGCTGTATTCAAAAGATTCCCGTTTACGATTATCTTGAAACATGTCATTGAACAGCCTCGGATCAAACCACTGCGGATGAAGATCGATCCAGGTAGCAAAACAACCGGCATAGCCATAGTTGATGACGCCACTGGCAAGGTGGCTTTTGCTGCTGAAGTTCAGCATCGAGGGCAAGCCGTAAAAGCGAACTTGGAAACACGTCGGACCATCCGTCGGAGTCGCAGGCAGCGCAAAACGCGGTATCGCAAGCCACGCTTTCAGAATCGGTGCAGGTCATCCGGTTGGCTAGCTCCCTCATTAGAAAGCAGAATTACCAATGTACTCACCTGGGTCAATCGATTCCGCAAGCTTTGTCAGATTACCGCGATCAGTCTCGAGTTAGTGAAGTTTGACCTCCAACTCATGCAGAACCCTGAGATTACAGGTGTGCAGTACCACCAAGGAACACTTGCGGGCTATGAGGTGAGGTCATATTTGCTCGAGAAGTGGGGCCGTGCTTGTTCGTACTGTGGCAAGCAGAACGTTCCCTTGCAGATTGAGCACATCCTCTCACGAGCTAAGGGAGGGACAAACCGTATCACGAATTTAACGCTGGCCTGTGAAGCCTGCAATCTTGCGAAAGGCATACAGGATATTGAGGTGTTCTTAGCCAAGAAACCCGAGGTGCTCGCACGCATTCTGGCGCGGGCCCAAACTCCGCTCAAGGACGCAGCGGCAGTCAACACAACGCGGTGGAAACTCCTTGAACGGCTCAAAACAACTGGGTTACTCATCGAATGCGGCAGTGGTGGAGTAACCGCATACAACCGAACGATCAGGGGACTCCCAAAGGAACACTGGATCGATGCAGCAGTCATCGGAACGAGCACGCCTGAACAGGTCTGCATTGCGAATGTGGTACCGCTCCACATTACGGCAGTTGGGCGACAACACCGGCAAATGTGCTTAATGAACAGGTATGGCTTTCCACGGACCAAAGCCAAAGGGAGTCGTATGAGTCACGGGTTCCAAACAGGAGACATGGTAGAAGCTATTGTACCTACAGGTAAACACGCTGGGCATTATCAAGGGAAGGTCGCAATTAAAGCCAGCGGTTTCTTCACCGTGACCACGGCAAATGGTGCGATTCCAGGCATTTCCTACCGTTATTGCCGTTTGCTCCATCGCTGCGACGGCTATAGCTATCAAGAGAAAGGGGAGCGCGACGGGGGAGAAGGCTGCCTGAAGGGACCGGGTCCCCACCGCGCAATTTTATGATTGCCGCCCGCAGAGCTACCATGCCTGCTCCGCCACCCAGGCAGGCAGGGCCAGTTATCAATGGCAGTTCACTTATTCAGCATTGGTTAACTCACTACTGGCAAAAATTACAACTTCCAACCCAGGAATTGAGTCGGCTGGCTATCACCCAGGATCGTCAAGAATTCATGCGCTGGACAGGGAAGCGACTCAACATCATGGTACTGGGTTGCTATTGCTACCTGCCCGCACTGCCAGTCCCCCGCGCACGTGCTTATAAGCATAGCCCATCGCAGGCACGTTCAGGTCTTCATGCTGACACTGCATCGCGATTGGACACTTCCGGCCACCGCCACCTGATTTTCCTGGAGCCAGACATGCAGCCAAAATCGATTGAAGTTACGGTAGCGCATGAGCTGATTCATCTTGCAGACCGGGTGAATGGAACGCCGCGCCGCCATCGACATCATGGCTACGATTCTATTGCCGCCGACGAAGCCGCCGTGACAGGTTATCCAGTAGACGAGCTACGTTACTTACTCCATGAGGAGAGCGTTCGCCGCGAACGCCTGCGCCGTGAACGACGCCCCATTCGCTACTTCTATGAATGCCCTCATTGCGGTAAAGAGTATCCCCGCGCCCGCCGTTACTCCCAATCCGTTTCATGCAGCAGTTGCGACAAGAGCTACAATCCAGAGTTCCGGCTCAGGCTGCGAACATAGCAAAACAATGATCGTACTCTCACCCCATACTTACTTCCGGCATTCTGACTACCGGTTCTGGAAAGGTAGTTCTCGTTGGCAACCGATCCAGTAATCCATTAATATCGCCTATCTGCCGTTGAAGCCAGGTGTTGAGATCCTGGTGTTCCACTATCTGTCGCGCAAGCGCAGCTTTAACACGCCTGTCATCTGATGGCATCGTCAGAGCCTTATAGAGCGCTTGCGCGGTCTCCTTCACATCCGTAGGGGAGGTGGGAATGGAGGCTTTCCCCATTTGCTGAAACGCACCAGCAGTTCGAGAAAGAACCACTACACCATCGCGCATATTCACAATCGGCCCCTCTTTGGCGACCAGGTTCATGCCATCGATGATTGGATTCACCAACAGTACGTCATAATACTGCATCGCAGCGAGCGCTTGCGTACGGTCATTGCCAAAGAAAGCCTGTACCGGTATCCACTCATCTGTACCGTAACGCTGGTTAATTTCCTCAATGATCTTCTTTACTTCTGTATTGTACCTTTTATATTCAGGTAAGCTCTGGCGGGAAGGCACAAGAAACGCTAAAAAATTAACCTTACCTTGAAGCTCTGGATGCTCATCGAGCATTTGCGTGTATGACTGAAAGCCCCGCACAATATTTTTTGTCGGCTCAATGCGATCCACCCGCATAATCGTCTTTTCACCCAATAACGGGAAGATCTTTTCTGCTGCGCGTTTACCCGCCCGGCTTTTTACGATGCGACGTTCCTCCGTAACCGAAATGGAAATTGGGTAAGCGCGAGCCTGGGTGCGATGACCTTGCCACCAGGCAGCTCCCTCCTCGAAATCAACAACAGCACCATCAAGCAGGGTGCGTGCCCCTTCCAGGAAGTTGCGAGCATCGCGTTCTGTCTGGAAACCAATGATGTCATTTCCAGCCAGGCCGCTGTATATGGCCTGAGCGACATTGCTTGGAAGAAACTGCCAGCAACGGATATCGGGCCAGGGGATATGAATAAACTGCTGCATGATAATAGTTGGATGGCGCTGGCGTATCATCGCAGGAGCAAGGTAGAGATGGTAATCGTGCAACATGACGATGGGGGTGGTATCTTCATGTTCAATCTCAATATTCACTGCATCTGCAATCGCTTGGTTAGCTACATAGTAGCCCTTTTCCCAGGCATCTTGAAGCTTACTTGCTGAAGTTGAGTCATCGGTAGGATCGTAGAGGTAATGCTGTAAAAACCAGAGTATTGTGTTACACACCTGTTCGTAGTGCTTGCGATAAGCCGCTTTCGGAATAGCTACATAGCGAAGGTGCATCTTCTGGCCAGGCAATGGAGGCTGGAGTAATCCATCATTATTTTGTTGGGCTTCTCTGATGGCGATGCGGTCACCCTCTGTCATAGCCATGGCGACCCATGTGACATCCAGACGATTTGCTGCGCCAATCAGCGCTGTAATCATACCACCCGAGCCTCTACGGTGCATTAACGTATTATTGTGGCTGATATGATATTCGACGGGGCCACGATTCGAAGCAAGAATGAGTCGGTTAGCATGTATGAATTGAGTCTGCGGCAATGCATGTAACGTTAGTGATGTGGACATGGATCGATCCTTTCTACAGTCACTCACCATCCTCATCTTTGAGGCCATATGTAGACCAGTCAATACTTCCTTTCCGGCCTTCGGGGCCAGGAAGATGCCAATACTATGTTCTGAAACAAGAACAAACACACTAGCACAAAATGATGCACACTCAAACTTCCCAGGGTATAATACCACATTATTGGGCATCTATGGGCTAAGTGTCCTAGCTGAATATTACTAATAGGTCACAAAATGTAATGTATGTTCCCGATATAGTAATGTATACAGCAATGAAAGGTTCTAACATATGACACGCATAGATAACCGCTTTCAGACTCAACTGCGCCTTGTACGCTTGGCTGTGGATTATCTGGATTATGCTGAAGGCTCAGTATTGATCGAAGCAGGAAACACCAGGGTACTGTGTGCCGCCAGTATTGAAGAGAAAGTGCCTCCATTCCTGGAAGGCAGGGGGCAAGGCTGGGTAACAGCCGAATATAACATGTTACCTCGCGCAACTCATACTCGCAGTCCTCGTGAACGTGACGGCAGGGTGAGTGGACGTACACAGGAGATTCAACGCTTAATCGGTCGTTCACTGCGAGCCGTTGTGGACATGGGTACATTGGGACCGCGCACTATCACGCTTGACTGTGACGTGCTGCAGGCCGATGGCGGCACACGCACTGCATCTATCACCGGCGCTTATGTAGCCCTGCACCGGGCATGTTCCCTGCTAGTCAAAAGGGGACTTCTACCCGTACACCCCGTGCGAACAGCAGTGGCGGCCGTGAGTGTTGGCGTCGTTGGCGGCGACATACTGCTCGATCTATGCTACGAAGAAGATTCGCGTGCAGATGTCGACTTTAACGTGGTAATGACCGCCGAACACGAATTTATCGAAGTGCAAGGAACAGGCGAAGGCGGCGTTTTTAGCCGCGCTACAATGGACTCTTTGGTTGCACTTGCTGAGCAGGGCATCAGTGAGCTCCTGGAGATACAGAAGAAGTATGTGTAATTTTACCTGGCGATCCTTTCCAGTCAGGGCAACCCGGTACCAAAGTACCGCTGTCATTCCACACATACCATTCCATACGTTTAGGATAGTTGAATCATGGAGACAAGACTTATATTTCCTAACATTCAGATGAGAAAGATGCTGAAGACGACCTGCCGGACCAGCGGTGGTGTCGAGAGGAGCCAAGTTGAAAGTGAAGATAGACCGAAAATGGTTCTGGCGTATTATCGATTTCATTAACCCATTGCGTGATCCTAGTCTGACTGTGGCCGTCGTGCTGACATTCATCGAAGAGGCTGGGCAACACGACCCATGGTACTGGATTATTGTTGTTGCGCTCGTCAACTGGGTAGCCGTACGAGGTATAGTCTGGTTGGTGGTTAATTTTACCTTTGCCAGTGTCTTCATCTGGCGGCGTGCCTGGTGGGCTATTCGACATCCGCGCCTGGCCTGGCGTATTATGGATGCTATTGGGCATGAAGAAATCGTGATTGGCGGCTTATCCTCTTTTACGGAAGGTATGCTACTGCCAGATGGTTCCACCGTTTTGAGTATGAGTCCTGTATTGGGAGCAAGCGGTATTCACGTCATTGGTGAATTACCCGCTGGAACCGAAATACCCATGTTGAGCATGCCCAACGGTCAGATGGCTCCCAACCTTGCAGCGCTTGCTGGGAACTCCGGCGTGTATCCAGGAGCAAATTCTGATGTACTTCAGGGTATGGCAAATCAAAATACCATGAGGTTCCCTCAAGTTGCGGGCAATGGTTTTGCTGGTCAGCAGACCCTTAGCGGTTTCCCTCAAGGCTTTCCCCAACGTTCTTCCCAGGAAGAAGAGCGCCTACGTCAACAATTAGCCACTCTCACACGTTTGATGGATGACTGGATGCAATTCACAGAGGAGAAATGGCGCACCGTGAGCGATAGCCAACTCGGCTGGAAGCCTCTCCGCGGTAGATGGGGAAGTTGGAATGACATTTTCCAGGATGCCTACGCTGCTAAAACATCTGATCCCATGGCACAGGCTGCTCAAGCGGCCGGGGATGCAACTGCCAGGCGTTTTGATTCCTCAAAAGATAAGGGTTCCGCTGCCTCTGCCGTCGCCTGTTTCTTACGCGATATGATGACCCTGCGTCAGGGATTAGAAATGACGGAGTCCTCGCTGGGGAATACCCCTGAGACGCCTTCTATACAGCCAGTGATTCAACCTACTCAAGGGCAGTATTCCAGCAATATGAATACCCTGCGGAGTGGTTTTGGTGGTTCCTCCTCCACCCGTAATTCGCTCATACGCCACCCATCACCAATTTACGTGGATGCCGACGCCCAAAAGTAAGACGTGCCACACTATCCTAACCTTGTCGCTTTACGCTCCTTCAGCAAATGGGCAGGATTGGCAGGTCTTCACCGGGCGGCCTTGCCCATACTCTTCATTGCGATGTACAATTGGGGAGTGCACAGGGCTTTGGATTATTGTGTTAAAAGTCATGCAGCGAGTCAAAGGGACATAACATCCCTCTACATTGGAGGTTCTTTCATGCCAGTCAACATAAACGAGTTAGTTGCAATCGAAGACATAGTAGCACGCGAGATACTAGACTCACGGGGCAATCCCACCATTGAAGTCGAAGTATTGCTCATGGGCGGCGAACGTGGAGTGGCAGCTATACCTTCCGGCGCCTCAACGGGAGCGTACGAAGCAGTAGAATTGCGAGACGGAGACAAGAGCCGCTACGGTGGCAAGGGAGTCTTAAGCGCAGTTTATAACGTCAGTGAAACCATCCGCCAAGCCATCGTTGGCCTTGAAGCCACCGAACAAGTGACACTAGATGAATTAATGATCGAACTGGATGGCACACCCAATAAGGGCTCGCTGGGCGCAAACGCTATACTGGGGGTCTCGCTTGCTGTCGCAAAAGCAGCGGCTAATGCCCAGCAGCTGCCACTCTATCGCTATCTTGGAGGTGTTTCGGCTCGCACACTCCCGGTTCCGATGATGAATATTTTGAACGGTGGTAAGCACGCCGACAACTCGACTGACATGCAGGAATATATGATTTTGCCCATAGGCGCTCCAAGCTTTCGTGAGGCTCTGCGCATGGGCGCCGAGGTATACCAGAGTTTAAAGAAAGTGCTGCACACCAGAAATCTAAACACGAATGTCGGTGATGAGGGGGGCTTCGCTCCATCACTCAGTTCCAACCGCGAGGCGCTAGAGGTCATAGTCCAGGCCATTGAGTCGGCAGGTTATAAACCCGGCGTAGATATTTTCCTTGCCATGGACCCCGCTTCCAGCGAGTTCTACGAGAACGGCAAATATGTACTGGCGCGAGAGGGACGCACGCTCACCTCAAGCCAGATGATCGATCTGTACGAGCAGTGGATCAACGAGTATCCCATTGTCAGCATCGAAGATGGCCTGGCTGAGGATGACTGGGACGGTTGGAGACTTTTACGTCAGCGCCTGGGCAATCGCATACAGATCATGGGAGATGACCTGTTCGTGACCAATACGGCGCGTCTCAAGCGCGGCATCCAGGAACAGTCTGCCAATTCTATCTTAATCAAGCTCAACCAGATTGGCACATTAACGGAGACATTGGAAGCCATCGAAATGGCCAAACGTGCCTCCTTTAGCGCCGTCGTTTCACATCGTTCTGGTGAGACCGAGGACACAACCATTGCCGACCTGGTTGTCGCCACGAACGCTGGCCAGATTAAGACCGGCGCTCCTGCGCGTAGTGAACGCGTAGCCAAGTACAACCGCCTGCTTGCCATCGAAGACGAGCTTGGCGAAAAGACAGCCCGCTATGCCGGTTTCAGCGCGTTCTACAACGTGCCTGTACTTTACGCAAAAGCCACATAGGTCCCTTGCACATACGCTTGCGGTCGCCCTGGAAGCCAAACTCTCACTGATAGCAATAATTCACAGACCTTGCAGGTACCCTGGCGGCATTGCTATACTATAGCCAAAGAAATTATTTTGTCGCAGCTTGCTCAGCAATCGGGTTGAGCAATGAGAGGCAGTATGTTAAAACAGACTTCAGAAAACGTTAGGAGCGCGCAAGAACGGCGCTCAGCTCACGTTGTTCATTACAACCTGAGCTACATCGTCCAGGGCGCTGAACACGGAACTGGTGGCGTAATCGTACTGCTCCACGACATCCTGGGTGGAGCATTTACCTGGAGGGACGTTCTCCCCCAACTTGCAGCCACAAACCGCGCTGTCTATGCCATCGACATGCTCGGCTATGGCCTTTCCGATCATCCCTGGCTGGCCGATACCTCGATCTGGGGACATGCCGATTGCCTGCATTTTTTATTCAACCAGCTCAACCTCACCAATATTGTGCTGGTGGGACACGGCATCGGCGGAGGCGTAGCCCAGGTACTGGCCACGCGCCTGAGCCGTGATCGTGTTGCCGCGCTGGTCCTGATTGATACCATCTGCTACGAGTACACATTCGCGCCAGATTGGCCACTCCCAGACATGAAAAAGCAGCAAGACCCCGATCTCCCAAAACAGACCGTGGTCGAAGATATGATACACGAATTGCAAGAAACGCTCCCAAATGGTACGCAAAACGCAGATCGTTTCAAGGAAGTCATGGATGAATGGATTAAGCCCTGGGATAGCGAACTGGGCAAAGAACTACTATTTCAGCAAATCCGACTGTTGCTCCCTAACTATAGCAATTCAGTAGCTTCTGACCTGAAAGTAATGAGGAAACCCACACTGATTATCTGGGGCGAAAATGATGCGCAGATACCACTCAAATATGCCCAACGCCTGCATCGCGACATCCCCGAATCCCGTCTCGTAATCATTCCCGGCGCTGGACACCTGGTGCTATTTGACGCACCCGACTATGTAGCCAGCGCCATCACGGACTTTGTTGGAAGACTCTGAATATCCTGATTATTGGTGGCGACCTCCAGGTCGCGAGTCACGATCAAAGAGGATCCTGCTCTACGCTTTTCACGACGCCAATTTGATATGCCCCTCGCCAGGGGATGCATTGAGCCTGGAACTTTTCCTTTTGGGAGCAGAAGCAGCCCTCGACCCGGCTAACGTCTCTCGCTGATATACCTCACAACAGCGATTATACTCCTCGGCCAGAAGAATATAGGTATCATACATCTGCTCAAGCACCTCTAGCGAACTCCCTTGCTGCTCTGCCATGACCAGGTCATACCATTGCTGTTGCATACACTTTTCAGCACGTTCAAGCTCGGCTAATGTCATCGTAGATACCTCGCATTCTGGCTGTAAATCCGCACCTAAGAGGCTTTACGGTGTTGTTTTTGTTCATTGTACTCATGGCTGAGCTGCGTGATCAGCCCTTTCGCATCCAGATAACTCATCGTCTCAGGATTTTCAGGTTCTGGCTTTCCTAAGTGCTGGCACAACTTGCGAATACTCGCCAACTGTTGATCCGTAGCAGTGGCATCGGCAGCGCCCTCTTCGGCTGTTGCGCCATTTTCCTTGCCACTATTCCCCGCTGTCGCAGGTCGCGCAGAAGCCATAGGTTTACGTCCATAACCATTACTCTCAGTTGAAGACGTACCCCCCCGATCCACCGGCGCATCGACAATGCGGTGCTGTTCATCTAGCTCGGGCGCAAACTGAGTGCCATAACCCAGAGCAGCCAGCGCACGGCCTATACTTCCAGTTTCTGCCTTCTCAATGTAGTCTGGAAAGCTGGCTGCCTTCTCGGATTTTGTGCCAGTTGCGACACCACCCTTGCCATCTTTGACAACGGCCCGGAATACGGCAAGGCCATTGGCACGCTTGACTATTTTCTCACTACGTTTGGTCTCGTTATTCCATGCGTAGCCCTCTTCCTCAGTCTCGCGGTCAAGGTCAAGATGCAGCATTTCCGTCACGATCTCACCATCGGGGCAAAGAGACCTGAACCAGACTAATCTCCACTGAACCGGCAGATAGTCTGCTGTACCATTCTTATTTTTAATCTGCATTACGTGTTCATTAGGATTGAATGCACGTGTAAGCTGTTCTTCTCGACCACTGCCGTTGTTTTGGTCACTCATTTGATGCTCCTATATTCTAGTTTTTAGAAACTTTGTTCTAGTATTATACCCGACGTAACATATTCTGTCAACTAAGGGCTATCTATGCATTCTTTTTTAGAAGGCAAAAGGAGGTAATTGTAATGGGAATGATAAGGCATGTGTTGTAACCCCTCCACGTATTCTTCATAGAGTACAGAATATTTTTATCAGTAGGAGGGACTTTATGCTCAAAGCGTTCTTACGGCCAGGCGTTGTCGTGGCAGGCCTTGTTGTCGTCCTGGTCTTTGATCTCGTGGTTGGTGGCGTCCTTGGTGCCGCGCTCTTCGCGAATCGCGCTACCACGCCTGGTGCCAGCGCACAGCATACTACGACGGTTCCACCCCTAACGACCGTGACCATTCCCCAGGGCCAGGAGCTGTTTGAGCCCTTTATCCTGGTGGTGCAACCCAACACGAGCGTGACCTGGCAGAACAACGATACCGTTGCGCATACCATCGAAACCACGTCTGATCAGACCCCCTTTTTGAATCTCCATGCCTTCTCACTCACAGTTGCAGCAGGTCAACGTGTTCAGTTCAAATTGATTGAACCAGGGTTGTATCACTACTACGACCCCAAGATGGCTACCTGGAACGCGTCCGACGCTCGCGTGGCTGCCAACAAGAGCGTGCCAAATTATCCGCTGGCGATGGACGGCGTGATCTGGGTCAGGGGAGCGATCAGCAATCTGCCCTCGGCCACGACCAATCGCATCCCCAGCGGGCATGATGACTTCCAGACCGAGTTTCTCGCACTCAACCCCGGCTCGGTGTCATGGCACAACTTTGATACTGACCCCCACTTCCTGGCGCTTGTCCCTGGCTGGTCGGATGCCGACGACCAGCCGCAAGCGGTGATCAACCCAACAGACATTGGCATCAACCGGATTGCCGGTACCGATGATGTCCCTGGAGGCGATACCATTGCTGTGATCTTCAGCAAACCTGGCCTGTACTACTACTATTGTCCAAACCATGCCCATATCGACGCTGCAACACATCGTGCCGAGGCGTTCAAGTTGGCCTCGGAATACCCGATCCCCATGGAGGGCTTTATCCTGGTAACCGACGGATCACCTCAACTTTAAAGGGGCTTGAGGGGAGATTCGTCTGGCGGCTTCGCTGCGAACCATCTGGAGGTGATCTGGTATATATCTATAGATCGAGAGGCTCGTTCCATTATTCGTTCCCAGTGGCAATGTCGCCTGAAGAGAGGGAAGAAACCATGATTCAGCGCAATTGTTCCATCTCAAACGTTTCGAGGCGTGCATGGTGCACTGTCCTCATGGTAGTAACACTTGTCATGTTTTTGGCAGCCTGTGGTAGTAATACCGGTAGTTCAGCAGCGGGAGGAACAACTCCAACCAGTAGCGGCAGCGGGTATGGCGGTGGGAGATACGGCAGCGGTGGAGGGACCACACCGACAGCCAGCGGTACCGGCAGTCTCATCAAGACGGCGACGGCAACAGTGAATGGCACGTCGAAGACGATTCTCACGAATGCTCAGGGCTTGACCCTCTATTACCGCACCTCCGATGTGCCGCCTTCGACGGTCTGTAGCGGTGGGTGTGCTGGGGCATGGCCTCCACTCGTTGTATCCGGCTCAGGCACGCCGGCAAGCGCAACGTCCCTGCCGGGCAAGTTAACCATCGTAGCGGACGCCAACGGCAACCAGGTCGAGTACAACGGCCACCCACTCTACACCTATTCAGGTGATACGGGTCCCGGCCAAACGAACGGCGAAGGGGTCGCTGGTGTCTGGCATGTCTGCACACCGAGCCTGACGTAGGGATTCAGGTTTATCCACCGTGCAAGAGCAAACCAAGACCCACACCGGCTAGCGTCCCAAGAGTGACAACCCCGAGAAATTCGAGGCCAGCCCGCACAGGACCCTGGCGGGTGTAACGGGCTTTGATCGCTCCAAGTACCAGGGCAGTGAGTGCTGTGAGTCCATATGCCCACCATTTGGCTTGCGGCAGGGAGAGCAGTAACGGGATTGTCGGGATCAGGCCGCCAAGCACAAAGGAGAGCCCGACCTGCAAGCCTTGCAACCACGGATTGATGTGTGTGTCTTCGACGACCCCCAACTCGTCATGCACCATAGCCCGGTGCCATCGTTCCCGGTCGGCCGTGAGATGACTGACGACACGCTGCAAGAGTGGACCACTAAAGCCCTTGTTCTGGTAGATGGCACGCAGTTCTGCCCGTTCCTCTTCCGGCTCATGCTCAATTTCGTAGCGTTCGGTCGCGATGCGTTGGTCCAGGATCTGCCTGGCGGTCCGTGCAGAGAGATAGCCTCCCAGCGCCATAGAGACCCCTCCGGCCATCACCTCACCAAGCACAACAAGGAGTAACCGTGTCGGTGCCACTTCGCTCACCGCCATGATGAACACGAGTGTCGTCACCAGGCCATCGTTGAGCCCAAAGACAATCTCGCGCAGCCAATCTCCTCTGTGAGGATGGCGTTCATTGATCTGCTCCATACCAGTTGCTCCTTTCACACAGTCATCCTGTGAGTATACAGGAGACAAGATGAGTGAGCAAGCGGAATTGCTTCTTAACCGGAATACCCCTTACCCCACTTTATGTTGTATTATGTATATTACATTCATAGTACTCAATGTATGAGCATAGCCAGGAACACAGAACAGGTGAGAGCCAATGAGTGGCACAACCATTTACAACGAGATTCAAACATCCATCAAGCGTGGTGAAAGGGTTGCCATAGCTACCGTTGTCAAAACTGCCGGCGCTGCTCCGTGCGCCGTTGGAAGCAAGATGCTAGTTCGCGCCGACGGCACGATTAGCGGCAGCTTCGCCGGACCCAAAACCGATGGTCGGGTAGCACAGGAAGCGCGGCAAGCCATACGTGATGGTCATTCCTACCTTACCCATATCCACCTGGACGCCGATCAAGGTGAAGCCGTGGGCAGTTGTGGAGCTACCCTGGAGGTATTTTTTGAAGTTTTGCGTCCAGAGCCCCGGCTGATCATTGCGGGCGCAGGCTACGTGGCACAGGCGCTGGCAAGGCTGGCGGCTGCGCTTGATTTTCGTATCGTTGTGGTGGATGATCGCCGTGACCTGGCCGATCCGATTGTCTTCGAAGATAAAGTGCAACTGATGTTTGGGGATATCCCACAGACCATTCATGAACTGGAGCCTGACGAGTCAAGCTGGATCGTGATTGTCACCCGCGGTCACCATCTCGATAAGGATGCCCTCAAAGCTGCGCTAGAAACCAACGCAGCTTATATAGGCATGATTGGCAGTCCCAGCAAAGTCAAGCGCATCTTTAAAGAACTGCTCAAAGAGGACATTTCGTATGAAAGATTAGAGCAAGTACACGCACCCATTGGATTAGACCTGGGCGCGGAGACCCCCGATGAAATCGCGCTGAGTATTGCCGCCGAAATGGTTATGATCCGTAAGAAAGGCAGCGGCGCTTCACTCAAAACGATGCACCATCTCCTGGAAGAAGAGGTTCCTGTCGAGAGCTGATAAAGTGAGCTGTGCATGCACTCTTGTGCCAGGATTCCTCCAATACTATCGCAACCTCTAACTTCCTTAAAACGTTAATACTGTAGCCTGACGGATTTTTCGCATCCGTAATAGGTACACTGATTGTGCCAATTGAAACAGCGAACCTGAAGCTCCCCTTCACAGGATTTTTGAGGAAGGATACTACATGTTAGTCAAGCGTATCAGCGTCATCTCTACCTTTATTCTCCTCTACCTCATTTTGCTCACATCCTGTTCTAATCCGCCTTCTTCAATTACAACTCCTACCCCTACCAGAACCATCGCTATCAAGCCAACTACATTACCGGCTCTGACCCCGACTCAAAGCGGCACACCTGATACCACACCTACTCGTTATACCTCTCATGTCCTGCTGTCCGGTGGCGGGCGACCGGATGACCTGGCCTTCGATCCCCAGGGTCGCTTGTTGTTTAGCGATTTCTACCATGGCACGATCAGCCGGCTTAACGCGAACGGTTCAGTGACTAACCTTGTCAGTGGATTGGCAGGACCGGAGGGCATAGTTCCACTTTCTGATGGTACAATGATTATCGCAGAGCAGCGTACCAATCGTATCCTGGCCCTTACGCCCGGAGCACAATCACTCACGGTACTGCGAGCCCTCCCTGGTACGCCAGGAACAGCGCCTTGTAAAGATGGTGTAGACGGTATAGCACTAGACGCCACTACCAATACACTGATTGTGCCGGATAGTCCTACAGGCAAGGTGTATCGTATGAGCCTGGATGGCAAACAGCTAACCTTAATCGCTTCTGGTATTGCGCGACCCGTTGGCGCTGCAGTTGATGCCCAGGGGACAATCTACGTTGCCGATGAGTGCGGAGGAGCTGTTGATCGCATTACCCCTGATGGCAAGAGCACGCGTATAGGTGGCTTCGGCCAACCAGACGACGTTGCATTCGATCATCATGGCAATTTGCTTGTCATTGACCTGCAACCCTCGATCCACGCGCTTATTCGTGTGCGCCAGTCATCAGGCAAACACGAAATACTGGCGAGCAAGGGCTTTATTGAACCGCAAGGCCTGGCTATCGATAGCAATGATAACATATACGTATCGGATGATTATGCCGATGTAATTGTGGAGTTCAAACCTGCATGAGCAAGCTCACTTCTATGGCCGATGCGATAGCGCAATGCGTCCCTGATGGTTCATCTGTTGCCATCAGTTTAGCGCTTGAACCGCTCATCCCCTTTGCAGCGAGTCACGAAATCATTCGCCAGCAGCGGCGTAACCTGACCTTGATAGGGCCTATCTCGGACATCCTCTTCGATCAGTTGATTGGAGCAGGCTGTGTCGAAAAGGTCAAAGCGGCATGGGTAGGCAATGTCAGTGAAGGATTAGCCCACTGCTATCGCCGCGCCATCGAACAATCCATTCCCCGTGCCATAGTAACCGAGGAGCACAGCAATTTCACCATTGGCCTGGCTCTGCTGGCTGCGAGTTTGGGTGTACCCTACATTCCAACACGCTCGCTGCTGGGCAGTGATATCCCAAGTCAGAACCCTACGTTTCGCCAGCAACAATCACCACTGGATGGCACACCATTGTTGCTTGTGCCTGCCGTGCAGCCTGATGTAACGATTATTCATGTACAACGCAGCGACGAAGAGGGCAACGCTCATCTCTGGGGCAGCATTGGAGTAAGCGAAGAGGCTATGCTCGCAGCGCGTGACGTTATCGTGGTTGCTGAAGAGATCGTATCGCGTGATGTTATCTTGAGCGACCCAAATCGCGTGCTTGGACCATCTTTCAAAGTGCGGGCCGTGGTACATGAGCCATCGGGAGCGCATCCGTCTGCCGTGTCAGGCTATTATAATCGCGATCACCAGTATTACCACGAGTACCATACACGAACACGCACAGCAGAAGGCTTTCAGCAGTGGCTTGATGAATGGGTGTTGAACGTACCGGACCGGGCCGCTTATGTGGCGAAACTGGGCGAGGACCGCCTGCATAGGCTGGGTGTGAAAGAGCATCGCTTTGCCGCGCCTGTAGATTATGGATATTGAGGAGAGGAAACGCTTCATGGACTACTCGCCAAGAGAACTCATGGTTGTCTGCGCGTCGCGACAGATACACGATGGTGAACACGTCTTTGTGGGTATGCGCCTCCCCTTGATTGCATTTGCCCTGGCAAAGCATACCCACGCGCCCAATTGCATTGGACTCTTCGAGGCCGGTATCGTGCGCGATGTGCCTTCCTCAGAGTTACTCTACACCATGGGTGACGCCCCAAATATCAGTGGCGCATTGTGGGCAACGAAAACACTCAACGTCATGGGCCTGCTAGCAGCGGGAGAGGCACACTTAGGCTTCATCGGCGGCGCGGAAGTAGACCGTTACGGCAACCTGAATACATCTATTATCGGTGACTGGAAACATCCATCGGTACGCTTGCCTGGCAGTGGCGGCGCAGCCGATATCGCCTCGTTCTCGCGCAGGCTCGCCATCATCATGCAGCATGACCGTCGCAGGTTACGCGAGCGTGTGGACTTTGTGACCAGTCCCGGCTACGGTTACCCCAGTAAAGAAGGCCCCGCTGGTGCTGCATGGCGCGAACGAGTAGGTCTACCACGAGGCGGCCCTGCCGCCCTGATAACCACCCTGGGGTTGTTTACCTTTGACCCTGAAAACGGCGAGGCCATGCTCCAATCCTATCATCCTGGTACAACAATAGAGCAGGTACAGGAGCAAACAGGCTGGAAGTTGAGGTTGGCGGAAGACTGGAAAGAGACAGTTCCGCCGAGTGAGGAGGAGTTGAAGGTGATTCGGGAGTGTGACCCAGAGGGGGTATGGACGAGTTAAAGGTGTTAAGTTTCGTTGTAGGCCCTTAAAAATTCATCTCGTGAGATTCCTGCCTGGGTACATATTGTTCATCAAAAACTTCTTGACCAAAAGTATCAATATGGAATTGAATGGCGGATTTTACATCAGCTAAGGCTTCTTCGTAGGTATCGCCCTCTCCAACCACAACTCCCTTAAGGCCAAGTGGATAAGCTACATAACCATCAGGGTGCTTCTCAACGATCACTTTGAATTGTCTCATGTAATAAAACCTCAACCCTCTGTCAGTTTGCTCTGATCTCTGACTGCTCGTCAGTATATGCCATAGGAATATCATTGTAAAGGATTTACCTGAGTTTGGATTGTCTTAGTCGTTCAAAAACTGCTCAATCCTGCGCCGAATCCCTTTCGGGGTCAAACCAAGCTCCTCATCATGCTGTTCAGGTTTGCCATAGCGCGTCAGCACCTTGTGCGGCACGCCAATGCTCTCAACATGTATCGGTGTGTGTTTCATTGCCACGCAAATATCCGGCACCAGCACACCCTCATAGTAGGGTTCCACGACTATAATATTGCTGCTCTGGCTTGTAGCGCGTAGCGTCCCATCATCAAACGGTGCAACCGTGGTGCAATACAGCAACGTCACATCCATATCCTCAACGGCAGGCAGAACAGAAGCCAGCATTGGCCCAACGGCAATCACTGTTGCCTGTTTTCCCTGCTTCACAACAGCCAGCTCACCGAAACGCACGGGATACTCAACCGGATTGCTTTTGACAGTCAAGCGATAATAAGTCGGGGAGCCATTCGCATACGATTCGCGAAACAGGGCGTCAAATTCCCCCGGCGTACCTGGAACTACAATCTGCATGCCTGGCAAGCTGCGCAGAATTTGCACATCACCCGATCCATGGTGAGTCATGCCCTCCGTGCTATAGTCATAGGAAGCCCCGGTACTGATGAAATTTCCACCGAGTTGTTGATAACAAAAATCATCCTTAAGCTGCTCGAAAGGACGCTCTACCAGAAATGGCGTGATTGAATGAACGACTGGTATAAAACCCTCCATTGCTATACCGGCAGCTACGCTCACCATCGTCTGCTCCATAATTCCTAGATTCAAGATTCGTTTCGCAAAGGCTGTGTTGTTCTTATTGAAGAGACTGTAGCTTATTTCGGCCAGCACCACCACGAGCCGCTCATCGTAGGCCATAAGCTCCGCGAGCGTTTTTACCATCTGTTGTCGCATATTCATTGTGCTTCTACTCTCCTATGTTGACTGGCTCATTTATCCTATCTCTGCGACAACCGCCGTTGGGCGTGTGCTGTCCCTGTATGAAAGGGCCTTATAAATCTGTTCGTGGTCGCGACCATTGATCGTCGCGGCAGCCCAACCGAAAGATGCAAATTTGGCGGCGAGATCGCCAAACTCCAGCGAGCTTGAGTGGTTGTTGATGGCGATACAGGTGAGATTAGACAGTTGCCGGTTGCCTGCCAGCAGGATCGCTTCCCAGATACTCCCCTCGTTGCACTCGCCATCTCCGATCAGCGCAAAGACCCTGCGGTCACTTTTCTTGATGCGCAGAGCCATTGCCATGCCCACCGCCATTGATAGTCCATGCCCGAGCGAACCTGTGGAAGCTTCTACCCCAGGAACCTGGTTGCGATCGGGATGTGATCCGAGAATGCTCTCCCATCCCATAAACGTCTTGAGCGCTGAAGCAGGAAAGAAGCCTTTATCTACAAGGATGGCGTAGAATGCCTCCGGGCCATGTCCTTTGCTCAATACAAAGCGGTCGCGCTCCTCACTCCTGGGGTTCTTAGGGTCATAGCGCAGGATACGGTCATAGAGCACCCAGAGTACATCCAGCGTGGAATGAGCGCTTTCATCATGCTTCTCGTCACCCGTAGCCAGCGTCATCAGATGCTCTATACGCGCGATATCAGTTGATGCCATTGTTTTGTTTACCTCGTTTATATAGGTTTAATGTGCAGAATAAAAATCGTGTAGTGCCAGCTTACTCTGTTATTGACAACAAAACAATGGCCCAAGGGTCAGTTATTGACCTGTTCTGTCGGACAGGAGAAGAGCAGACTTGTGAATAACCGCAGGACCAAATTCTCACTCAAACGGAAACTCCACCCCCTCCACCTTCTCCAACATCCCTCGAATATCCCCATAATCCTCATCAGTAACAACCACCAATCGCTCAATCAAACCTTCCCGCAACCCACTCGCACCACAATCATCAAGATGTATCGTAATCAGCGCATCTTGCAGCTTGCATTTCAATTCGTTGTCCAGCCTCCTGGACACAACCACTGGTGGAATAGCAGACGGCCCCAGCATATCAATCACCCGCAACCTCGCAGCCAACTCCTCATCCCTTGAACGCAAAACATCCAGCAGATGCGAATCGATAGCCGCAGCATCAGCTTCCCTTTCTAACACCATCTCTAGTGATCGCAAGTGCGAACCCGACTTTACTGTCTTACCGAAATAATCAGGTGGTTTGCCCCGCTCAAGCAAACTGTAACAAACCAGGTTACACCCAGAATGCGATACACGTTCGTTGTAGGCCCATATACACCCACCTACATCATCAAAGCTTGTATACGGACTATCTCTTCGCACGATAACATCAGAAAAATAAATTGGCTTGTACAGATAGCGTTTACCCATTAATACAGGCGCCGCGAGCAACTCAACAGGACATGTATCCTGGCCTGCCATGCGCACATAGGGTAAACCACAAAGAAAAGCCACATCCACCTGTCCCTCTGCCAACTCTTCAAAGGATTGCCCAACCTTGAGTGTCGTCTGGCAGCCCACCTTCACCCCAACATACCAGTCAATATGCGCATACGTCTCATATAATAGAGGAGAGAGGAACGTCGCAAAACGTATTGGTACTGTACTATTACTCATGCGTCACCCCTTTCGCCCTGCTCGCAGGGCGAATC
>JBKPAZ010000125.1:0-17282 GCA_046726655.1 Chloroflexota bacterium
GGCAAGAGCGTTGGTGTTTACGTGAATGCCATTGGCCCTGGCATCATCGTCACCCAATCGAATCTCGAGTCGATGAAGCCCTCGCCCGAAGACCTGAGCAAGAAATGGGTGAGCATGGAGCAGATCATGGAAGTCGCAATCTTCCTGGTAACACCCGCGAGCGACGGCATTACAGGCGCTATTCTCCCCGTACAGGGCATGGGCATATAAATATGGGTAAAGGGGACAGCCTATGACAGATTTTGTAAAAGTTGCTGAACTCAATGATTTAGATGAAGGCGAACTCATGGCGGTGGAAGTTGATGATGAGCCAGTTTGCCTGGCAAAGGTAGATGGCTCCATTTATGCCTTTACCGACAATTGCACCCATATAAGCGGCCCCCTCAACGAAGGTGAATTAGACGGTGAAGTGCTAACCTGCCCCTGGCATGGAGCGCAGTTCAATGTCCGTACGGGGAAGGTGTTACGCGGGCCTGCGCGCCAGGATATTCAGACCTATGCTGTGCGGGTAGAGAATAATTCAATCCTGGTTAGTCTACCTGATGAATTCTAGCATCGAGACCTCCTCTTGATATTTGTTCTAAAAACTTCTAAAATGAGCAGGCTGATACTCTTTATTTCTGAGGAGACTTGCCGTATGCTAGGTAGATCGCATTTACTGATTGGCTTGACCGCTGGAGTTGTTCTTGATAGCCTGGTACATATATCTGGCCCTCCTTTGACATCGGCTACACCTGTTCCGCTCGAGTTGATCATCAATAAAGCTATCTTTTTTTTCATGGTAGCATTCGGCGCTCTTCTGCCAGATATTGACAATGCGCGTAGTACCATGGGACGTAAGTTCGGTTGGGTCAGTAAAGAGATTCAGCATATTGCAGGCCACCGAACCATTTTTCATAGTCTCCTGGGTTTGTTACTGGGTTCATTCCTGGCGATAGGCCTGGAACAATTGGTAGTATTTCTCCTGGCCCAACGAGGCTTCATCCTTCCCGCCCAATTAATAGGAGCGTCACACCTGGTCTTTGTTGCTGTGCTGTTTGGGTGTATCATACATATTGCAGCCGATGGTTTGACGCAAGGTGGCGTACCGTTGCTCTGGCCGTATCATAAACGCTTTGGCTTTCCACCTGATCCACACTGGCGATTTCGATCCGGTGACTGGCCGGAATATGTGCTCGTTTACTTATGTATGCTTCTAGTCGGCGTTGGTATCTGGCGAGCGATAATCAGAATTTGAAAAGATGCAGTCACGAACTCCATCTCCGAGAAGGGGATGAGCTTGCGAAAGCAGGCTCGTAGTGTCCAGCCTCAGCGCCTAATGGCACAGGCAGCCAGATGCAGGCGCTCTGTTGGAATGGTCATGGCACCGGCACATGCTTCCTCAGTGGGCCGCTCTGCCGCTCTCTCGTTAAAAGCCCGGCAGGAGTCCGGACGGTGCGCAGAGCCCAAAAAGCCGTTCCAACCTTGGCGAGGGGAGACACCTGAACACGCCGGTTCAGGTGCGTCAAACAGCCCTGTAAAGGGTTCCGATAAGGGAAAAGAACCATGGTCTTTGTGCTTGATAGACACAAGAAACCGCTAATGCCTTGCACGCCGAAAAAGGCGCGACTGTTGCTCTCACGTGGACGAGCGGTGGTCCACCGGCTCTCCCCGTTTGTGATTCGCCTCAAAGATCGCCGAGTGGAGGAGTCGGTGTTACAGCCTCTGGTTCTGAAGATCGATCCCGGGGCCAAAACGAGCGGGATGGCCGTAGCGCGGGTGGAAGAGGCCCCGCAGGGCGAGGTCCATCACGCCGTCCACCTCGCGGAGGTAGGCCACCGGGGCGAGCAGGTGCATAAAGCGATGGGAAAGCGAGCACGCGCCCGCCGCCGTCGCAGGAGTGCTCACCTGCGCTACCGCCCACCACGCTTTGAGCACCGCAGGCGCCCCAGGGGATGGTTGCCCCCCTCGCTGCGCTCGCGGATCGGCAATGTGCTGACCTGGGCGCGTCGGTATGGCCGGTGGACACCTCTCACTCGCTTGGAGGTGGAGCGCGTCAAATTCGACCTGGCGCTCATGCAGAACCCGGAAATCGCCGGTATCGAGTATCAACGAGGGGAGCTAGCCGGCTGGGAGTTGCGAGCCTACCTCTTAGAGAAGTTCCAGCATCGGTGCGCCTACTGTCACGCGGGGGATGTGCCTTTCGAGATCGATCACCTTGTACCGCGCAGCCGGGGAGGTTCCCATCGAGCGAGTAATTTGGTGCTCTCGTGCCACGACTGCAACGTGGCCAAGGGCAAGCAGACGGCGGCCGAATTCGGCCACCCGGAAGTGGAGGCGCAGGCAAAAGCTCCGCTCAAGGATGCGGCTGCGGTGAACGCAACGCGCTTTGCGCTGGTGGAACAGCTCCGCGAGCTGAACCTGCCCATCGGCACCTGGAGTGGTGGGCGCACAAGGTGGAACCGTGCCCGATTTGGAGTCGAGAAGACGCATGCACTGGATGCCTTGTGCGTGGGGAACCTTGCCGGGGTCGATGCCGGGACGCTGCGCACGCTGCCCATCAGCGCCACGGGTAGAGGCCAGTATTGCCGGACGCTGTTTACCAAACACGGCTTCCCGCGCGGCTATTTGATGCGGCAAAAACGAGTGCACGGGATTCAAACAGGAGACCTGGTACTGGCGGTAGTGCCCACACCCTACAAAGCCCAGGGGACACACATGGGGCGTGTGGCAGTCAGAAAAAGTGGGTTTTTCAGTATCAATGGGGTTGATTCGATCCCCGCGCACTGCTGTCGAGTCCTCCAACGTGCTGACGGCTACGGCTATGCGTTTGTCTAGGCAGTCAGGGCTGGTTCCTGACCCTCACAAAGGGAATGCCTGCTTCCTCCCCACCTTGAAAAGGACGGGGTATCCGCAGGCGGAGGTTTGATGAAACGATTTGACCTGCGCGCACAACAAAAAATAGCCTGGGGACTTTTGGTACTGGTCATGGTAGTGTATGCGCTTGAGATGAGTCACCAGGCAATACTGCGATATGACACGTTCAAGGCGGGAGCTTTTGACCTGGGCAACATGGACCAGGTGCTCTGGAACACGATCCATGGACGCTTCTTTCAGTTTACCAACCAGGCGATTGACTGGTATGGCCCACCAACGCGCCTGGCGATCCATTTTGAGCCGATCATCTTGCCGCTTTCTCTGCTCTACGCCTTCGGCGCGGACCCGCGCATCCTGCTCGTATTCCAAACACTGGCGCTGGTGTCGGGAGCATTGCCCGTCTTTCTCCTCGCACGCAGGTATCTTCCAGAGTGGCCTATTCTTGCCGCGCTGATGGCTACCGCTTATCTACTTTCTCCAGCATTGCTCGGTTTAAATATCTTTGACTTCCATCCCGTTAGCCTGGTAACTCCATTATTGCTCTATGCCCTACTGGCGCTTGCCTACAAACGCTATGTATGGTTTCTGATTGCCTGTGTCCTGGCTTGCATGTGCAAAGAAGATATCCCTCTCGCTATATCTGGCTTAGGTATCTTGCTCATCTGGAAGTATAAGCTTCCGCGTTTGGGCACCACTTTGATTATTGGTGGGCTGCTCTGGAGTTTGATTGCCTTTAAGGTGATTATCCCACACTTCTACCCGGGTATTCAGGCCAACAATTACTGGTACCGGTACGAAGCCCTGGGGAGTTCGCCAGATGCAGCAATTGCAAATCTTCTCTTTCATCCCTGGCTACTCGTTACTACCTTCTTCACTCTGGATCGTTTCTATTACCTTGTTGGCCTCGTGCGTAGTATAGGTTTTCTGCCATTGCTTGCCCCAGAGTGGCTGCTACCTGCGCTACCCAGCCTTGCCGTAAACTTACTCAGCAACGAACCCGTCTTATACAGCGGCGTCTACCAGTATAATGCCGCGATTATTCCATTCGTCATGCTGGCCGCCATACATGGCACACGTCGCTTGATTCTGATCTGGCAACGGTGGCGCCAGGAACAACCAACCCATGTACAGCAACGTATAGTAGGGGCGGGGCTTGCCCCGGCCCTGGAATCCTCCATCTTGCCCTCTGTTGCCCTGGAAAACGCAGCTCTGTCCAAGCCCACCCTGACCACACCTGGTTTGTCTGCAAATACCCTGTTCACTTCTATCCATCTTACTACCGCCTCGCGTCTCATCGCTCAATTCAATGCGTCCTTCCTCACTCTGTCTAACCGTTTACTCGGATCATTGAAGCCTCGTCTCTCGCGATTGACGTTGTCTGCATGGCGACGTGAGCAGTGGCAGAGATTCGGTGAGCGCATGACTCCCATTGCTAAAAAGCTCTCCGTTTTTCGCCTGCAATGGATACTATTTGCCTGGATTGCATTCATGATCGTACTTAACTATGTGATTCTCATACCTCAACTCAATCCATTCTGGGCAGATCATGAGCCAGGTAGCCGCGAACAACACATTCAACGCCTGCTCGCCCTGATTCCACCTGATGCCTCTGTATCTGCAGGAATTAACCTCAATCCTCATCTGAGCGAGCGTCAGCTATTAGCCGTATTTCCTTCTGTATGCCTGGAGACTGCATGTAACCATACTGTCCAATACGTGGTTGTTGATCTTAATGGCTTGACTATAGAGAACCGGGCCGAAGCAACCAGTGAACTCAATGGGCTTTCAAAACTTTTCCGTATCGTCGCACGTGCAGAAGGTGTCGTTTTATTAGTGCGACGTAGCACTTGACAACCGAGACTCTCCCGGCAAAAGCGTGGGAGGTTCTTGTGGCCTCGCCAACGCTTCTAGCCTACCTCGCCGGTAGACCAGCTCTTGTCGGCAAGCCGCGAGACTTGCGGGCAGACGCGCTCTGGCGCTGGAGATGCCAACGCTTCGGGGCAAGACCTGCCCCTCTCTCGCACGTTGTGTGAGTACCTCTAGTGCTGCCAGCAAGCGCGTCTCCGCACTCCCCCAATACAGCGCGTATTGGGCACTAGAGGGAAGGTAATCTGGTGCGTGAAGGTAGGCGGCAAGAAACGCGGAGTAGAGGTCGCGTTGCACGGGGCCTACCCCGCAGGCACAGTGGTGCCAACGCTCTGCAAGCGGCTTTTTGACGTACCTCTTGCAGCCGTGACAGTATTGTGAGAGCTTGGTCGAGCGTGTGGGAACCTCTCTCAGGGTGCCGTCAGTGTTTGCAACTGTGCGTCTCAAATGCTCCACGAGCATCCCTGGGGCATGCAGGCCCACACTCTTTCCAAACCGCTTCTGCCAGCCTTTGTAGGAAATCTTCTCGATGTGAATGTCGTTACCGACGCGGATGATCTCGTTGACGAGTCGCCCATGCAGGCTCTTACGATGCGCGGCGAGTTTGCGTTCCTGCTGGGTAAGCCGACGGCGTGTTGCAAGGTAGCCCTGACTGTTCTTCCAGGCGAGGTGCTGCTTGCCGCGCTTCCTGATGCGTCCTTTCTCGTCGTAGTTCTCGGGGTTGTTGGCGCGACGCTGGCGGTCGAGCTTACGCTCTAAGCGTCGCTTCTTGCGTGAATCTGGACCCAGCTCCTCACCAAACGGAACCAGTCGCGCGTCGCCCTCGCGTGGGACAATTGCAAGCGTCGAGGGTCCCAGGTCCAAGCCGATCACATCGGTCCCCGGCACGTGCCGGGGCTTCCTGTAGGGCTTGCCCTCGACCACGAGTTGCACGTCATACCGGTAGCCCAGGCAGTCTGCACCCTGAGCCTTCGGGCTAGAGACCTTGCGTCGAAGCAGGCGTGCATACTTGAGACGCTGGGAGAGGCCGTGCTTCACCACCGGGTCGTGCCAATCGATGAGTGCGCGGAGGTGATCCCGGCCCCAAACGAGGTACCCGTCGTTGCCCTCTTCGGCCGACTTCAGGACGAAGCGCACCCCCGACTTGCTCCACTTGTTCTCGACGCTATGTAGCCCACGCCCACGGCTCTTGAACCGCACCTTCCTGGCTTTGCCCAGGCAGACGCGGTTGACCGCCCGATACGCCCGGGTTGCCAGCGTTTGCGCCATCATGGAATCGATGTGGTCGGCAATCCAGGTACAATTCGCGTGCTTTGCAAACTCTTGCAGCGCGTACTCGGAGAAGCGGTACTGCTGGCGCAAGCGAGAGAAGGCAGCGGCGCGTTCCTGTTTCTGCGTGCGTGGAATGGCGCGCGCCACCTGCCACTGCGGATCAGACCGCATGCGACGGAGCCGCCCGAGGGCTTCACCCAGGAGTGCATTGTAGAGACAACGCGCTGCCTCAAAATGCGCGCGGAGACGTTTGGCCTGCTCTGGGTCGACAGCAAGCGGCAATGCTAACAAAAATGTCGGGGTCTTGCTCTTTTTCACCACACGCCTCCTTTCCGTGGTATTCTCCCGCAGCGGAACAAAAGCGGAAATACAGCAGGCATCATCCCGCCTCGCGGGGTGATCAACCGGGAGCACACCTCCCGCTCCAAGGAAGAGCCATCCGCGCTTTTACTAGAGAGAGCAGCAGGACGAGGAGTGTGAGCAGGGACGACACAGCAAGCAGAGGGCCATTCATCGCCTGCATGAATTTATCAAAAGGTCGAAAAGGCGGTGTCCTCAACGTCAGCGTAGGCGTTCTCGATGTCCATGAGAGACGATTGGAGCCACGTTTCCGTTCACGTTAAAGACGTTCATCTCGTGCTCAAGCTTCAGATAAGTTCACGACGGGGTTTTCTGGCCCTTCTTTGTAAATCATGTTATAATCGTTTTAGGAGTAGTCAGTCGCGGCCAGCATGAACAAAACGTTTGTGGAGAAGAGCAAGATGTACAATCCCAGTAATCCTTTTCCAGATGAAAAGATTAGACCACAACCTACTGAAGCTTATCCTCCTATGGAAGGACTGCCACTCAAGCCCCCTCCCTCGCAGTCTCCGGTGCAAGCTCCACCCGCCAATGAAAGTGTTGCTCAGCCAGTTCAACCCGGGCCATTAGAAGTGGGGGAAAGTCCCGTAACGGGTCAGGAAGAGGCGCTTACAATCAAATTTGCTATCGGGAAACTGAACGACTACCTTCTTTGGTTTCTGTTTGTTTTAGAAGTAACGTTGCTGATGCAGTTTTTCTTAGTGCTCATCGGGGCAGCTCCAAATAACATGTTCACTGGTTTCATCTATGCCTTGACCATAATCCCGCTCTTCCCATTTAACGGTATCGTGCCCAATACAAAGTTAGGGACTGGGGGTGCAGCCATTGAATGGTCGACACTCATTGCGATGGTAGTCTACTTTGTTGTCTTCTATGCGCTAAGGCGTTTTCTGCATATTCTCATTTCAAGTCCAGAAGAGCCGGTTGCATAGTGAAAGGTGTGCGATGAAGCGTCTTGAGTCAACGCTGGTCGCAATCAGCCGGGCAACAATTGCGGGCGCATTCTGGGCCTCTACCACGCTACTCTTTGATATCAAAGTCCATGGATTAGAGTGCGATAGTAGGGCAGCACGAACCTACTATGGTATGGTTCATAAACGTGACCTGGATCCAATTGTAATCGTTCCGAGGATCCTCTTTCACCGGGGATGGCGTGGGATAGCAGGAGACGTTCATTTTGCGCTCCGCAGTGATGGTTTTTCGCCAGGCTACCTTGCGCGGATTACAATGAATCCGCGCGGGTTCGCGCGTCTCATACGTCCGCTGAATATAGGGTCAGCACTGCGAAGGCTGGGCGCATATCCAATCCACGACCTCTATCAACCAGCAGAAGAGTGGATCCGCGATTTACTGTGTTCGGGGTATAATGGGCGTGTTGGTGATGCACTTGCTCCTATGTTTATCGAAGAATTGGCCACAGTTACAGGTAAATCCTACGAGGAGATCGCGGCTTACCAGCTTTCACATCTACTGGACTGGCGCTTTCAATATGCACTTCAGCACTATTATCACCCCGAGATATTTGTAGGATCTGTTCGTCGTCCTTTAGAACGGCGTAATATATCAGCAATTAAAGAGGACTTGTCTGAACTTGATGCGTGGTTGTTACGTGGAGGCTCGCTCTATGGTTCGCCAGAGGGACTACTCTCACCCTATGGTAGACTCAGCCCTATAAATTCTGGTCTGCACCGCCTGCTAAAATCAGCTCCACCTGATACAAGGGTTGTCCCAATATTCATTATCTACGACTTCATGACCGTTCAAAAATTACGGATCTTTATGGATCTGGCTCCTGCCCTTGAGCATGCTCAAGGGCTACTCCCAAAGGAACTGGATGCTCAACTACGCAGGGCGTGGCTGCAGAGCGCACGCTTTACTTGTACTCAGCTTGCCAGCGGTTTTCTGATGCAGGCAAGTCGCGCAGGGCTATCATCATTCACGTTAGATGACCTTGCCGATGACTTGCATCACATGGCAGTAACGCTCTCTGAGGCTAGTCGCCACGTAGATCAACAACTGCTACAACTACACGGGGCGGGTAAGCGGGCAGCAGGTTTCCTGAAGTATGCCGCACGCCAGGGGCTGGTGCGCCGCTCAGGACATCGCACCTGGACACCAACGGTCAACGAAACCACCGTAAACGTGCGACCAAAAGAGGTAGGATTTGACCAGGCGCCTCTCATGTACGCCTGGAATGAGTTACAAGAAATGCTCGAAATCCAATAGTTCAATTATCCCCTTGCAGCCTTGCTTGCAATGGTGTATTATATAGCTGGTTTGCACTCTCTATAAGAGAGTGCTAAAAATATGACACGAGTTTTGATTAGACTCGCACCTGAAAAATAGGGAGGATTTGGTGTATGACCACAGTGAGCGTAAAGATTCGACCGCTGGGTGATCGCGTGGTGGTCAAGCCGCTATCTAGCGAAACCGTCACGAAGAGCGGTATTGTATTGCCGGATACCGCAAAAGAGAAGCCCCAGGAAGGGGAGATTCTGGCAGTTGGGCCAGGTAAGGTAATGGACAATGGCAGGCGCACAACCCTCGAGGTGAGCGTTGGACAAAAGGTACTGTTTGCTAAATATGCTGGTACCGAAATCAAATTGGATGGCGAAGAGTATTTAATCCTGCGCGAAAGCGACATTATGGGTATTGTTGAGTAGGTATGGGCGCAATAAATCACGCCCCATAAGAAAATAGGAGTATGTTTCGTGGCTAAGAAACTGCTATTTGACGAGCAAGCGCGTCAATCCCTCAAGAAGGGAATGGATGTGCTGGCAGGCGCAGTAAGAGTTACACTTGGGCCAAAGGGCCGCAACGTAGTATTGGACAAGAAGTTCGGAGCACCGACAATCACGAACGATGGTGTTACCATTGCCCGCGATATTGAACTGGCCGATCCCTTTGAGAACATGGGCGCACAGTTGCTCAAAGAGGTCGCGACCAAAACAAATGATGTGGCCGGTGATGGAACCACGACCGCTACCGTCCTGGCACAGGCGATTATTACCGAGGGCCTGAAGAACCTGGCTGCAGGCGCAAATCCCATGATTTTGCGCAGAGGCCTGGAGAAAGGCGTCGAGGCCGTCGTCGATGAGATTAAGTCGATGAGCAAGCAGGTCGAAACGCAGGAGGAGATTGCCCAGGTCGCCTCAATTTCAGCGGCTGACCCAGAAATTGGTTCGCTAATCGCTGAGGTCATGGACAAGGTCGGCAAAGATGGTGTAATCACCGTTGAAGAGGGCCGCGGCCTTGCAATGGAGAAAGAATATACCGAAGGCATGCAGTTTGATCGCGGCTATATCTCCGCTTACATGGCGACCAATATGGACCGCATGGAGGCCGACCTTTCGAACCCCTATATCCTGATCACGGATAAAAAGATTAGCGCGATTGCAGACATTCTACCAGTGTTGGAGCGCGTCGTACAGACAGGTCGCAAAGAACTGGTCATTATTGCTGAGGATGTAGATGGCGAGGCGCTGGCAACTCTGGTAGTGAACAAGCTGCGCGGCACCTTCGATGTCCTTGCAGTTAAAGCACCCGGCTTTGGTGATCGTCGCGAGGCCATGTTGGAAGACATCGCCATTCTAACTGGTGGCAAGGTGATTACTGAGAAAGCCGGCCTCAAGTTGGAGAACGCTACACTGCGCGACCTTGGTCGTGCCCGCACAGTGACGGCTAATAAAGATACCACAACAATCGTGGAGGGCGCCGGTAAGGAAGAGGCTATTCAGGCTCGCGTACGGCAAATTCGCGCCTTGATCGAAGAGACCACAAGTGACTATGATCGTGAGAAACTGCAAGAGCGCCTGGCCAAACTGGCAGGTGGCGTTGGCGTGATTTCAGTGGGCGCAGCTACCGAAGTAGAACTCAAAGAGAAAAAGCATCGTGTTGAAGATGCTCTTTCTGCAACACGTGCAGCCATTGAAGAGGGCGTCGTGGCAGGCGGCGGTTCAGTGCTGATCCACGCGATTCCCGCGCTGGACAAGGTAGAGGTTCTCGCTGGCGACGAGCAGACGGGTGTGAACATCCTGCGCCGCGCGCTTGAGGAGCCTCTGCGCCAGATCGCTGAGAATGCTGGCCGCGATGGGGCCGTCACGGCCAATGATGTACGCAGAAGCGCTCGTGGGCACGGCTTCGATGCACTCGAGGGCAAGTACGTGGATATGTTCAAAGCAGGTATCATCGATCCTGTGAAGGTGACACGCTCTGCCTTGCAAAATGCAGCCAGTATCGCTGGCATGTTTCTCACCACTGATACGCTCATTACTGATGCACCCGAGGAAGAGGGCGCTGGCGCTATGCCAGGCGGTATGGGTGGTATGGGTGGTATGGGCGGCATGATGTAGTAACTGTCTAGTGGTAAGGGTGTCTCTATTGTATCGCCATAGAGGCACCCTTTTTGTGTTAGCTAGCAACGATGCTATTTACCCGAAAACATCATATACTGAAGTAGCATAAAAGAAATATTGCAAGACAATGATACAAGAACGAACACAAACTATAGAAACTATATCGATGAAAAAGCCTCTATTACGTGGATGGTTTCATGCTGTAGCGGCACTGGCAGCTATTGCATTAACAGTGGCCCTGTGCTGGATGAGCCGGTGGGACATACCTCGCATGATCTCCATGTTAATCTTTGGTCTGAGCATGATCGAGCTATACACAGTCAGCGCTATTTATCACATTGGCATCTGGCCCGAGCCTCAACGTCGTGCCTTACGCACGATTGACCATGCGAACATCTTCATCCTGATCGCGGGTACCTATACTCCGCTCTGCTTTAACATCCTGAGTGGATGGCCCCGAAACGCAATCCTGGTAGTTATCTGGCTATTAGCAGCGCTTGGCGTTGGCCTGTCGTTCTTCACACTGAAGACTCCTCGCTGGGTACTTGCCAGTCTCTATATTGGCATGGGCTGGGTAGCGGTTCTGGCTTTACCCGCCTTCTTAAATAAACTCCCCTGGACAGCCCTGGAAACACTCGCTCTCGGCGGCATCCTTTATACAATCGGCGCAGTTATCTACGCTCGAAAGAAACCAGATCCTTTCCCTAAAGTGTTGGGTTTCCACGAAGTTTTCCACCTTTTTGTGATTGCTGGAGGAGTGGCATTTGCCGCGTGTATCTGGATTTGGGCTCTACCATTTCCTAGAATGTGACGACTCCCCGAGGCTCAAGCCGGGGCTTCTGGAATGACTCAGCCGTGTCGTCCCACGGCTTTGTGCAAGATATTCAGAGAAGCGTTATGATCTCGATCGATCACGAGCTCGCACCGCCCACACTCGTACACACGTACCGAGAGCGGCATGTCTTGCGTGTGCCCGCAGCCCGAACAAGTACGCGATGTGTGCGCCGGGGGAACTTTCAGCACCGTGCGGCCAGCTTCTTCCGCTTTACTGCACAGTGTTTGAAAGAACGCAGACCACGACGCATCTGCGATGCTTTTCGCCAGCTTGTTGTTCTTCACCAGGTTGCCCACCACCAGCGCCTCAACCGCAATCACCCCGTACTGATTGACAAGCCGGCGCGTGTACTGCTGCACAAAGTTCTCACGGCGGTGCCGGATGCGTTCATGGACGCGGCTCAGCTCCTGTTTGCGACGGCGGCGTTGCTTTGTCCCCTTCTCCGTTTTCGAGAGCCTGCGATTGGCCTTTGCCAGCGCGTGCTCTTCTTGGCGAAAGAAACGCGGATTTGCAATCTGCCGCCCGTCGGAGAGGTAGGCGAAGACCTTGAGACCCACATCGACGCCAACTTGCTCAGGCGAGGCAGGCAACGCGACCGGTTCCACCTCGTCGCAGCAGACCGAGACGTACCATTTGCCAGTGGAACTTCTCCTGACGATGGCCGTCTTGGGCGTGCCTCTGAGGGGACGATGCTGCACCATTTTCACGTGGCCGATTTTGGAGAGTACCAGCTTACCGTCCTGCGAAAAAGCAAAACAGCCTTGTGTGCCGGGGGAAGCATACTGAGGGAACGTCAGGCTATCGTAGCGGGACCTGCAACGATAGCGGGGATAGCCGATGCGCTCACCCTTGGCACACCCCCGAAAAAACGCCTGGAAGGCCAGGTCCACGCGCTTGACCACGTTCTGAAGCACTTGGGCGTTGACTTCTGCCAGCTCCGGGCGCACTTCTTTGCACGCAGGCAGTTCTGCGCACTGCTGGGCGAACCCAACCGAAACGCCCGCCATGCGGTAGGCGTCCCGTCGCTCCTGCAGTGCCGCGTTATAGGTCTCGCAACAGAGGGCAAGCCACCTGTTGAGCGTGGTCTGCTGCTTCTTGGTTGGATAGATCCGGTACCGAAAGGTCTTTTTCATTTCACAGACACCTTCTTTTCGGCAGAGTCAAAAGCGGAAACTGGCCCCCTCTCCGAAGAGACGCCTGCGTCACCCCACATCTGAAGATGGGGCTCCTCGCGGCAGAAATTTGGTTGAAAGATTTTATCTTCCCAGTATCAACATCATTCTTGCCGCTTGTAACGCCAGGTCAACCAGCCAAAATGGCAACAACGTGCCCATCGCCAATGTTCCCAGAGCGGCTATACCCAGTGCTGTCCATGTAGTCCAGCCTGCTGTCGCAAGGTTCTGCTCAACTGTCGTCTTTGATGGCGCCTTTACCGCAACGGCTGTAGCTGTGCCAGCACCTGCCTCACTCGGCTTTGTAGAGATGCGCTTGCCGGGAATAGGTGCGGGTGTTGCTGGTACCGCCGTCGGGACAGCTTCTTTCTCCATAAACATAACAGCGATGACACGCAGGTAGTAATACATGCCAAGAACACTGGCGAGTACGCCAATAATCAAGAGTTCGGGATGACCGCTCTGCAATGCAGCATAAAACATATAATATTTAGCAGCGAAACCAGCCATAGGGGGGAAACCTGCCAATGCAAGCATGAAGAATGCTAGAAGACCAGCTAGTACAGGTTGACGAAACCACAGGCCTCGTATTTCCCTCAAGCTACTGCCTGTATTATCTGCACGCTCCAAGACGGAGACAACTCCAAATGCTCCCAGGTTCATGAATGTGTAGCATAACAAGTAGAAGAGAATAGCCGAAAGTCCGATCGCCCCTCCAGCCACAACGCCTATCAAGAGATAGCCTGCGTTCGCAATACTGGAATATGCCAGCATACGCTTAACGTTGCTCTGTACAAGCGCCATGACGTTACCGCCAACAATTGTCAGAATCGTGATGGCCAATATGACAGGTTCCCAATCTGGCCTGACTACTGGCAGCATGACATCAAAGACACGCGCGAAAGCGATCAGCGCGGCGGCCTTGGTGCCAACGGACATAAACGCTGTGACCGGAGCAGGCGCACCCTCATAGACATCAGGTGTCCAGGCCTGGAAAGGCACCGCCGATACTTTGAAGGCGAATCCGACTATCAGCAAGCCCATACCAATGAGGAGAAGTGTAGGTAGCGGTCCTACCGCCGTTGGAATGGGAGAGCGAGTCATTGGTAGGTGACTTTCCAGAAAGCTATGTATACCAGCAAACGATGTATTACCTGTTGCGCCATAGGTCATGGCAATGCCGTAAAGTAAGAACGCTGATGCGAACGAACTGAGCAAGAAATATTTCATACCCGATTCCTGGGAGCTGCTGCGCCGTAGGACAAAGCCGCTTAGGATATAGAGAGCTAGTGAGAGCATTTCCAGGCCCAGGAAAACAGTCAGGAAGCTGATGGCTGCTGCCAGGATCATCATGCCAATCGTAGCAAGCACCATGAGAGCGTAATATTCTCCCTGGTGTACAAGATTCAGGCGTTTCAGATAAGCGGGAGAGAGCAGTATTCCAAGAGCACTCGCGGATAAGACAATGATATATGCAAAGAGTGATCCTTGATCGGAGCCGATCATCGAATTAAAGGCAGGCAGGTGATCTCCGAAAATAAAGAGCATAATGGTTGCGACAATAGCTCCTCCCAATCCAAAGAGGCTCAGCAAGGGCAATAATAAGAAGTTTGCGCTGCCTTTTTGGTTTTTGCCTGGTTGTGGTAGCAGTAAATCGACCATTAGAACCAGCAGCGCAACGACTGCCAGCACCAGTTCTGGTGCGATACGCCCCCAATCGGCGGCAGATGCTGTATATGTAAACGACATAGAAGAACCCCCCAGGGCGACCATCAGCCCCAGTCCCAGGGTAATCTCAAGGATTGCCCCTACTACGATAACACTATTACCTCATTAAGGCGCTTGCAAAATTTTGTAGTGTATTCACTACTGACGGCTCCATCAAAAAGGTGATCGCATTTGGATGTAGCCCAATGTAAAAAATCAATAGAAGCAGCGGCAAGATCGTCATAAACTCGCCCAATTGTATATCCGTTAGTGTGCCCTTGCGCATAAGTGAAGCTACCACACCTTCCTTCTGGTGTGGCCCCTCCATCATGCCTAGAAAGAGACGAATCATATACCAGGCCGCAGGCACGATTACGGCTGTGCCCAGTATGCCAAAGACTGCGCTACTGCGGAAGACACCGATCAGCGCCAGGAACTCGCCCGCGAAACTGTTCAGACCAGGCAGACCAAGTGCCGAGAGAGAAGCAATCAGTAAAACAGTCGCCATCACAGGAATACGGGTGGCAAGTCCCCCATAGTCACTCAAGCGACGTGTTCCTGTACGCGCCTCGATAAAATCTACAATCAGGAACAGCGCAGCAATCGTGATGCCGTGGTTCACCATTTGTAGGACTGATCCCTCGACACCCTGTATGTTGAAAGAAAACATGCCCAGCATGACGATGCCTAAATGACTGATGCTGGCGTAAGCGAGCAATCGCTTGATATCGGTTTGCACCAGCGCCAGCAGGGCGCAATAGAGGATACCAATCACGGCTAAAACTTCGAAGAGTGGAGCAAGCGTATGTGCTGCACTGGGAAAGAGCGGTATACAATAGCGCAGAAATCCATATGCTCCTGTCTTTGACATTGCCCCTGCCAGCATAGCTGTCACAGGAGCAGGCGCTTCACTATAGGCATCTGGCAACCAGCTATGGAATGGCACGAAAGGTACTTTTACAACGAAAGCCGCGGCAAAGGCCAGAAATAACCAGAGTTGAATAGTAGGATCGAGTTTACCGTTAAGTAAGGTTGCCAGATCCAGCGTGTAGGGTCCTCCTACTACTTGCTGGTGGTAGTATCCAAGGGCAATGATACCAGCGAGCATTAAGAGGCTTCCTATAGAAGTATAGAGCACAAACTTGATTGCCGCATACACCCGGCGTTCACCTCCCCAGCTTCCGACCAGGAAATAGGCCGGTATCAGCATCAATTCCCAGAAAATATAGAAGAGGAAGAGGTTGGTGGAAAGAAAAACGCCGATGATACCGCACTCCAACAGTAGCATAAAGGCCATGTAATTCTTGACCTTCTGCTCGATTCTGAAAGAAGCTCCAATACATACAACTGTTAACAAAGCGGTGAGTGTAACAAGTAACAGGCTGATGCCATCGACGCCAAGGCTGTAGTCGAGAGAGAATCCAGGCGTAGAAATCCATGCTGCTTGTTCATTTACATTGGAAAAGAATGTACTGGTTGGACTTGAGCCTACAATTGTAGATCCAACAGCCAGGTTAGCCTGTGAATAGGCTAACACTAGACCCAGAACGATTAAAAGGTCAGCCCATGCAACACCCAGCGCTGTCCAGCGTGTAAGATTCAATCTTTCTTTGGGAAAGAGCAGAATAACGATGCCACCAAGCAATGGTAGGAAAGTGATGAGCGATAACAATGGAAACATACCTCTACCCCCTCACCGCATAGTAGACGATAATCAATATGACGCCGAGCAGAATCGCTAGAGCATAATTGCGCACATAGCCCGTTTGCAAGCGGCGCAGCAATCCACTCGCACCAACGAAAACCTTCCCCACTACTCGGCTGCCGCCATCAAGCACGTCGCGCTCAAGCAGGCGGGATGCTGTTCGACCTGTCCAGACAACGGGCCGGATGAGCACCAGGATGAAAAACTCATCGACATAGTACTTATGCAGTACCAACTGGTAGAGCGGGTTATTGTTTTCTTTATAGAAGAAGCCGTTTCGATACAAAGTCCAGGCGCCCAGGATGCCCAATAATGCAAGCCCGACACTCGAGCTCGTTGAAAGCCACTGAACCGATAATGAAGCCACAGGAACCTGTACCGGCACATTTGTCCATTGTGGATTCGTAAAAACGGGATTCAAAAACGTTGCAAAAGGATGCAGAGAAGGGTCACCAAACAGTGCGAATGAACCCACGAAGCCCCCAATGATAGAAAGCACGGCCAGGATCATCATTGGAACCGTCATCACAGGCGGAGATTCATAGATCTCGTAATCACTCCTGGGCTGGTGACCATGCCTTATGTCTTCCTCTTCCTCTTCTTCCTCATCAGCATGTTCAGCAGATCCAGTTCCTCGATAACCACCTGCGAAGATACCAAAGAAAAGCCGGAACATGTAGAAAGCGGTCAAACCTGCTGTAAGTATGCCGATACCCCAGAGCAGATAGAAAACCGGACCTCCACCTGAGGTGGCATTGGCCAATAACGAGCTGAGAATATCGTCTTTACTCCAAAAGCCTGCAAGGGGGGGTATTCCACTGATAGCCAACGCTCCAATCAAGAATGTCCAGAAAGTGATCTTAAGGCGATAACGCAATCCCCCCATTTCGCGCATATCCTGCTCTCCACCAAGGGAGTGGATTACTGCACCTGCGGCCAGGAAGAGCAGTGCTTTGAAGAAAGCATGCTCAGTCAGGAGAAACATACCGCCACTATAATTATGAGCTCCCTCGCTCATGAACATATAGCCGAGCTGGCTGATGGTTGAGTAAGCTAGCACGCGTTTAATATCCAACTGGAACACAGCTATCGAAGCGGCAAAAAGCGCGGTAATACCGCAGGTGATTGCGACCACAATCAGCGCGGTCGGTGAT
>JBKPAZ010000126.1:0-23597 GCA_046726655.1 Chloroflexota bacterium
TATCCATTGCCACCCTCCAAAAGGGCCGGTTAATGCAGGCTCAGAGACGTAGAGGATCAAAAGGCAGAATAAGTAGTTGAAGATAAAGTACCCGGTGAACCACCTGACAAATTTTCGAGCGACGAACGCTTCGCGGCGTCCAAATGCGAGCCGGCCAATGCTGAGTATGGCCATAACAAGAAGGGCACCGATGAGAGCCAGTAGTAAGATAATCATGGCAGTCTCTCCTGATATATTCGATCCGATGATAAGGGAATAAGCAACGCTTCTGCTTCTAATGGTAACGCGCTCGTCAATAGCTTACCACGGAATAGTTTTTGTTATCAAACCGTTCTCAATGATAGTTGCGTAACCGCTACTGATATTATACCCAGATAAAAGAGACAAAGGAGTAGCTCACTCATGCCACTGTTTGGTAAAAAATCTGCAACGCAAATAGAGAAGCTTTCTGACGGGAAAGACCGTCTTCCACCCGGACAATACCTGACGCAAAAATGGCCGGTATTAAGTTATGAGCGCGCACCAAATCAGCTCCCAAGTGATTGGAAACTGAGGATCACCGGTAATGTGGAGAATCCCTTTGAGTTAACGTGGGAAGAATTGCTGGCTTTGCCACGCACAACATTGAGCACTGATATTCACTGCGTAACGACCTGGAGCCGCTATGACAATACGTGGGAGGGAGTGCATATCCGCGCGATTTTGCAGCGTGCCAAACCTTTGCCCAGCGCGAAGTTTGTGATGGCGCATTCATGGACCGGCTATACAACGAATATGCCGCTTGCCGATCTCGATGACGACGATGTGATGATTGCCCTCAAGCATGACGGGGAAGACCTGGCTCGCGAACACGGGGGTCCTGTGCGCCTACTGGTACCGAAACTCTACTTCTACAAGAGCGCGAAGTGGCTCGATGGATTGGAATTTATGGAACGCGACCGCCCCGGCTTCTGGGAGCAGCGTGGTTATCACAATCACGCCGATCCCTGGAAAGAGGAACGATACTGGTAGCTTGCTTTGAAGATTGAAAAATAGAGCGAAGGGCCTTTCTTCAAGAAGGCCTTTCTTATTTATGAGAACATTCCACACAACCATGCGTAACCCCTTGTTTCTCAAACGCAACAGCTATATACTTACGTTTATATAGAATAGCTCCGGGCAATTCGTGCTATTTAGGAGCGTAATGTGGCTTCAGTCGCGAATGACTAAGCCAAATGGGATTTTAGAAAGGAACCTGCAATGCCAGCTATTACGAACTGGGGTCAAGCAATCCTGACCTCGTTAAGTACGGCGCTAACACTGATCTTCGATTTCATCCCGAAGTTGATTGGTTTCATCGTAATTCTCCTTGTAGGTTGGCTCCTTGCAAAAGCGCTAGGCAAAGCCGTTACTTTCCTTTTGCGCAAGGTGGGATTCGATAACTTTTCCAATCGAATTGGCCTGAGCACCTTCGAACAGCGCATGGGCATCAGGTTGGATCCGGCTGATTTCCTGGGTCAAATTGTCTACTGGTTTATCCTGCTTGTTTTTCTGGTGCCAGCATTGGAGACACTCGGTCTCACCTCAATTACTGTCATCTTAAACGTACTTATTTCGTATATTCCCAGTGTAATCGTTGCAATCCTGATCCTTTTCTTTGGTACCTTGCTTGCCACAGTTGTTGCTGACATTGTGCGTGGCGCAACGGCTACTGCCAAAATCGGGAACCCCAATGTGTTTGCTGAGATTTCTCGCTGGGCTATTATCCTTTTTGCGACTTTGATGGCTCTTACGCAGCTTCAGATTGCCACGGCGCTAGTCATTGAGCTGTTTGGAGCCATTGTTTTCGGTTCCGCGCTTGCGTTTGGACTTGCGTTCGGCCTCGGGGGACGTGATACCGCCCAGAGGTTACTTGAGCGTGGTGAACAAGTGTTGAGCCAACCTGCCTTGCAGGTCAGCGCACAAGAGCCTGCGGCTGAGGTACCTACGACTGATCAGCCGAAGGCTGAATAGCCTTTCAGAAAAGTGAGAGCCTCCACACGTACTCAGGTGGAAGCTCTCCCTGTGTTTTTTGTTCTGAATATCCGGTGGGTTACTTTTCCAGCGTACTCTTCGAGTTTCTCTCGCCATCGTAGGTGAGGAGAATGCGCTTATCCTCGTAGACCGTCTCTAAATGCACGGGACGGCCCCACAACAGATACACATGTTGAAGAGTCTTCTCAGCGTAGACCAGGTCGAGTTCCTGACCTTCGAAGAGATGCTTGATGTACAGCTCGCTATTCCCACGATAATCGCCATTGTCAATAACCAGGTATGGATAACCGAAGTTGGTCAAGCTGGCAACGATACCATCGCGCACCTTTTCCCAGTCTTTCTCCACGATGACCCACTCATCCCCTTCTTTTTTATAAATGTAGAGGTCGAGGTCCTTCACAAGGTCTTTGGTTAAGTAGTTACGCAGGAAGGAGACATCGTTATTTAACTCGCGTACCTCGAAGATCTTCTGACGCCCCATCCCCGCTTTACGACCTGATCGCTCCTGCTCCTCTCTGGTAGGATGATCCCAGCGCTCCTCGATGTCTTCGAATATCTTGAAGCCCAGGTAGTATGGGTTGAGCGAGGTGGGAGATGGGGAGAGTACACCTGAGTGCAGTTGAGCGAACTCAACGGTTTCGGAGTCGGAGATCACGCCGACATCACCCAATTTTCGCATGATTCTAGAGTGCCATAGGCTATTGTGATGTAGCATGCCATTGGCAACGTAGCGATGCGTCTGATCAACGGTGATATCATACACATCAGCTACGTCATGCTCAATGCTGACTACTTCATCAGTCGGATCTTCCTTGAGAAACCACCTGTGGTTGGCAATATATTGGTGCAGATTTTCCCGCTTGCGAGTTAGACCAAAGCCGATTTCTTGCGCGAACACCTCTGCTGACTTGCCACTAATCCATACGTTCACCCCACGACGGCGAGAGAGAATACCGTAGTTCAGCAGCAAAATTTGTAGCGTCTGAGCGATATCGTCACTAAAAGTGGAGAGAATCACTCCTTGTTTGACCGATGCGCATCCATCGCAATCGAAGTACGCACGCACGAATGTGCTTACTACGGATTTAGGTGAGCGCAAAACACAATCTGGTATGCGTTTCCCTCGCGCCTTTGCATGCAAATCAATTCCGAGCGATTCCAATAAGTCAAGCACATTGGCCGAGTAGAAAACGACGCGCCATCTGCCGCCTTTGCCATTAAACGTTCTGTCATCCCAGTAGGGAGTAGCTTCAATCGCAAACAATTCTCGCACGAGCAAGGCGTAACGATCCGCTAACTCACGGTCGCCTGTCGTATAGCCTATAGCGTTCTTGGTAACATGGATATTGCCATCTCCGATGAGATAACCGAGAAACTCGGCAAATGATTCGGTGACATATGTTGGCGCAACAAGCGGGAATCGAAGAGAGTGTTGGGGCTTGCCACTGTTGCCGAACGTATAGCCTGTATTCTGAATAGCAACTGCGATACGGTCTTTAGCATACTCCGTCTTGCCACTCAGTGAACGATACACGGTATGAACACCAACACTCGCTGCCTTTGCTACATCTTCAACCGTGGCGGAAACCATAGGTACAGGGTGTATAAGTGGTACAAGTTGATCGGACCAGATGTTATCGCCGACGCTTAATGGGATACACTGTCCGACCTTCACATCTTGCAGCGTAATCCATTGATCTGGACCCACGCTGAGTTTATGTTCTTCAGCCCCCTCTAACACCAGTCCACGCCGAGTACGCAAGCGTATGGTAGGCGCGTTACGCCGAATGTGACGGTCGGCGATTTTGTCCTGCTCTCCATTGCCACTGCCAACTGTAACGGTTTCACCCTGTGCAAGCAGTTCATGTAATGCATCATATCGTAGTAGTCCACATTCAGTAAGTACAAGACTTGCAGAAACCAAACAAGCCCAGCCTTCGTTCATTACCTTGGTTTGCATTTGCGGCACGAAGTAAAGCATCTCTGTGCGCACAATCTCTATGATATCGCGCTGCCAGGGCTCAAGATGCGGAGCGTAGAGCATCAAAAATTGTAAGATATCCTTCTCCGGCTTCTCAGGAAATTTGGGTGGTTTGCTCAATCGTTTCTCTCGTTCCTCTTCCGCCTTTTTCGCTTTCCTCTCAAAACCCCAGAGATCGTCATACTCACTTGTGATCTGTGCGACAGGTTTCTCATCTTTTTTGCCGGGTTTGTTATCACGAATGAAAAGGTTATAGTCCACATGCTCTTGAATCGAAAGCACCGCGTCGAGGAAACGCTCAACTTCTGCCTTCCCATGGTCGAACTCGTACTTGGCTATGCGCTCGGCGTGAATGCTCACCTTGTCGATCATGCGGCGCGAGGTATGTTGGAAGTAGGCATTGTTTTTGAAAAAGTCAGTGTGACCGAAGACATGCGCGGCTACAAAGGTATTTTGTAGCAGGTTATTCATATCCATGAGAAAGGCATAACTTGGGTTGGTGTTTACGACCATCTCATAGATTTTGCTCAACCCAAAGTCATATTGCATCTTTTGCCTGTAATATGCTTTCCCATGCGTCCAATGGCTAAAGCGACCGGGTAAACTATAGGAGGCAAATTCATACATAATGGTTGCGGGCACTAGCTCGAAGTGTGTGGGAAATGGATCCAGCCCAAAATTGCGCGCTTCGTCCCAGGCATGATCGATCGAATCACGTAACCGTTCAATATCGCTATCTGCCATCAGGAAGCTCCCTTTATCTAGACAGTTATCTTGTGGAAACGGGGTCGCGCTGCGCAAAGAATTTCCGCAGCGCAGGATAGACCTCTTTCTTATCTGAGATGGTCACGGCAGTAAATTTCCTGTCGCTGATTTTATTGTAGGCCGACATCAGCGTGCTGGGTGAGCGGTAATGCCCCTCACGGATTTCGCCATAGCCAAAAATGTTGCAGAGTTCCATCAGTCTGGTAACCAACTGTACGCAGCGGTCGTTGTCCCAGGGTAGGTTATCGCCATCGGAGAAGTGGAAAGGATAGATGTTCCAATCGTCGGGATTGTAGCGTTCCTTGATAATCTCCAGGGCAAGTTCGTAGGCGGAGGAGACCTGTGTGCCTCCGCTCTCACCTTTGTGAAAGAACTCCTCTTCGGTGACCTCTTTGGCCTCTGTATGGTGACTGATGAAGACGATCTGCACGTTGTTGTATTTCGTGCGCAGGAACCGCACCATCCAGAAGTAGAAACTGCGTGCGATATACTTTTCGAATTCACCCATGCTGCCCGAGACATCCATCATGGCTATCACGACAGCGTTGGATTGGTATTTAATTGTAGGCTCCCAGACCTTAAAGCGCAGGTCGTCCGACTTGATATCTTTGAATTTTGCTTCACCTTTGGCGGCATTGCGCTTCATGTTCTCCATAATAGTGCGCTTTTTATCAAGGTTCGTCAGGGGACCTTTTTTGCGTACATCGGTGAAGCGCACTGCATCGGTCTGGAGTTCCTGCTGGCGTTTCTGTTCGAGGTTGGGCAGTCCAAGATCCTCAAAGATCATGGCCGCGAGTTCTTCCATGGTGATTTCTGCTTCGTAGTAGTCGTAGCCTGTTTCTTTACCTGCATCACCTTTTTTGCCTTTACCAGGTCGTGGTTCCTGGGCTACGACATCTCCGACTTTACTCTTGCCATTGCCCTGACCCGAATGCTGCTGGCGACCAGGATCATAGCGGAAACGGTACTCATCGAGAGAGCGAATCGGCACGCGCACCATCTTCTTGCCATCGGAGAGAATGATGCTCTCCTCGCTAACGATGTCGCCTAAATTTTTCTTGATTGCTTCGCGGATCTTCTCTTTATGGCGTTCCTGATCGACCTGCCCTTTGCGGTGCAAAGACCAGTCATGTTGGGAGACAGACATGGAGCACACTCCTTCCAGTCGCGAAACGGCTGGGGCGCGATCAGTCGCGCCCGTGATATCCGGTATACACTGCGGTTAACGAGACAGACATTGTCTTGTACCGCAACTATTATCGATTCAACAAGCTGCCTGTATAGCGTAAGATCTCGTTTGCGCAAACATGGCAGTAGCCATGCTCCGTCATCAGGCGGTTCACAACTTCATTGATCTTGCGAAGTTGCTCTTTGTCGGGGGTGCGAGTTGAAGTCGTGATTTTGACTACGTCGCGAAGGTCGGCGAAGAGCTTCTTTTCGATTGCTTCCTTGAGGCGCTCGTGGCTGGTGTACTCGAAGGTCTGTCCTCTACGTGCCAGCGAGGAGATGCGAATCAGAATTTCCTCGCGGAAGGATTTCTTGGCGTTTTCGGTGATGCCAATTTGCTCCTCGATCGAGCGCATCAACTGCTCATCAGGCTCCATCTCTTCATCGGTAATGGGGTCACGCAGCCTGGTTTTATTACAGTAGGCTTCGACGTTATCCAGGTAGTTGTTCAGCAGAGTCTTCGCCGACTCTTCATAGGAGTAGACAAAGGCTCGCTGTACCTCTTTCCTTGCCATATCATCGTATTCTTTGCGCGCCTCCTGGATGAAGTTCAAATAGCGCTCGCGCTCTTCACGTGTAATACTGGTGTGCTGATCGAGTCCATCGCGCAGCGCACGCAGAGCATCAATCGGGTTAATACAGGTGGTATTCTGCTTGACGAGAGCACTTGATAGGCGGTTGATGACATAGCGTGGAGAAATGCCATCCATGCCTTCGCGTACCGCTTCCTCTTGCAATTCTTTGATATCTTTCTGCTTGAAGTCTTCGATATCCTCACCATCGTAGAGCTTCAGCTTCTTCATCAGGCTCATGCCCGCCTTCTTTGAAGGTTCAAGGCGTGTAAGAATGGCGAAGATGCTGGCAATACGCAGCGTGTAGGGGGCGATATGTACGTTTTGCAACGCGCTCTGCTTGAGCAGTTTTTCGTAGATTTTGATCTCGTCGGAGGCGCGCAGGTTATAGGGCACTTTGACAAGAATGATGCGGTCTTGCAACGCTTCCGATTTTTTATTGCCCACGAAAGACTGGTACTCATGTTCATTCGTATGGCTAACGACCACTTCATCGGCATAGATCATGCTGAAACGCCCGGTTTTGATGTTTTGTTCCTGGCTGAGTGTGAGCAAGACATAGAGGAACTTCTCATCGGTTTTCAGCATTTCCACAAATTCCATGATGCCACGGTTGGCGATGTTTAGTTCGCCGTCGAAGCGGTAGGCTCGTGGGTCGCTTTCGACCCCGACTTCACCGATGGTGGAGAGGTCAATGCCGCCGACAAGCTCGCTGATATCCTGGCTGTTATGCTGCACAAACCCATCTGCAACAAATGAGTGTGTCCCCGGCACAAGCAGATCGTAGACCGGCTCGATACCTGCCTGGCGTACCTCGCGCACCGTTAGCCAGAGATAGTCCTGGCGCACCAGGGTAGCGAGCATGGTATGCGCCAGTTCCGGCTTCTCAGCCAGAACTGTCCGTGCGCGATTATACGAGAGTTGTCGATCACCTGTTAGTACGCGAGCGAGGTAGCTATCACCTCCATGCCCGTTTAGCAGCGTTGCACCATGGGGCAGGTGGTCATAATTCGTCTTATCACTGCGCGTCTCGCGTATAGGTGATGTTGCTTTGTCACGCAGTGATGGAATCAACTCAACCAAGTCTAGCACCTGGTCACCGCGTAAAGTGACATTGTAGTACAACTCATCGTTGTCTGTATGGCTCCAGAATGAACCAACAATACCTACATTGAGCAGCAATATATGCACCTGGCGAGCGAGCTTGCGTGACTTGCTCGTAAATTTAAAGGTATTAGATCCTTGTTTGTTGCCACGAATCGTTGCATCTCCCCAGAAGAGACCCTCCAGAAAGGCAAGTATATCAGCCTTGCTACTGGCAAGCACACATGCCGGCACAGACTTTGCATGGGAGCCACGTGCGATACCTAACTCACCTCGCAGCCAAGTGCTGAGAGCCTTGTTGCTGATAGAGATGTTGTAGTTGTATGTCTCTGCCTTGCGATGAGGTATAGCCTCCAGGTCGAACAGGGAGCGTGTCAATGTTGCGAAACGATCGATGAGTGCCTGGGAACCATTGACGAACCAGGTCTCGTAGGGTGTAACGCTTCCCTCGGCAGTCAACAAGCCCAGCCAATATGCAAGTTCAGGTGTCATTGTTCGCGGTTGGCGAGGGAGCGGATAAAAGCTTTCTGGCAATGTAGCGCTCTGTCCGAACACATGGCTGCCGCGCGCCAACGCCACATAATCGCCTGTTTGTAACTCAGCGATCTTCTTCCAGACCACCTCGCCACCAGGCATCAAGGTAAGGAGCGGGTGATTGGCTGTTCCACGAATTGTATAACCAAGATTCGTCTCTAGCTCGTAGATGGGCTGGAACCCGCCACAGTAGAACTTTGTCGCCTTTTCAGGGCCGTCGATACCCAGGATAGTGGTCTCAAAAGGTACAAACTCATCCTCGCGTGGTTTGTACGGAAGCTGGAGGTAGATATCCTCCAGCTTCCGTAGCCCCTGGTCTGTGAGTACCAGGGTGTCGCCGGTAACGCATTTCGGATCAGACGGCGTAAAGGTGCCAACCCCGACACGATACTTTTCGCTGAAGACCAGGCGCTTGATCGGGACATCTTCAATATGTCCCGTATAGTGCGTGTCCACCATATAGCGGCAATGCGGACACAAGTCGCCCTCGATGTAGAGGCCGAACTCTTTCTCGACATCCGGGCGCAAATCATTCGGGATCAGGTGGAGCGGCTCCTCATGCATGGGACAATCCTTGATGGCATAGAGCGCCCCAGTCTCAATGCGGCTGTAGGCCTCTAATCCACGTTTGATCAGGTACACGATGGTAGACTTACCGCCGCCGACAGGTCCCATCAGCAACAGGATACGTTTGCGTACTTCGAGGCGCTGAGCAGCGGAGTGGAAATATTCAACGATCTGTTGAAGTGGCTTTTCGATGCCGAAGATTTCCTCGCTGAAGAAATTATAGCGTGGTTCACCGGATCGGGTTGTCTCGATACCGGCATCCATAATCATATGATAAATGCGCTCATGAGCAAGGCGGATCACTGCTGACTTTTTGGTTGCGATCTCGAAGTACTGGGCAAAAGTACCTTCCCATTGTAATTCACGTTCCCGATCTCTATATTCCTCTAACCGCTTAACCAGATCCATGGGTCACCCTCTCTGTTCTATGCTGTTAGACTGGTTTTGCTAACTGCTGGGATAACATACTAGAAAAGATGAGTAGATAAAAATGACGACAATGCATGGTTCTCTCGAACGCGAAGATGCTTTGATTAAAAGGGCTGGTTTCTTGCTCGACAAGCGAGGCGGAAATCCAGCCCTTTCCATTTAATTTCAAACGGGAGGTGAACTTCTCGATCAATCGAGGTTGAGAACCAGCCCTTTCTTTTACAACACCAAATCGGAGATGAACTCCCTGGCGTTTTATTGTTCGTTTCAATTTCGGTCCCATTTCTTAGTCTAGACGGGAGACGAAACCTACCTACAAGCGTGTACATAAAACATGCTGGTAATCGTAGCATACAGCACAGATAGTTCTGTGTCAAGAGCAACGAAAGCCTGATATGCTAGTACATCCGCTTCAATATCTATACGAATGAAGAGGCAAATTGGTTTGACAATGACCTATCCGGCTGACGTGATAAAAGAAATAGTCACGCCAAGCCCTACACCGAGTGTTTTTGCGGCGTTGCCATTGCGCACCGCGATGCCTACATAGCCGGAACTATCGCCGTAGATAAATGCCTGTCCATCATCGGGGCCATCCGCAAAGAATTGTCTGCGCTTCTCCACTATTACCCCTTCGCGAGGGAAGACGATTCGTACCTGGGAAGCGGTATAAAGTTCTGGTACCAGGCTGAGTGGAATACTCGTGATGAGGTTGCCAAAGTTATCGACGTGGACGATGTGTGCGTCGATAGTAGTTCCTCGACGAGTAGTCCCTCCCACCTCAAGACGTCGTAGTGTTGCCGGGTCTACTGATGGTCCTAGTTTGTGGAAAATTTCAGTCAATCCACGCGCAAGGTAAGCCCCTACTGGCGCAAAGATATCGCGACCATGAAAGGTAGAACTGACACCTGGCAGATGATATGTTGAGTTTGAGAGAAGAACGGCTGCGTGTACGGGCTGTTCCGCAAGCACGTAGTTGAAAAGTCCGTTGTCTGGTCCCACAAAATACCAATCGCCTGCATGGACTGCGATGGCCCTGCGAGAACTGCCAACACCAGGGTCAACGACACAAATGTACACAGTGTTCTTAGGGAAGTAGCGATAACCTGAAGCCAGTATCCATGCGCCTGATGGAACGTTTTGTGGCCTGACATTATGCGTAATATCGATAATGTGGGCGTCTGGAGTAATACCAGCAATGACCCCTTTCATTACGCCTACATCGGCATCGCCTACACCAAAGTCGGTTATAAGAGCGATAACCGGGCGTGAATAGGAGATATTGGCTTGAGTCATCGTGTGTTTGTACTGCCTTTCTGTGGGGTGTATGTGATGCAGATGAACTGTTTCATTTTACTATGTCAAATAGTCTCAATAGCTATGCCTGTGATACATTTGTGTGCTATACTAGCGAAAATGTCAAATGTAGGTACCCAGGAGGCATCCTATTCCTCAGGGTGTCAAGTATGATGGACCGAAGTGAATCGGGGTATCAGCGAGTTGCGACGCAAGCAAATCAACAGGACTCGAAGGCTACGCTCGCTCATTCGCCTGGAATGCGAGTAGCAACTGGAGGCAGTGCTATTATGAACGTTAATAGTGGTGGACCTCATATTCTACTATTTGAACGTGACCAGCAACTTACAACGTTACTGACGAGCGAGTTTCAACTCGCTGGCTATGAATGTCATCCAGCGCGTACGGCTGTAGAGGTTTTCGATGCAATTGCGCGCTATCCTATCCGGCTGGTGCTGGTGAATCTGGCACAGGCAGCAGCGAGCCGGCGTGAGTTCTGGGTGGCGCTGGATGCGCAGCGACGAGGTCGCGGAGTACAAGTTTTAACATTCCGCTGTATGAATATTGCCGGGTATGGTTCGGATGATTCTGAAGAGTCTTCGCGTACTGTACTCACCGACATGGAAGTAGAGGGCATGATAGGCGTAATGAACCTGGTTGCTGCCGTGCGCGCGCGCATTCCAGGGTCTACAACAGGCTCATACTCGCGAATAGCCGCTATGCCTGACGCTGATGCCCAGGAATCTGGTAATCAAAATCCGGCACCTTCGGGACCCATTAATCCTGCGGGGATCAGTAGAGCAGGGAATCTCACACCTGGTTTTACGGATAAGATCAGGGCTGTAATTTATCCAAGCAGCCGTAGCTATCCACCAATGCCGGAAACGAACAGGGGGGTGCATAATCCACAGAACCCTGTTTCGACTCAACGGGTTGTTAGTACACAGGACACCTCTGTCAGACCACAGGGGACACAAAGCTCTGGAGAAAGTAATAGTCCGTTGGGACCTCAGAGGCAATCGGCCCAGAATATGCAGGCGGCACCTGTGAGTATATCAGCAGTATCGCCTCTGCAAGAGCAAGAATCGGGACTGGCTCAGTTATCACGAATGGTGCAGGAGAGTAGATACCCTGAAAAGGATGTCGATTCCAATGCTATAGGTACGCTGCCCTTGCGTGCCTCGCCTATCCAAGATATACCGATTGAACGCGAGCAAGAGTACCGTAGCGGGCATAGTGGAATACAATCGCCTCCATCAGAAGATACCGCGCCAGGAGTAGCAGGCGCGCCACTTGCATCTTTTTCAGTTCCAATTACGATACCACCATCGAACATAGCGATATCTCCGAGCATGACACATGTACAAGATGTGGCGGAGGGGGAGGAAGATATCACAACCGGGGCAAGAGAAGAGAATGTTATTGCTCGTGTTCTTGCTGAAATGCCACGGCTAACTGAAACACAAACGCCGAACCAACCCTCATTGGCAAATACCACATCCGACGATACGCTGCTAAATATTGTACAAAGTCTTCCTCCTATGTCTGCTCTGCCGACTCCCCCATCTCAGCCTAAAACACCCGTCTTGAGCGGGCGGGCGACCCGTTCATTAGGGAGTGTGCTACTTGAGGGCCACCTCGTACCACAGCATCGTCTGGAAGTTGCCCAACACATTCAGCGCATGCTGCGTGGTGTAGACATGAATTACCAACTTGGTGAGATTCTGCTTATGTTCAAGCTATTGACCCCAGATCAATTATTGGCTGCGAGTCTCGTTAGTTATGGTTTGATCTCGACAACGCAGATCAGCGCGCTCGGTCGAATCCGGCAGGAATTGCATGCTATTGGTCTGGAATACGATTTGGAGAGTTTGCTGGTTCTCTTCCGTATACTTAGACCTGAACAATTGCGTGAGGTACGAGCGAGCTGGTCCGGATAGAGAACTCTAGGAATCTCTAGTGTTTACGGGGGCTTGCCACAACCACCGGAGTGCGTTGAGGCGCGAGGGTGGGGAAATGACATTGCGTGGGCGATTGTTGGGCGCAATGAATTGGGCCCCTACATCGGTTGCATCAAGCAAGTCAAGAAGATGATTAACACTCTGCGCAACACCCTCCACCATGAGATAGCCCGAAGGTTTTACCGCATCTCCTACTAAATAGAGGCCTTGAACTGCAGTAGTAGGAGGCACATCCGCGCCCTGAACGATGCGATTCACAGGCCATTCACCGCGATAGGCGCTCGTGGTGAGGACACGACAATGCTGCTCAAATGTCTCTCCAAACATCATGCGTAAATCTGCGAGGGCTAAACGCTTCTCTTCTTCAATATCATCGCTCTGAATGACCTGGTGGCTGATCAGTAAGTGCTTTCCTGGCGGCGCCAGGCTGGGGTCACAGTTTGTTGGTTGCACCATACCAGCAATGCGCTGTGTATCCAGGCAGTACATAATGCCTTTATGTGGAATCAGTGAAACATCGCTCAGCACATGCACTTTAAGTCCAATCGCTTCATGACCGGATGCCGGAGCAATAGAGTGCGCTGCCACTGGTTGCCCTTGTTGTTTCAGGACCTGCGCCTGGGTTATCTGCCGATTGTGGAGCAAAGCATCTGTAGCACGCGGTCCAGTATCGCTGACTACCAGCGGCGCCAGTAATAATGATTCCTCGCCATTTGCCTTGTTTCGCACGCGCACGCCCGTTACCTGCCCGTCTTCTTGCAGGATTTGCAACACATCGAAACGTAATCGCAGGTCGGCTCCTCGTTCGAGAATACGCTGTACTAATTCCCCCGTCAGTGCGCCACATCCACCCTCTACAATGCCAGGAGCGCCAAAGCGAAGCATATTTTTTGTGGTCTGGATGACTTCTTCTGTGCTCACCTGATGAAGTTCCAGACTGAGGGCAAAGCGAGAGATGCAGCCAAAGAAAGCAGTGAGCTCACGGTTTCTTTTTAGATCAAAGTGACGCTCAAGCCATTGATTAAAAGGCAAGCCGCGTTGATTGTCTGGGAGGCGGCGAAGGAACATGAAATAGCCAATGCGAGTGAACCAGAAGAATTGGCGAGGGCCAAGCACCTTGAAAAGACCAAGCAAGCCACGAGAGCGAATCTGCTTACCATGCACATGAAATGATGCGAATACATCAGCATCAAAAAAGTGATGTGGAATGTGTAGGCGACGTAACATGCGTGCCAGAACACCGCTGCTGCCAAAGGGGATCATATGCACAGCGCCTGTGCTAATCTGAGCGCCCTGATATGTTTTTGCAGTGAAACGTCCGCCGCAATGGGGTAAACGCTCTACAATTGCTACTCGCTTGCCACGCTGAAGTAGCTGCGCGGCGCTGAGCAATCCGCCCAATCCTGCTCCAATGATGACCACATCATACTGTTGTTCGTGCATGAAATTGTCCGGTATAGTTCCTTGCAGGGCAATTCAAGGAGTCGTCCTGCAAGGAACCAGGTTGCGTAGCGGCTATGCAAGCTATTTGTCCTCACCGAGCAGACTGCGCAAGAGGCTTGTGCATTCTGCCAGAGTGCTGAGAACATTCTGATGAATCTGGAACACTTTGTTTAACTCTCGTGCTTTGCGAGCGAGTTTGGTCACATACTCGATATCACGAGGGTTGTTCATGACATCTTCCATTAATTGCATTAATTCAGTCCAGGCCAATTGCTCGCGGTTACGCGCAACATCGGCGATGGTGTTATCCATGCGTTCTGATACCCGTCGTACTCCTAAGCGAAGCTGGTTGGTGATCTGAGCTATGTCTGTTTCGTGGTTGCGCATGGCTTCCTGGGAAGCATTCAGCTGCTCTTGCAATGATGCCACCTGTCCGTCCAGCGTTGCAAGGGCGGCCATCAATGGGGCCACGTCTGGGAGCGTTGGTTGTGGCAGACTCGTGAGGCGACTGAATGTAACCTCTGCACCTGTATCAGGTGGTGTGGGAACCACTGGTATACTCGGCGCCTCGGATGTAGCATCGCTTGCTGGGGCCGCGTCGCTGACTGTGGATGAAGTCACAGGAGGGGGTACAACAGCAGAACTGCCAGATGCATCATCGCCATTCATCGAGCGCGTGCTGAAATCATCGCTGGTTGCTGCCGTCAGTAATTCATCTTCGCGAGTGCGGTAGGTGATATCGGCGATGGCTGAGGAGCCAACGGTGATCGTCGGCATACTTTCTATATCTACGGCAGACGATGCATCTTTGTAAGCCTGGAAAACCAGCTCGTGTTCACCAATGCCGATATGATCCCCGTCCTGAAGAGGACGTGGGGTCATTTCCTCAAGTTGTTGCCCATTGACAAATGTACCGTTGGCGCTGCGCTCGTCACGAAGGACGTAGTTGCTGTTTTCGTAACGGATAGTCGCATGACGGCGCGAGGTGAGCTTATCTTTAGCAAGCAAGATGTCGCTGCTGGGGGCTCGACCGATGCTGACATCGGATTTCTCCAGGGGATATTCCTGCAACACCTCACCAGTATCTGTACGAAGGATGAGATGAGCCGGATGTTCAACCTTGTCCAGGGTGGCTTGTGCTATAGGAGCAGCAGCGCTGGAAGAGGCTGAAGTATCAACGGGCAGGGAAGACGGCTCCTGGCTTGTATTGGCAATGGTCAGTAGATTTTCATCTCCCCATTCACTCTCTTGAGCAGGGGGTGAGACTTCTGTCCCTGGTGGTACCCAATCCTCTGAAGCCGGAAGCGTGGCGTCACCGATTACTGCCTGACCCTGCTGTGGCGAGGGAGTTGATGGAAGCAGGCGGTTGCCACAGTTCAAGCAAAAGTTGTCTCCAGGCCGAGTCTCGGCGTTACAATAGGGGCATTTATCCATGATCGAAATTCCTCCATTTGTTGGCATGTTTCATTGACGTGCGCAATACGCAAAAAACTGATGCTATTATAGCAGAACCAGGTGTTGAGCGTCGAGTGGACTGCTACAACACGAACACTCCAAACGACCAACAATACGACGTACAAAACTACGAACATGTAACTACATGAAGCGTGGTATCAACATAATCAACAGGGTCATGGCCAGGTTGGCATTACGTAAACCAGCAATTAGAGCCACCAGAGAACCAATGAGGATTATGAAGTACTAAAGTACCTGATACTCATTCACACATCCTTTACCTTCACCATTAAGAGGCGGGAATCCAGGGTACATTCGGCTGTAAATTAGTAAAGATCTGTTGTAAGTGATCTGTACTACCTCGTGCTGACATGACAATATTCGTAGTGTTTTTTGCCCCCGAACATAAAAGCGGGGGCGCCCCCAGTGTAGCGCTGGGAGATGATGTGGGTATTCCGGCCTTTGGCGTAATGTTCGCTTGAGGCGTAGCGCCATTGGACGGAGTACACTGAAACGCGATGTTTTGAGAGATCAATGGCGCTTCTGATAGCGAGAGCGCGCTATGATCAGGAAGTAGATAGCCAATAGTAAAACTACCGCCTATGATAGGGTCGTCTATAGTAGCTTGAGCATTTACCAGGCATGTATTCCTTGGCAGTTGTGAAGGCAAAAAAACGGTGAAACCAAGGTTGGCTTCGACCTCAGACCAATCGGATATTGTCCTGGGAGTTCCAGAAACTACAGGAACTGTTGCAGTTGGAGTACTTCCCACCGAGGTGGTAGCCGTTGTGCCTGGAGTGGAGCTAGCTGTTGCAGTCGGTTTTACGGCTGCTCCTTCATCCCGAAAGAGCATGGATGGCTTCCCGCACCAGTGTAGCTGTGCGATCGCCAACGCTGATGGCGTTGGCGTCGCAGTAGGTTCGGGACTTCCCCCAAATGAACTCGTGCATGAAGCCAGAAATACATTTGATAGAAACAGGATAGTAGCTAGTAATAACCAGATAAATCTTTTCAGCGAGTGTTTCAAATTAGACGTAATCCGAGATACAATCATAAAATCTCCTGTATTCCAGACACTATCCCTGGAAGGTTGCGAATATTTTGACCAAATTGAGACTCCTTAAAGAGTGAGTACTCGTATGCCCTTTTCGCCTAGTATATAGTAAATGAGAAGATTTTCCTATGAAATAGCTCTCACTTTTCAACCAAAAAAAGACTTTACAGCGTTTTGATTTAATGCTACCATTACCCTCTACACTATTGAAATTTAAACGGACGACCCATGCGTTCTGTATTCTTTAGTATAAGAAATTAGTCTATAATACCTATTTTTGTTTGTCATATCCGTCTTAAAGAGTACGGTATGCCGTACTCCTCTACTTTAGAAACGCATGAGCTCATCAATATTACGTAAGGTTACCTGAGAGGTAATAGCATTTGAATGCAAAGCAAATCTGGCAAACAACAATAGAAAGAGTGCAATCGAAGGTTTCGCCAGCCGTCTTTACGACCTGGTTCCAGGGTACTGCGGCTATCTCCTTCCAAGACGGCGTCTTCGTTGTGCGTGTGCCAACGACCTTTGCTAAGGCACACCTGGAAGGACGGTTTCTGGATTTGATTCGTTCAATCTTGTCAGAAGTTACGGCCAGTCCAGTGGAGGTACGCTTTGTTGTAGCCAGGGAGAATCCTGAGCAGGTGAGCGACCCTGCGGAAGAAATGTCCCCACCCTCGCACAAGCGAACGTACCGGCTTCCGAAAAGCCGCCTGACGTCTCTGCAACGAGAGAAATTCAGACTAGATGGCGCATCAGCCTCAACAAGCTCAATTGCGGCAGGAACTCCTCATTCTGTAGCGCACAGGCGTAGCGATATCGATGAATCCGAAGTGGTTGAATACGATCATTACACCGATCAGAGAAAGCCACCCAATTACACCAGGAATGCTCAGCCGGGACTTTTGCCGCTTGGCGGGGAGGGATTACTCAATCCTCGTTATACCTTTGGTACATTTATCATGGGCAAATCTAATCAGTTAGCGCATGCCGCTTCCCTTGCTGTGGCCGAAAATCCAGGCAGCGTCTATAATCCCCTCTTCTTTTATGGCGGTGTTGGCCTTGGTAAAACCCATCTCCTGCATGCTATCGGGCATGTCGGTGAATCTGCCGGGTTGAATGTCTTATATGTCACATCAGAAAAGTTTACGAACGAAATAATCAACGCGATCCGTTTCCAGCAAACTGAAGAGTTCCGCACGAAATATCGCCAGATAGATATCCTGCTCATTGATGATATCCAGTTTATTGCTGGCAAAGAGTCCACCGAAGAAGAATTTTTTCATACATTCAATACATTGCATGATGCCAATAAACAGATCGTTGTCTCGAGTGATCGGCCTCCCAAGGCGATTCACAGTCTCCAGGATCGCCTGCGGTCTCGTTTTGAGTGGGGCCTTCTGGCTGACATCCAGCCCCCAGAGTACGAGCATCGCCTGGCAATTCTGCGTTCCAAAGCCGAGTCCTTACGCTTTGCCGTAGCCGCTTCAGTTATCGAATACATTGCTCGTCCTGAATGCAATAGTGTGCGTGAGCTTGAAGGCGCGCTCAACCGTGTGATTGCCTATGCCACGTTGCATGACGCTGCACTTTCGGTGAGCCTGGCCGCTCAGGCGCTTGAACATATTTATAGTGAGAGTAAAATTCCCTCAAATTTGACACCTACTGAGGTTCTGGAAGGCGTTTGTCGCTACTATAATGTCGATATTGAGCGGATACGTGGCAAACAGCGTGAGCGTGAAATCGTCTGGCCTCGCCAGGTCGCTATGTATTTGATGCGCCAGGAGACCTCAGCCTCGCTGCTGCAAATAGGCATGGAATTGGGCGGGCGTGACCACACGACAATCATGCATGGCTGGGAAAAAATTCAGGGTGAAGTTGCCAATAATGACCGCGTCCGTCGTGAAATTGCTGCCGTCCTCGAATCACTGCAACGGAAGGACTAACTGAGCTGCGACGATCAGTACTGCTGCCGCCAGGTTGAGTTTTTTTGCCACAGGAGTCCTTTCGTTACCGCTTGACAATCGGCCGTTGCGCCGCCTGTATGTGGTGTGCCATCTCCTGGTGATGGTCACCGCTTGCGCTGCTGGGATCGGTGTGTATAACCACCTCTGAAATACCCTTAATATCATGGAAAAGGCGATGGCGCACTTCTTCAGCTATAGCATGCGCTTTTGACAAGGTTAGTTCCGCATCTACCTCTATGTTCATGATAATGTGCAGCGTGTGCCCTACCCAGCGAGCCCGTACGTCTGCTACATCTTCCACACCGGGGACTGCAAGTGCGGATGTAATTATCGAGGGAACGATGTGCGGATCAACTGCATCGAGAAGGCGCTGCAGAACGCTGCGTGAGGTGGAAAAAACGATAGTGACGATTACAATGGTGATTGCAATACCTGCGATAGGGTCAGCTTTCGGAAATCCAAGCTTGACACCGACCAGGCCGACAAATGCCGCCAGGGAGGTGAGACCATCGATGCGTGAATGGTGTCCATCTGCAATGAGTGGGATGCTATTGATACGTTTACCCACTGATATTTTGTATTGTGCCAGAAGTTCATTCCCCGCGACTCCAACTAATGCCGCTGCCATACTCAAATAGATCTGCGTAGGGATATTGCCGCTGATTAACTTTTGCATTGATTCTATAGCGCTGGCCGCTGCACTGGCGACAATTACCAGCACGATAAAAACACCTGCCAGGTCTTCGGCACGGTAGTAACCGTAGGTATAGCGCTGATTTGCAGCACGATTGGAGATCACGAAGGCTATCCAGAGCGCGATTGTGGTGAATACATCTCCAAAGTTATGAAGCGCATCAGCGAATAGACCGGCGCTTCCCCCGATCCATGCGATAGCAAATTGAATTGCTGCAACGAGTAACATACCCGCCGTCGATATTTGCACTGCACGTAGCCCCGCCCGGTTACCATAGAGGTCTGCATCTATCCTACCATGCTCGTGTCCATGCCCATGTTCATCGTGATCATGGTCGTGGTTGTGATCCTCATGGTCATGATTGTGTGTGCCGTGCTCATGCTCACTTTCAGCCTGATGTTCTTGCAAAGCCTTCCTCCCAGGTTCAGGCAAGTATCTCAATCGTTTTGTGCTTAAGGCAAATCCTCATGTTTTTGTGACAAATGCAACAATTCACTTACTGGTACGTCTAATTATTAATACGATACCTGTTTTTGTTAAAAATTGCTAGTATGGATTCATTTACTGACTATTATTCAGTGCTTGGGGTTGATGCACATGCATCCGCCAGCACTATCAAAGCGGCCTTTAAAAAGCTCGCTCTGAAATATCACCCCGATGTTTACAAAGGGGAGGATGCTGAGGAGCGTATGCGTATCTTGCTGCTCGCTTATCAAACCTTGAGTAATCCTAGTTCACGCAGAAATTATGATGTGCAGCGTGCCGAACATTTACTGGATACTCCGAGCATGGAGCAGGATGAGTGGCAACGGGAACGGGTTGCAGGAAAGCCTCGCTCCGGCTCCCCCAATGCGGGTATGCCTTCAAAGGCAGCACGGCGAGATAATCGACGTGTTTATATTTTCCCCGATTTGACCACCTCTCGCTCCGCAGCAATTACGTTGAACCTCGGTGATGTTAGCTATCAACTTTGGCCGGATGATGTCCATAAGTTAAAATACGAGGGTATACTGCGAGGGATTGCAAATCAGACAACTGGTGGGCTACTACAGACATCAGCTCAACATCCAGAAAACTATTGTCATCGTTGCCATCATCGATGGGTACCTGGTGTAGGGCAAAATCGCCCGCCCTCAGCGAGTTCTCGCGTTGTATGTCCCGCATGTAATGCCAGCGACTGGGCCGAATACCTGCTTTTACGCTGTGTTCACTGCCACGCCGTCTTCGAGAGTGAGGAGATTCGGGATAAGATTCTCGGAGGAGGCCGATTATATGACCCCTATGAGCTGTTCCCGCTCTGCCCCAATTGCAGAAGATCGCAGTGGTGTCCTGCCGAGGATGCTCGCGTCGATGCTTTACGCGCGGCTGCCGCGCGTCAAAGAGCGCTTCTGTGGCTGAGTGTGGTTGCGGTTGCTGTGCTGCTCATCAGTATTATGGCTGTGGTGTTTTTGAGATGAGGTGGAGAGACTATAGGGTAAATTATCTTTCAATATGGTATCATTACGAAAGTTGGTGGTGCACAAACCGTAATCTACCTTTCATCCTGTATGCACGTTCCATTTGTCTTCGAACTGACAGTGGTAAAAAAGGTGGACAACATATGAGTACACGCCTGGTTAAGCATATCCTTTCTACAGATTCTCTCCCACTTTATGCCATTGTTTTAGCCTCACTCATTTCTCTTGGCCTGCTAGTAATCCATATGCTTGGTATGGACCTGTGGAAGGTAGCCCTGCTGATCCTGCTTGCCTGGTTACCTATCTTTGTCGTCAAAACCAAAGAAATCTACCGGCAATACCACTGGCTCGCTTTCTTTTTCGTCCTCTTGATCGCCCAGAGCGTGCACTTTACGGAACATATCGCGCAGGTGATCCAGATTCACCTGCTAGGTCTTAGCGGTACTCAAGCTCACGGCATTATTGGCATGCTCGACCTGGAATGGGTACACTTTATCTTTGATGCCGGTTGGGTGCCAATATGTGTTTATACACTGTTGTTTGTCTATCGTAAAAGCAATCCATGGTTATGGGTCCTGGCGCTGATCGTCACCTGGCACGCGTTAGAACATGTAGCAATTATGTCAGTTTATCTGAGAACCGGCATTGTGGGATCACCCGGCCTTTTAGCCCACGGGGGAGCCATCGCAGGCGGCTTACCGCTTATCCGCCCCGACTTGCACTTCCTGTATAATCTGGTCGAGGAAGCGCTCATCCTGATCGCCTATGCATATCAGCTTAAACAGCTTTCTAGCTCAAGCCAGGCCAATGTAACTGTCCAAGGTCTCCTGGCCAAAAAGTGAGATAGGAAGTTAAAATGACGATTGAGAAAGCATGTAGGCACCCATCGCTGGTGTCTACATGCTTCCCTGTTAAATCGGTGTGTGTAAGAGCATATATCTTCATGGTGCCCCTACAGTATGGATCATCGGCCGTTTGAATTGTCAATCTTGATGGCACTGCCAGTAGAACCACTGAACTGGACGGTTACCTTCACGCTTACATTGTTCCCGATAGACAGAGCGTTATTGTTAAAATCTCCCAGATCCGCTGTTGAAGCAATTGCGAAGCTGAAGCTCTTATTGCCAACCGCAAAGTGGATCATTCGATCAGAGCCAACTGCGCTTGTCGTGACGCCCTGAAACTTCACGATGCTCGCATCATCATCGCTTTTAGCCACACTCAGTTTCGTCGCTGTGAAGCTGCCATCGGGATTCGCCGTTGCCTCAACCTTGACACGGGTGCCTGTACCTGGCAGGGAGCCATTGAAGTCTTCCAGGTTAACCCCATTGGTGCTCATCGAGAGGCTTGAGCCATTGGGCATGCTCACAACGATGCTGCCGTTGCCGCTACTGGTTACGTTGCCGATAAACTGAATGCTGCCAGGCTCGTTGGCATTTGGAGTCTCGTTGCTGTTTGGCGTCTCATTGACCTCTGGAGTAACATTTGTTCCAGTCTCGATGCTATAGGAACCATCCGAGTTTTGTGTCACCTGGATCGAATACGCTTTACCCACCTGGCTCTGCAAAGTGGTTAAAACATCGTTAGGAACGTTATTAATTGTCTTGATCTGCCCATTTACGTTGAGTGTTACTGTATGATTGGTGAGATCAACCGAAACCACCGAGCCTGAGAGGCTAGTTACCCCTCCGGGGGTAGGAGTGCCAACGCCGGCACAAGCCGTGAACATGATCATCAGTACAAGAGCCGCTATACCCACCACAATTTGCTTTACTACATTTTGATTCATAGAGTCTCTCCTTCTTAATTTTGTTAGTTTTGATTGGCGTATTTGTAGCGCCTATTTATATCTCTGTATATATACGACTATACAGCATAAAATTTGGCATTACTATGCCAAATAGCACATTTTGATTGTGAGATTATGCATATTCCATGGGTTATCATCTCCACGCTGCACTCTTCGATTAGCATCGTCCTGTTACTCATTGTGGGCTTCGTGCCAGATGGGTTAAGCTGATCCTATAGCAATGGATTAGTAGACGAATAATGCAGATTGACTGGTTCATTGGGATAGCGTGAAAGCCATGGAGGGCCGATAATGCACTTTCAAAAATTAATCCCGATTATGAAACCAGCCTGTACGCTGCTATGGCTTCTTTTATAATCCACATTTAATTTTGAAACTGCATAATCGGCGGTGCGCACGATCAATCGGCGCCTACGGGTGACGGGCGGGGCGATCAATCATAACGTCCACCGAGGGCCGATAATGTGCTTTCAAAAAGTAAAATGGATTATCGAAGAAGCTCTGGCAGCGCACAGACCGATTTCATTATCATAATTGGCCATCACACATGTCTAGATTATTTTGTTCATATTCCTGGAAGGCGTTTCCAAGAAGAGGGATCGCTATTATGACAGAGCTATGAACGAAGTAATGGTTGCGACGACACCGCTTTGTAGCTGGATACGCAAACCACAATTACCTGACGACAGTGAGTTGTCTGTCACTGTGGTCATCCAGCCGGATGGCTCAGGTGTGCCGGTCAGCCACACATTGGCCGAGAGGGTCGTACCGACGACCCTGAAGTCTATGGTGTACGATGTACCGGCGGTCGCAGCGAACGAGGCCGTTTTCAGTGTAGTATATGTGCCGTTTACCTTCTTCTGCAGCACCAGGTTGCTGCCATCAATGTAGGCTTTGTACCAGTTGTTGGTACTTGTCCAGCGTAAGACTGCTCCCATATTGGTGTACTTAAAACCGCTCAGCGAGCCGCTGAAGATCACCTCGGAGTCCGTAGCGACCGGCCCGAGCACGGCGTTGAAAGCGGACGACCCATTTGCCAGTTGTCCGGTGTTATTGTTGATCGAGAACACGCTGGAACTGCTCGCATCTCCTCCCCAGGTTTGCCCGTCGCTGGCCTGACCCCAGTGCTGCTGGTTGGCGCGCTGGAACGTATCCCGCGCCAATGTTGTTCCAGGCGGTGGCGAGGCCGTTGGTGAGGGAGACACCGTGGGTGAAGGTGCTATGGTAGGTGAGGGGGACAGCGTGGGCGAGGGAGATGGTGTCACACCTGG
>JBKPAZ010000127.1:0-5706 GCA_046726655.1 Chloroflexota bacterium
GGAAAAGTTCCAGAGCACCAGGTCCGGGCCAAACGAACGCGCCGGATTCATCGACGCCCCGCTGATCGGGCTGGCCCAGAGTCCGGCGAGGATGATGTATGCACCTACTCCGAACGCCGAGATCGGCCCGAGGTTCTGCGCCTTGGAGCTCGTCCCCAGGATCGTGCTCATCAGGCCAGCCGTCAGCACAAACTCCATAATCAACGCCTGCCAGACACTGCTTCCTGAACCAGGCTCCGTGGCGCCGAGCATACCCGCGTTGCCGAACAACGCCTTCAGGAGCAAGCAGGCGAGAGTGGCTCCGACCAATTGTGCGATGATATAGCCGGGAACGCGTAGCCAAGGGAAGTCTCCACGAGCAGCGAACGCAATGCTGACCGCAGGATTGAGGTGAGCCCCAGAGATCGCTCCCATGAAGAGGATGACGGCCAGGACCATCAGGCCCGGCGCGGTCACTGCTGCAGCGCGACTGATTTGCCCGTTGCTCACCGCGTTGATGGTACCCCCGCCGGCTGCCACGATCACGAGCAAGAACGTTCCCAGGATCTCCGAGAACAGTCGCCGCCACTCTAAGGTGGGATTGTCGAAGTTCCTGCGGGTAAACTCCAGTGAAGCGATGGGGCTCAGGACCGAGTGTTCTTTCTGAGCGCGAGATACCTCCTGACTGCTCATACATCCCTCCATTGCAGCGAGCTATCGTTGCCTGCAGAGGCCGTGGGCGAAATCTGAGCGTTTCGAGTTGTAAACCTTTCCATAATGACTCCTCTCGTTTCAAGCTGGCAAGCGAGACTTCTACAAGGTCATTTACTCAACTGTCAGAGTAGGTTAGGTAAGCCGATCCAAAACGAAGCCTGTTCCATACGCAGAAACCAGGATCATACTTATATGGACAGCTGCCACCGACAGCAAGCATGAATGATCTCGACTCTAGTATACCCACCTGGAAGGAGAAGGGCACCCATAGAATGCACTATTTTTCAGCGTATGCAGCATGGGCAAGAATGCGCGATGGTCGAACCATACAGTGCATTTGCACTATTCCTCCTGGAACAGGGCAGCTCAGCAACCGGACTGCAGATGTCAGGCGTCTGAATGCGTCCGCCTGGCTGATACGTTGCATCCCAAAAGGCCCGCAGCTCTCTTGCCGCGCGAAAAAACAGTATGTTTTATGTATGTGTTTTTGCATTTTGGATTCTATACTAAGAGCAGGGATTCCAGTGTATCTCGTGCGCAGTGAAAGAAGCAGTCTTGAGATTGCTGGAAAGTAGGGAAAGAGTAAAAATGAGATTGACCAATCAGAACGGATCGAGTACCTCCGGTGAACATGAGCCAAAACCAGGATCTGGACCGAAAAGAATAAGCATAGCTCCACATTGGGCTGCCATCCTGGGTCTCGTGGCGATTGGTGTGCTGTATGCGCTCCTTCCGACAAAAGTGAGTATCGGCCCGAGCTGGCTCTTATTGGCAGTTGAAGGGGTGTTCTTAGTCCCTGCAGTGATTGCCATGTTGACCAGGCGCAGGGTTTCGCCGGTCACGCTCCGCGCTGGGTCCATGATCCTGCTAGGGATTGTGACCTTAACATTAGCGGTAGGGATTGGGCATTTGCTCTCGACCTTGAAAAGTGATCTCAATGGGATTAAGTTGATTTACTCTGGGCTGCTGTTGTATTGTTTCAACGTCCTCGTGTCCGCTTTATGGTACTGGGAAATTGATGGTGGGGGTCCAGAGAAACGCAGGCAGTCCGATCATCAATCGCCTGACTTCCTGTTTCCCCAACACGTGGGCGGATATGACTTAAACTGGGCGCCGCATTTTTTTGATTACCTCTACCTGGCCTTTACCGGAGCAACGGCTTTTAGTCCAACCGATACCATGCCCCTGACACATCGTGCGAAATTTCTCATGATGCTCGAGGCAATCCTTGCACTGATCCTGATTTCATTTGTGGTCTCTCGTGCAATCAACATTATTTGAAGCTGACAGAGGCACGGTTCTGTGCCTCTGGTGACGCTGCTGGCCATAATTTCTGGCTCCCAGATGTTTGGTATCTGGGGGTGATCTTCGCGGAGTCGATCACTTCGACATCATCGGCCCACATTTCCACGCCTGGACCATCACCGTCAAAGCATTGCAATAACTTGAAAGGACCAAACAAAAATGGCAGCAAACCCCACCACAGAAAATAGAGCGACAGCACAACATGCCAGAAACATAACAACCTATGATCTCATCATAGGCATACTGGCTGTTTTCTCCCTCATTCTCCTCATTCCCATTTATTTCGGAAACTTATCATCGCAGGATAAAACAGTTTTAATCTATTTAGAGGACGCACTGTGCGCGGTTTTCCTTTTCGACTTCTTTCGGAGCCTTCGCCTGGCATCAAACAAGTGGGGATACTTTCTCAAGGGGGGCGGATGGCTTGATCTGCTGGGCAGTATTCCCTTTTCCGCATTATTTGCCATTTTCCGCGTTGCCCGCTTGTTCCGCATTGTGCGTCAACTGCGTAGAATGACAGGTGGTGAATTGAGACGAATGTTCACGAGGCGGCTCGCCCAAAGCACGCTACTGTTTACCCTGGTAGTTGCTCTCATCCTTGTTTTCACTATCAGTTGGTTAGTTCTTCTCGCAGAACAGAGTGCTCCTAACGCAAATATCAAAACCTATCATGATGCCGTCTGGTGGGCTTTCGTTACCATTACGACAGTAGGCTATGGTGATTATTATCCCGTTACCGGTTGGGGCCAATGTATGGCAGTCATCCTGATGTTTTTCGGCCTTGGCATCATTGGAGTGTTATCCAGCTATCTCGCGTCTACCTTTATTTCCCGTCAGAGAAGGAGGGCAGCGAAAATATTAGGAGAAAGTAAGCAAGACGAAGACAAGGACGAAGATGAGGAAAATGACGAGGATGATACGAGCAACCTGGAAGCTGAGCTGGCTGCTATGAAAGAAGAATTGGCCTCAATCAAACAGCTACTCGAACAGCATTACCAGGCACAATAAGAGGGTCCTGAGAGCATTTCCTAACCCCCTTTCACCACGCGCTAGTGGAACTCAACACGCTTCATCAGATACAATGCAGTGACATCATACCTGTGGAGGTTCTCGGTGGTACAAACCCCTTTACTCAGACGCGGGTTAGTGCTCGAATATATCACGCTTGCCTGGAATGTGGTCGGCGTCGTCATTGTGATTACAGCAGCCTACGCTGCTCGTTCAGTAGCCCTCGCCGGATTTGGGCTCGATTCCCTGATCGAAATCTTCGCCTCGGTAATTGTGGTCTGGCAACTGCTCGGAGTCAATCAGCACCGTGAACTACTCGCGCTTCGCCTCATTGGAACCGCTTTCTTCGCCCTGGCCCTCTACATTCTCGCACAGAATGCGTTCACACTTCTCACCCGCACGCATCCCGCTACGTCTGTTGGTGGCATTGCCTGGCTCGCCGTCACCTGCATGGCCATGCTCCTGCTCGCTTTTGGCAAACGCGTGACGGGCAAGCAACTCGGCAATGCCGTTCTCATGACGGAGGGGCATGTCACCCTCATTGATGCCTACCTTGCTGGGGCGGTGCTGATTGGTCTCGTGCTCAATGCGCTCTTCGGCTGGTGGTGGGCTGATCCCCTGGCTTCGCTAGTCATCGTGTACTACGGCATCAGGGAGGGCATGCATGCCTGGCGGGGAGAGGGGTAGAGATCGGTGCTGCTTGCCCAATCCGCTTCAACACCACGGTGAACGTGCTGCCCTGGCCTTCTCCAGGGCTGGAGGCCGTGATGGTTCCTCCATGCCGTTCGACGAGGGCCTGTGCCATCGCCAACCCGAGTCCTGTGCCACCTGGACTCTGCCCTTCGCTTGTGGGACCGGAGCGCGTGCGTGCCATGTCAGCGCGATAGAAACGGGTGAACAGGTGCGGAAGGTCAGTCGCTGCTTCGCCTTCTCGACCTGCCTTTGAAGTTCTTCCCTTTTTTTGCAACACAACCCCTTACACTACTTCTCTGTCCGCCAGAGGTGCTGATACTTCTCCTGCTCGCTCCTTGATGACGAGATCGGCATCTGCAATTAGATTGTAAACGCGCATATCCAACTGGAAAGGCCACCCATCGTAGAGAAAGTATTCAAATGGCATCCACACTGCAACCCAGCCTGCGCCTAACACACAAAACGCTACAATGAAGAGCACCACCGCCTCCAGTACGCTATTAATTCCCGATTGCGACCACGCAGTAGCAAAGATTCCCAGTACGACACAAATCAGCGCCACCCAAATGCTCCTCCTGAGCGCATCGAGACCCTGGTGGCGCAGTACTATCAGTTCCTTGTGGCTCTGCTCCCCTTTGAACTTGCAGTACCCTTTTATCTTTGCGCGGGTTCTCTCCAAGAGGCCCTCGGTGATCTTTTCACGTGGGAGTTCAATAGTCACCCTATACCTATCGGACTGTTTGAGGACTCTCGTATGGACCCTGACTTCACTGTAAAGATAGTCTATCCCCGAAACAAATCTATCTGAGCCTGGTTCCGGGTCAGTAAACAGGTCTTGTATGTCGCCGAGAGGTAACGTTATTTCGTGAAGCTGTTCCTTACTCATTGTTTTCCCTCCAAAAATTACCAACGGCTTTATGCCTTCGGCAAAACCCTGAACTGGTTCATACACCTTCCTATGTTCAGCATACTCTTTCTTAGTCACGATAGCATCACAACGCACCGCTCAATCTACACAAGACGATCACATACGTCTACGGCATGGACACATGCTCTCATTATACCTTCAAACAGTAAACGAAGTACGTTCCGTCGATGTTCTCGACTCCGTGGTTTTCATGCTCGAAACCAGGAAAGAGCCGATCCCACGCTTGCAGAGCTCGCAGATAGCTGAGATACATATCATACAATACAAATATGGAGAGAGGTGAAGGAATTGTGGTAGCATAAGACGAAACTGCATTCAAATATACCAATATTTTGCAGATAGAGCAGGCAGTAGAAGCCAATGCAATAGTATCTCTTCGTTTACAAATCCGTATCAATCACCAGTCAGGAGAATACAACCTATGGATGCTGCCCCTCTCGATGCCTTCGCCTCAGCGATCACGATGCTTGAAGCGCTGCACAAGCGACAGGTGTCAGCCGTTGAATTGCTCGACCTGCATCTGCACCGTATCGAGCGCTACAATCCCGCTCTCAATGCCATTGTGACCTTCGATGTTGAGCAAGCACGGCAGGTTGCCTTCGCTGTCGATGAAGCGCGAGCACGGGGCGAACATGGCACGCTGCTGGGATTGCCAGTCACAATCAAGGACACTATTGATGTCAAAGGGTTACCTGGCACGGCGGGCGTCGAGAGGTATAAAGACCGGCGACCAATGCATGATGCTCCGCTGGTGGCGCGTGTGCGATCGGCCGGGGCGGTGATCATCGGCAAGACCAATGTGCCACCCTATGCCGGAGACTGGCAATCGACGAACCCCGTGTTTGGTCGCACGCACAACCCGTGGGACCTCTCCCGCACACCGGGTGGCAGCACTGGTGGTGGAGCAGCAGCGCTCGCGGTAGGCCTCACTCCACTTGAATTTGGCAGTGACATTGGCGGCTCCATTCGCATCCCAGCAGCTTTCTGCGGGGTCTTTGGACACAAGCCAAGCGAGACAGCCGTACCGCGTAGTGGTCACTTTCCTGGCACATCCCTGCCAAACGCCGCAACGGCCTTGA
>JBKPAZ010000128.1:0-10737 GCA_046726655.1 Chloroflexota bacterium
TTCACGCACATCGCGTTAATCAACAGCGCTTCTAACCTGAAAAAAGCGGAGCGGCGCCAGGCTGAGCATCAGACCGACCCGCTGGTGGCTGCGATCAAGTTACACGAAACGAACGGCCAGCTCGGTAGGTAATAGCATTCATTATTCAGCAAGAGCGAACAGGAGGTTCGCTCTTGCTCATTTTTGGCTTTCATCGCTCTATGCTCCACCATAGCCTAATGGTCATGGGCAGCATTAACAGGGCAGTTAAATCGTCATCTAATATAGTACAAGTCTGTGAATAGTATGTATGTGCAATCAGATGGGTACATGTTGGTGTCAAGAATTTTCTTGAGTCGGAAAGAGTAGGACGTACTGGTGAATCAATGTTTGCGATGCGAAAAGCCATGCGGAGACGATACGGAATTTTGTGAGATCTGCCGTTCACACTTGCAAAGTAGGCTACAACGAAGCAAGATACTGTCCCAGCCTTTGCTTCCTGAACGAGCCGTAGAAACTGTCCTTGCGGCTACAAGCAATTCAAGACAGGCAATTGTACAAAGTATATCTAACTCAAAACAAAATGACGCTGTTGGCCCTAAAGATTGGTATGCATTCTTATCACAAACAGCAATGCTCCCAGTCAGGGAAAAAAAGAAAATAATCTTGATAAAGGACGAGGATGGAGATGGGAATGATGCTCTGCTGGATGAATCTGATCCCCTCTTATCCCGGCAACTGCCTAACAACACTGAATCTGCTAAAATCGAGGAGGAGGACATCCGGCGCGCAATTGATGAGGGTGCGATGGTACCACAGTTAGCCTCTTCTGCTGAGCCACAACATTCGGGACGTGGTTATCAGAAACCCGCAGTGCCAGGGCGTTTACGCTTACGCCTTGCCTTCTTCTTTCTAACTGTAGTAGTGATTGTCGCGCTGATCGCTAGCAGCGTTCTACTTTTCCTCAATACAATGCGTCGACCTGTTCATGAAGACGTATTAAAAGCCCTACCTGCTTTGACGGTCACACCTGCTAGCGTGCATCTTGACCAAATCGCGCAAGTGCATATAAGCAATTTCTCCCCTTCGGCGAAGATTCGACTGACTCATGATGCGCTAGAAAGCGTACGAACGGACACAAGCACTCCTTCTATCGTGTTAGAAGCAAATGGCGATGGCGATGTACGGATATTTGTTGATGATAGCTGGGGAGCAGGCTCTCATACGATTGAAGCTGAAGATGTCACAACGCACTATACTGCCAGTACGGTATTACAAGTATTGAATGATATTCCATCGCACCCTCCGCATCTTCTTATCAGCCGTCCCGGTATGACTACAGCCCTCAAAGGTCTGTTAGATATGGGGAGTAATGAACAGGGAGCGAATACGCTTCAGTCGTTAGTCTTGCGTAACAGCGGTGGGGGTTGGATCTCGTGGAGCGCCACCAGCAATCAACCCTGGTTGATGACATCACCCCAACAAGGTATTTTCCGGGAGGGTCAAAGCATCATTGTTGCTGTTACGCGCGCTCATCTCAAAGTGGGAGATTACGAGGGAACAATTACTCTTGTATCCAATGCTGGCGTTCCTCTTTCCGTACAAGTCAACATGACAGTTCTTTCCCTGTCTGCTTCTGCTGCTGCTTCGATAATGCAGGTGACACCTCCAGCGCTTTCATTTATCAGTACTGATGGTGGGATGGACCCGGCTTCCCAAAATTTGATGATCAGCAATCCAGGTTCTCAACCCTTGACGTGGTTTCTGACCGTGAGCGCTTTACAGGATACATTCAATCAGAATTTTTCCTCGCAGTACGATGTAACCTGGCTGAGTACAAGTGCGACTTCGGGAACGGTTTCCCCAAATCAGAGCACAGAGATACAAGTCACGATCCATAGTAACAACTTGTTGCCGAGTGTTTATGGTGCATTATTAACGTTTACTTCTGGAAGAGATACACTCAATGCTCCTCAAACGGTGGCTATCTCTTTAACAATACAGCGACGTTGCGGCGTAGTAACAAACCTGGGGAGTTTGTCATTCACATCGATCGATGGTCAAAGTACACCAGCTAATCAGCTTCTGAGCTTGAATACTACAATTGGCTGTACGGGTACTGTCAACTGGCAGGGTTTTACCTCATCAAGCTGGTTGGGTATAGCGCCTGGCAGAGGTCAGTTACAAGCAAAGGTCAACTCTTTGGTAACTGTGCAGATAAGCGCAGGAGGGCTCCAGTCAGGCATCTATACTGGATCTATTCTTTTCGTAGCACCACAGCGTTCTCAAACAGTGATAGTGCAGTTGATAGTCAGATCTTCGACAGCCGGGGGACAACAAACCAGTTCCACCTCGCCTGTGCCAGGCCCATCTGGAACGCCATCTCCTGCCGCAGTTTTAGGAATATCGCCTGGGAGCTTTCAATTTACGATGACTCGAGGGCAGGGAAATCCTACCGGGCAGACGCTCCTCGTGAGCAACACCGGGGAGGGTAGTCTCTCCTGGCAAGCCAATATCGACTCATCTGCCGCACCCTGGTTGAGCGTCAGCCCTGTAGGAGGGACCATTAGCTCTGCTCAGGGTATGCAGATAGGAGTGGATATTAATGGTGCTGGCTTGCCTGCTGGAAACTATAGTACGCAGATTACTATGACTGCCACTGATAACTCGGGTAACCAGGTGCAAGGCAGCCCACAAACAATCCCGGTGATGTTGACCGTTTTGCCATCGTGTTCTTTGCAGGTGACGCCTGCGAGCCTCTCGTTTACAGCTACGTACTTACAACCAAGGCCACTTGGTCAAGACATTGTGTTAACTATAGTGGGGAAGTGTCCACAATTGGTCTCGTGGACTGCATCGGCTAACAGCGGTAATCAGGGATGGCTCATCCTCTCTGCTACATCCGGGACAGTTAGTAATCAAGGCAGTGTTATTGTTGTAAGAGTGAAATCCAGGGCATTAGTTCCGGGAGTTTATACCGGTCAAATCGTCATTTCTGCTGTTGGGAGCAGTGGAGAAGTTATCCAGAACAGTCCTGTATCCGTCCCAGTAACGCTGACAGAAACCTTCTGATAGCTGATGACACGATAGGCTGGTGAATTATGCGATAATGACGAAAAATGCACTATCGCAGAAAGAGCATATCGTGTCATCATTCATTCACTATCCGACAGCAAGTCTGAAGCCACGTAGGGAAGAGAGTCTGCTGGGTGGACACTTATGGATTTTCTCAGGAGCCTTACAGCAGCCTCCACACTGGATTGAGCCTGGTGGCCTGGTCGATGTGAAGTCATCTACCGGGCAATTTGTAGCGCGTGGTTACTACAATCCCCGAACTGATATCGCAATCCGCATACTGACGCGTGACATTGAGGAAGCCATTGACGAGGATTTTTTACGCAGGCGTATTCGTAGCGCGGTGGAGTTGCGACAGGTGTTTGATGCGAACAAAACCAACACATATCGGCTGATTAACTCAGAAGGCGACGGTTTACCAGGTTTGATTGTTGATCGTTTCGCCGAAATCCTCGTTGCGCAGATTCACACATTTGGTATGGAGCGCCTGCGTTCACTGCTTATTGACATGCTAATGGAGGAGACTGAGACACGAGGATTATTACTGCGCAATGATAGCCAGTCACGTCGTCGTGAAGGTTTGGAGCTTGAGGAACCGCGGGTAGTGGCTGGCGGAGTTCCATTGCAAGTGACGGTGCGGGAAAATGATGTGCTGTTTTTGATAGATCCGTGGCAGGGTCAGAAAACGGGCTTTTATCTCGATCAGCGTGATAAGCGCGAGGCGCTACGCAAATATGCGCGTGCTAAACGAGTGTTAAATTGCTTTAGTTATACGGGCGGTTTCTCAGTATATGCCGCATTGACCAGTGACAAAACTCGTGTTACCAGTGTTGATGTCTCAGAGCCGGCCATTGAAACAGCGCGGCAACAATTTATACTGAACGGACTTGATCCTAACCGGCATCAATTTCTTATAGCCGACACGTTTGATTATTTGGAGCAGGCACAGAGTATGGGAGAGCAGTTTGACGTGGTTGTGTTGGATCCTCCTGCCTTTGCCAAGACACAGAGCACGCGTACGCAGGCGCTGAAAGCATATCGACGACTGAATTTGCTTGGCATGCAGGTGCTACGCCCAGGAGGTATTCTACTGACCTGTTCTTGTTCAGGTGTAATTGGTATGGATGATTTACTTGGAGCACTATCGCAAAGCGCACAGCGTTTACAACGTCCAGTGCAGTTGTTAGAAACGCATACACATGGCGTTGATCACCCTATCCATATCGCTATGCCGGAAACGGCATATTTGAAGGCGGTGTTTTGTAGAGTGGGGTAGAGGCAATGAGACTTTCAGATCGTAACAGACAAAAGCAAGACCTTGTGCAAGACTCAGTGGTTGAAAAGCTCTCGCCTGAAACCCTCACTACTTGTGATATACTACTTCCAACCCTCTCACTCTATTGTCTTTCGCTATAGAGGTTTATTTTATGACTCAGACTATTGATGAGAGTCGTGCGCAACTCATAGCAAATTTGCGAGAGCGGGCAGAAGAACTGGCGCAACTGAACCGCATTGCGATTGCGCTTACTTCCGAATTTGATCTGCAGCGCCTGTTGCAGATGATTACTGATGCTGCCCGCAAGGTGACTGCTGCCCAATATGCCGCTTTTTTCCTGATTCCAGAGGTTGCAGGCGAGAATACTAACGGGTATGTCAATAAGGAGATATTCAATCTCGCTGCTATTTCTGGTGCGACACAGGCAATCGAGAAGCACTTTCGCCACCTTGGGCCTGTGGAGGGGATTGGGGTGCTGCAACCTGTGTTTTGGGATGGAGCATCGATAGTTGTTGACGATGTGCATGAAGACCCACGTTATGTAGGTGTGCCTCGTGGACATATCCCCGTACGGAGCTTTCTTGGAGTGCAGCTACGAACGCGCGAGGGATCGATATTGGGCGCATTTCTTATTGGTGATACACGTTCCTCACGGTTTAGCGCTCGCCATGTCGAGTTGATCGAGGCTTTGAGTGCGCAGGCCGCGGTCGCAATTCACAATGCGCAACTCGTGTCACGTGAACGCCGTGCTATGGAGGAACACGCTGCAAAATTGGAGCGGGAAGTAAGCGAGCGTACCGCTGAATTGGAGCGACGAAACCAGGAATTGAGCAAGATTGCGACCGATTTACAGACGCTGCACCACGAATTGACTGAAGCGCAGAAACGCCAGATGCTGACAGAGGAACGCAGTCGTATCGCACAGGAACTCCATGATCGCGTGCAACAAACACTTTTTACGATTGGCCTGAAAGCCGACTGGATTATGCAGCACTTGCCACCTCACATATCGCTGGCCCGCCCCTTGAGCTCGATTAAACAACTGGCCTCGTTGGGTACGGCGCAGGTGCGTGACGCGATATTCGCCCTATCCTCAGCGGAATCGCAAGAGGGTGGCCTGGTGAGGATGCTCTATACATTGATTCAAAACTTACGTGAATCTTCTTCTATTGAAGCTGATCTTGTCGTCACTGAGTGGGCTGCACCTCTACCGTCGCATGTTGAGAGTACACTTTTCACGATTGCCCAGGAGGCTTTATCGAATGCGCGCCGTCATGCCCAGGCTACGATAGTGATTGTGACCATCCAGGTAAATAGCGAGCAGGCCGTGCTGGTAGTGCAGGATAATGGTGTGGGCCTTCCAGCACAGGTGCTTCAGTCGTATCGAAGCAATACGATGCATCTAGGTCTCACGGGTATGCATCATCGTACTGAAGACCTTGGGGGTCAGTTTTTGCTGACGAACGGTGAAGAGGGTGGCCTGATTGTTAAGGCGGTGATACCGTTATGATCCGCTTACTAATCATCGATGATCATGAGATGGTGCGTGAAGGACTGAAAGCAATGCTTACGTCGGAGTCTGACTTTGAGATAGTGGGGGACGCTGCTAATGCCGAGCAGGCTTTAGAATTGATTGAGCGCTCGCGCCCCGATGTGCTCTTGCTTGATGTACGACTGCCGGGAGTAAGCGGCATTGATGTTTGTCGTACAGTCACAGAGCACTATCCCGAAACGGCTGTGATTATTTTGACAACGTTTACCGATGAAAGCCTGGTTGCCCAATGTATCCAGGCGGGTGCGCGTGGTTTTATCGTCAAAGACATTGAACGCTTCGATCTTAAACGTTCCATCCGGGCGGTAGCACGTGGTGAGGCTGCTATCGATCCCAAAGCCGCCGTTGCAGTGTTGGCCCAACTCCGCCGAGGGCCGCAGGTGAAGCAGGAGCCTTCTCCTGATCCATTGAGTCCACAGCAAATTGTCATATTGCGCCTGGTAGCCCAGGGACTTTCAAGTCGCGAGATTGCCACCCAGCTTTATTTAAGTGAGAATACGGTGAAGGGATATGTGCAGGAGATTTTGCATCGTCTGGGGGTAAAGAATCGCACCGAGGCGGTGATGGTTGCCGTCAAGCAGGGGTGGCTGTAACCTCCTTTCGTATGCTTAAGATTACCTCATTTTGTAGGTAACACCTGTTAAAATTGCGTGCTACACTGTGTACGTCAGGTAGTGCAAAACCTGACGCATAGCCTCCCCTTTGGCCTGGCGTTTGTTTCCTTTGAAGCGCAGGAAGTTGCGCATGTAGGACTTTGTTTGGAGGTGACACTTTGATTCCTGGTTCTTTCGATTATCTGGCGGCGCACAGCGTAAACGAAGCCGTTGCTCTGCTGGATCAACACGGCGAAGATGCCAAAGTTCTGGCAGGAGGCCAGAGCCTCATCCCCCTCTTACGCTTTCGTCTCGCAAGTCCGTCGGTCTTGATTGATATCAATCGTATCGATGGTCTCGAATACCTGAGAGAGACGGATGGCACATTGCGCATAGGCGCTCTGACACGCGAGGCGGAATTGGATAGCTCCAGTCTCATCCGCGAGCGCTACCCCATCTTATTTGATACCTCGAGAGTAGTTGCAGACCCTGTGGTGCGTAACTGGGCCACGGTTGGCGGAAATATTGCTCACGCTGATCCCGCCAACGATCATCCCGCGACGATGTTGGCTATGGGGGCGCGTGTCGTAGCTGTCGGTCCCACCGGTGAGCGAGTTTTGCCCATCGAAGAGTTCTTCACTGATATGCCTTTCGAGACAGCACTTCACCATAATGAGTTGCTCACGGAGATTCGTGTACCTGCTCCTGTACAGGGAAGTGGTGGCGCATATTTCAAATTGGAGCGCAAGGTGGGAGATTATGCTATTGCTGGTGTGGCAGCTTACATTACGCTGGACAACAATGGCAACGTTAGCTATGCGGGCATCGGCCTGACCAACGTTGGGCAGGTGCCGATTAAGGCACGGGATGCCGAACAGTCATTGCTCGGTAAGCCGTTGAACGATGCAAGTATTCACCAGGCTGCTGATCTTGCAGCCGCCGCTGCACAGCCCACAAGCGATACACGTGGCCCCGCCGAATATAAGCGCGATATGGTGCGCACGCTCACTGTTCGCGCATTGCGAAAAGCGTTCGCCCGCGCTACAGGAGGTGAATAGTATGAGTACCCATCATATTTCCGTTACCATCAATGGAACATCTTATGAAGGGGATGTAGATTCTCGAACGCTCCTTGTACACTGGATCCGTGATACGCTGCGTTTGACAGGGACGCACATTGGTTGCGATACAACAAGCTGTGGAGCCTGTACCATTCTTGTTGATGGCAAAGCCACCAAATCCTGTACCATGTTTGCGGTGCAGGCGGACGGGCGACAGCTCATGACTGTAGAGGGTCTGGAACAGAACGGCAAATTGCATCCACTACAGGAGGGATTCCACGAGGAGCATGCTTTGCAGTGCGGGTACTGCACTCCTGGGATGATGATGACCGGACTGGCGCTTTTGCGGCGCAATCCCAATCCTACCGAGCATGAAATCCGTGTGGGCATCTCAGGAAATCTGTGCCGCTGTACTGGCTATGTGAATATCGTCAAAGCAATTCAGTATGCTGCCGAAAAAATGCAGGCAACTGAAGAGGTTCCGGTAAGCGCCGGTCAAGGAGGCGAATAATGGCTACTCAAGTTCATGCCCACGGCCTGGGAGAAGCATACAAACGCAAAGAGGATGCCCGCTTTATTCGTGGGCAGGGCAACTATGTTGACGATGTGCAGCTACCGGGCATGCTTTATGGTGATATCGTACGTAGTCCTTATGGGCACGCGCTCATCAAGAATATTGATATCGGTGAAGCAATGAAGGTACCAGGTGTCCTGGCAGTAATTACAGGCAAAGACCTGGATGCAGCCGGGCTTGCCTGGATGCCAACGCTCTCCGCTGATACTGAGGCGGTGCTGGCGCTGGATCGTGTACACTATCAGATGCAAGAAGTGGCGTTTGTGGTTGCCACGAACCGGTATGCAGCAGCCGACGGCGCGGCCGCTGTCGAGGTCGATTATGAACCTCTACCAGTAGTAGTCGATCCCAAAAAGGCACTGGAACCCGATGCTCCGTTGTTGCGCCCTGATAAGAAGGATAGGCAACCGACCAACCAGATTTGGCATTGGGAGACGGGTGATAAAGAGGCAACCAATGCATCCTTTGCCGAAGCCGAAGCCAATGGTGTAGTTGTAAAGCAGGAGATGTTCATTCCGCGCATTCATCCCGCTCCAATTGAGACCTGCGGTTGCGTGGCCGACTTCCACAAAGCGACTGGGAAACTTACAGTCTGGATGACTTCGCAGGCGCCACATGCGCATCGCACGCTTTTCGCCATCGTTGCTGGGCTGCCAGAACATCGTATCCGCATCATTTCACCTGATATCGGCGGTGGTTTTGGTAACAAGGTGCCGATCTATCCCGGTTACGTGTGTGCTATTGTGGCGTCAATCACAACGGGCAAGCCAGTTAAATGGATTGAGGACCGCACCGAGAATCTGTCCAGCACTGGCTTTGGACGTGATTATCATATCAAAGCCGAGGTCGCTGCAGACAAAGATGGAAATGTCCAGGCGTTGCGCGTATATACTCTGGCTGATCACGGCGCGTTTGACGCAGCGGCTAACCCGTCGAAGTTTCCGGCAGGTCTCTTCCACATTTGCACGGGCTCGTATGACTTTAAAAATGCTTTTGTGGAGGTGGATGCGGCTCACACCAATAAAGCTCCTGGTGGCATCGCCTATCGATGTTCGTTCCGTGTCACTGAAGCTTCGTATCTGATCGAGCGCATGATGGATACCCTGGCATATGCAGTGGGGAAAGACCCGGCGCAACTGCGCTTGCAGAACTTCATCAAACCAGAAGCCTTCCCCTACCGGTCCGCTCTGAACTGGACATACGATAGTGGTAACTACGAAGCTACCCTGGAACTGGCAATGAAGAATGTAGACTACGAGGGCTTACGCCGCGAACAGGCTGAGAAGCGGGCGCGTGGAGAACTGATGGGTATCGGCATCTCGAGTTTCACTGAGATTGTCGGCGCTGGTCCAGGTAAGCACTTCGATATCGCAGGCATTCAGATGTTTGATAGCTGCGAGATTCGTGTGCATCCAACCGGCAAAGCATTGGCACGCATTGGAGTGCAGACGCAGGGCCAGGGGCACGAAACGACCTTTGCGCAGATCATCGCTGCCGAACTTGGCATGTCGCCAGACGATATCGATGTCGAGCATGGTGACACGGATACCGCCCCGTATGGGTTGGGTACGTACGCCAGCCGTAGCACACCGGTAGCTGGCGCTGCAACCGCATTGGCCGCAAGAAAAGTGCGAGACAAGGCCAAGAAGATCGCGGCCTACCTGCTGGAAGTGGGCGAAGAAGATCTTGAATGGGAACCGGGGCGCTTCTTTGTGAAGGGAACACCCAGCAAAGGTAAAACGATCCAGGAACTGGCGTTTGCAGCTTACACGAACTGCCCGCCTTACCTGGAGCCAGGCCTGGAGGCTGTGGACTACTACGATCCGCCAAATCTGACGTATCCTTTTGGGAGCTATATCTGTGTTGTAGATATCGATCGAGGAACTGGTGAAGTCCACATACGCCGCTTCATGGCGGTAGATGACTGTGGCACAATCATCAATCCGATGGTTGTTGAGGGTCAGATTCATGGTGGTCTTACGCAAGGGCTTGCGCCAGCGATGTATGAAGAGATATCGTTCGACGAGGATGGCAACATACGTGGCAGTAACTTCCAGGATTACTTGATCCCAACTTCAATGGAGACGCCAAGCTGGGAGACCGATAAAACGTTTACACCTTCACCGCATCATCCGATTGGGGCCAAAGGTGTTGGTGAGTCACCAACTGTTGGAGCACCACAGGCAATTGCGAATGCTGTTGTTGATGCTCTTGCACATGTGGGTGTACGACATATCGATATCCCTATTACTCCCTGGAAAGTATGGGGTATTCTAAAGGAGAAGGGCCTGACATCTGATTAGCGTAAACCCTGTGGGGGTGTAATTATGCAGATTAACTTTTTCATTGGGATATCAGAAAACCTACCGAGGGCCGATCAATCGGCGGTGGGCGCGATCAATCGGCCCCTACAGATGTTCCGATTATTTTGTTCATGTGCATTATTGTGCCCGCTTGGGGAGGCAATCTCAGAACAGAGGGCGCAATATGGTTGAGAGTCTACTAGAACTTGCATACAGGCTGACGCAGGCGGGTGAGCCGTTTGTGATGGCGATGGTAGTGTGGTGTGAACGGCCCACTTCTGCGAAGCCGGGGGCGCAGGCGATAATCCAGGCTGACGGAACGAT
>JBKPAZ010000129.1:0-16078 GCA_046726655.1 Chloroflexota bacterium
GGCCTCCTAGCGGGATAAGTCGAATATTTTCGGTTGTCAAGTTAAAAAAAACCTCCTCACTACACCAACACATGTAGCGTTGTTATAAGTTTATTGTATCTATCTTCACTTCTGCCTTCGCCTACAGAAGTCAAAGCCAAATTCATCAACATGCTTACTTAAAATAAGTCCTATTATTCCATTTAAAAGTGTATCACACAGATGGGTAAAAGGCAAGCGACACGAAGAACCAGCAGCATTCAACACATCCAGGTAACACAGAACAAGGCCAGGCAATCGATATACCGGTTGCCTGGCCTTGTTCTGTATTACTGAACGTCGGACTTGAAAGCCCCCGTCATTCATGCGGGGAATGAAAAGTCGTTCCTTATGTGGGGCCTGGGTCGGGGAACCCGCCCCCAAGCCAAAACGCTTGACATTTCATACTCCATCTCGTAAACTAGTTCTAGTTCTTTTGCACATTGACAACCAAAGAGTGTTTCGCTGGGTTTCGTGGTAAATCGTTCCCACGAGTAAAAGCACTAGCGTATCAAGTTGTTTCTGTGCACATGGGTGATAGGCGGCGTAAAATCTCGCAAGAGAGCGCATTCCCACCTCGCGGTCGGATTGTCTATCGCTTGAAACCAGGAACATCCCGTACCGGGGGGCACTCGGAAACGGGCGGGACTTCGGTTCCGCGAACGCTTGGGGAAAAGGAACCTCTACGGCATGAGTAGCAGTATTCATGAGGCAAGCTCCTTTGTTGAACCAAGAACCCCCTGCATTCGATGCAGGGGAGTGTCAGTACCGTTCTCTTATCTCATCGCTACTAAGTCAGCAGCGAGCCTGGCAGCATCAAATGTGCCCCAGCCTGTTGCCATGTCATAGCCCCTGGTGACAGGATAGGCACCTCCATTAAAGCCCTCATCATTATTAGATGGCAAACTGGAGTTGCTGGGAGGTGTAATGTCATGGAAATCTCTATCGTAATGAGAGCCACTGCCAAGCCTGTACAGCGCAGGATTGAGGAAGCCAAGCGCCTTCTTACCTACCTTCGCAGCCTGTTGGTTGGCAAGAGCAACCATAGCAGCCCACATTGGCGCCGCCGCCGAAGTTCCACCTACGGTTATCCAGCCACCGCTGGTACCTCCACCAATGATGCCTCCACTGCCATTACACGATGTGCCTGCCGTGCAATAAATTGGATACCCCGTTGCAGGATCAGCATCAAGCGAGACATCCGGTGTCTCACGCATCCCATTTGAATACTGGTTCTTAACTCCGGGACCAGTCTGCCAGGAAGGCTGTTTCCAGAACTGGCTGAGACCACCGCCGCCAGCGCCACCTAAAAATCCGCCATTCCAAACCGTCTCTGACTGGTAACTGTTATCACTATTCAGCGTGAGGTTCGTGCCGCCCACGCCCGTGACATATGGCTGTGCCGCAGGATCATCTGCATTCAGCGAAGTATCGAAGCCTCCTCCCTGCAACTGGAAGCAACTCGAACTGCCACTATCACCCGCCGCGACTAGAATAGTCTGGCCCTGGGCAGCAGCTTGCTGGAAGAATTGATTCTCCTGGTTCACTTCCTGCTGGCCCATATTCTTCTCACAATCGCCCCAGCTGACACTGATGACGGGCGTGCGATCTTTGACGATACGCGCAAATTCATCATTGTAACCCTGCGTTGTATTAGGCGCTTCGTAGACAATCAATTTTGCCAGATTAGGAGCCTGGCTCAGAATGACTTCCATGTCAAGTTCGACTTCAATAGCGCCTGCGCCTGGCTGGCCATTAAAGCCATCGAGTATGACATTTTGAATGGGAACGTTCCCACCGCCAAAGCACCGGGTATATGCTTGAACATCGCTCTGTGAATAACCGTCCAATTCAAAAACGCCCACCGTCTGACCCTGGCCATGCAAGCCAGCGCTGTGTAAGCCATCATAGTTATAGGCTTTAGCAAACTGGCCTGGTATGTAGGCTACCTGGCTACCACCACCGAAGATACCACCACCGCCACCTCCCTGGCCGGCAGTCGGGCAGTTGCCCCCGGCATTGGGAGCAATCGTCGGGGCATTGTACCCCGGAACGGGTGGATGAGAAAAGCGATTGGCATCATCCAGACCGCTTATGGAAGTGATACCTGAAACAAGGTAGGCTGGGAGCGTCGGCCTCGTAGCGTTGGAATAAAAAACGCGCCCATCGGGTCCCCAGTAATCGTTGATTGTTACACCAAAGACCCGTTCAGCTTGTGACTCCGACCCACTGAAATCGACCAGGCCAGGATAGGTCTGAGTCACGGTAAAGCCCTGCCGGGTTACATAGTCGATGATTGCCTGCCGTTGCTCAGCCGTAGGACCAAATCGCTGCGCAAACTCGCCCGGCGTCAAGTACTGGTGATAGCCAGGAGATGATGGATCATAAAGGCTCTGCAATAACGCGCTAAGCTGATCCTGGTGACGTAGCGCTAGACCAATACTCATATGCAATGTCCGATTTGATTGATCGGCTCCTTGCAAGCGGCTCACACGCAACAATGGGGGGAGACTGCCAACATCCATTGGCCGAAGCGCTGCCTCTGCATTTGCTGAACGGAGATAACGACTGGGGAAAATAAAACTGCCAATGAGTAAAACGACTAAAACGACTAAAAATACGACCACTTTTTTACGCACGATAACCTCCTTAACACGAAAGGATATTCCGTCTGCTTGAAAGAACGCTACCGTACAGATAAATCGCAGATTGCTAGATTAAAGATTCTCTGATATTACAGGTTCTATCGGATCAGCAGGTACGAACCCATAGGCCCGCGAGTAAAAATAGAATCCGCATTCTAGTAGCAGGATTTCACCAGCAAGGCGAAATTCCCAGGCGTATGCTATGCTATACTCAAAAAAGTAGTAACGAAGAGGTTCATATGTTTCTCTTTGCCCATCATGACCTTACCATTGGGGCACTCACGATAGATCAAATCATCGCAATTATTGGGCTGGTTATAGGTAGCTTGCAGGCACTGGTACTGCCAGTTACCATTTACCTGCTGGTGGTACAAACACGGGCAATGCGTGTGCAAACGACCGCTTTGGTGGAACAGAGTAAGGAGATGACGGCACAGACTCGTGTCTTCATCGATACGATTTATAGCTCCACATTCCAGGGCCTCTACGATGCGGAAGCACACATTAGCGAATTAATGATGACCTATCCTGAAGCAAGCCGTATCTTAACGAGTTCCATGCCACAAGTGACAGAGAGAGGCAAAGCAACGGGTGATACGACTGAGTCAATGCGAGCTATTGACCCGGAGTTGCGTGAGCACGTGCGCTGGCTTGGGACGGCTATGCTGGATTTCTTCGAGCACATCTGGACACAGGCACAAAAAGGAGGCATGCCCGCTGATGTCTGGGAAGCATGGGAAGAATATATGGGGAAGATGCTGAGCGAGACACGTTTACGCCATATCTGGAATGCGGAACGCGGTTATTACTCACCGGGCTTTCGCCGCTTTGTCGATCTCAAAGTAGGTCTTGCGCCTGAGGCGCCTGTCATGCCACCGCTACCGCGCCCCATGCCTACTGGAGCCACATGGCCACTTACAGGTAGTGAGAGAAGCGCAGGAGAAAACCAGGCGCCGCAGGTCGCGCGTGTGTTACGAGCTGTGACGGAGGAAAGCGGCGAAAGGGAAGCGAAAAGCTGACACCATCTTCTATCAAACCAGCAATTCCTCTTTGCTCAAAGGGCCCAAAGTCGTCAGAACCTGCTTATCACGCATAGGGAAGCGGCGTAAAGCACGCATCACATCTCCAGTCATCACCTTCTCAATACGCTCCACCTCCTCATCAACACTGATCAGGCGTCCTTCAGTCACCCAGTCATTGGCCAGGGAGCGCATACGAGCAAAGGTTGATTCGCTACTCAGGACAAGGCTACTGATCCATTTATCTTTGGCCCGACGCAGTTCGTCCTCGAATACCCCATCTTCCAACAAGCTATCCAGCTCGGCACGTAGCAACCTGAGCACATGGGGAGCCTCTTGCGGTGTCGAGTTTGCCTCCATCAATATAATACCTGTGCCTTCCATAGCCCAGATACCAGCACTGGCAGATTCTGCCAGGCCCTTTTGATGGATGTTCCAGAAGAGACGAGAGCCATCGCTATCGCCCAGAATACTGCTGCCAAGGCTGGCTGCATAGTAGTCAGGGTCCTTCACATCTACGGCTGGCATCGCAATAATCATGATCTGCTGCTTGAGGTTCTTATCAACGAGAATGTCGTTCATTGGGTTTACCGGTTCATACGGCTCAACATTGCGCCCGGCATCTCCTGTGCGCCAGGTAGCACAGTGCTTCTCGGCGATACGGACAATATGCTCCCAATCGAAATTGCCAGCAATTGCTAGAATGATGTTGTTCGCGGCATAGCGGCGATTCCAATAGTCGCGCATCTGCTCAATGCGCATATTGTGAATGCTTTCGCGTGAACCAAGCACATCATGCCCGAGTGGATGAGTGCCGAAATAGGTCTGCATCATACGCCGGAAAGCCATGTTATAGGGTTGGTCTTCGGAGCGCGCAATCTCGTTGATAATGACCTCTTTTTCCGTCTCAAAATCACTCTCGACCAGGCGAGGATACATCATATCGCTGAGCAACTCGACGGCCCGCTCCAGGTATTCGCCCAGGACCCGCGCATAGTAGACTGTAGACTCGTGGGAAGTACCGGCGTTGATTTCGGCGCCGATCTTATTAAACTCAAGGGTTATCTCTTGCCAGTCCAGCGTTTTTGTGCCCTTAAAGACCATGTGCTCCAGAAAGTGGGAGACGCCCGCAATACTGGGATCAGGTTCATCGCGCGAACCGGTGCGCACATAGTACGACACAGCAGCCGACTCAAAATCGGGCATAGGTTGACCTACAATTTGCAGGCCATTAGATAGACGATAATCATAAAACACAGTTCCGTTGCTGGCTGTGGATTCTGTCATGGGGCACTCCTTGCTATGTGAAAGGGTAGGTTATTGCTTTTCTTTATAGCATGATAGCTCTCAGGTCCGGTCATTGTCAAATTGTGCTGCTATGCGGATTGCAACTTCATTCTCTTGCTTGCTCCCTCTTAGTCATGTATACTGTGCCACATAAGTACTCAAGATGAATTGTAAATTATGGCGCATATTCCTGCGCAGCCTGGTGCTTCCCACCAGCTACATGAGGAGAAACAAGTCGGATGTCTACCGCTACATGGGGAGAGCCAGAACCACTTACAACAGTAGAGAAATATCCATTATCAGCGCTCAAAAAACTTTTACAGGAGATGATCAGGCAGTTTGGGGCTACAGGTGGCTGTATTGCGCTCTATGATGAACATGTCAGCCAGATGGTCATACGCCTGCACATGCGCTTACGCAGCGCCGTCCTAAGTCACGTCAGCGGTAACATCACAAATGAAGATCCGATTTCTTACCGGCGTCGTGTTACTGTCGATTTAGCAAACCCATCCTCATCAGCGCTGGGCAGAATGAAACACCTCTCACAGCCATTGGAAGCAGACCCGATACTATCACTGGAAAAAAGCGCTCTATTTCCAGTTGGCGCCGCGTATCCATACGGACAAGACTTAATCGGCTACACATGGCGCAAAAATGAGCCACTCATCACCCGGCATGAAGATTACCTCTTGTCCTTTCAACCAGTTGACCAGGCATCGTTTCCGCCAGATATTATCCCAACCTGGTACCTCACTGCCCCGATTCAGATACCTGAGCTTGCCTTTGATGCACTTAACAGGAGACAGCCTTCTAAAATGCTTGGCATAGTCGTACTCTATCAGGCGGGTTCTGCGGGCTTTCAACAAAAGCAGCGTATCGAGGCACAACAATGTACCGAGCGCATAGCCCTCTATATACTAAATAACCAGTTGCGAGACTTGCACCGGCGCACAAGAGACTATATGAAAGGCCTCCAGCAGATTAGTACTGCATTTCCTACAGCAGTCAAACTGTCAAACCTGATCGAGGATGTCTATCAATTTGTGACCAACGTGGTCGATGTCTCCTCAATGCTGCTCACTCTCTATGATCGTGATACCAAGAAGATCTATGACGTGTTTGCAATTGATAACGGGAAGCGCAATGACACGTTGCTAGAACAGCCCGTGGTGGACATACCCGAAAGCCGTCCAGTATGGTGGCAAGTCACCCAGGAAGAAAAGCGCACGCTGCTGCTAACACTTGAGAGCCAGGAGCAAGGAAATTACGGCAAGTATGAGGAATTGTTGAAAGGTACCTGGGGCGATCAAAGTAGAGTAGAGACATTTTTATTGCTTCCCATGAAGATGTTTACACGAGTTGTCGGCTCGCTTTGTTTAACCAGTTCGCGTCCAGAAGCATACAGCCCTGAGGAGATACTGATCCTTGAAACAATGGTCCAAATTATCACCGTCAGTATAGAGAATGCCAAACTCTATGATCGGTCACGCCAGGCATTACTCAAAGCAAAGCAGCGCGAGGAATCGCTGGCTGCGATGAATAGCGCTTTGCAAGCAATCAGCACGGTATTGCATGTCTCTGAACTGCTGCGCAAATTTGTCGAGACCGTAGCAAAACTGGTACAGGCTGAGATGTGTACCTTTTTCCAACTCTCAACCGGCGAACAAGAATTGGTCGCCCAGGCCATTTACGATACAACGGGTAAGTGGAAGGATGCAAATCATGGCGCAAGTAAAGATGAGCAGCATGATGATCTCATAGAAATGATCCGCCTTCCATTCAAAGGTTCGATCCTCGAACGCCTGGTTGAAGAAGAGACATTCTTCTACTTAGACTCAACTATGGTCGAGGAAGTCGCGCAGGCGAGCGGAGAAGGTGGCATGATTTTTCTACGCGAAACGCACATTGAAAAGATGTTGATGATTCCAGTGCGCTACCAGATGGAAATCGTGGGCATCCTGGCGATACATACACCACATACGAATCGCACATTCCGCCCTGAAGAGTTGGGAGCGTTACTTGCCATCTCTGGACAGGCTGCGAGTGCTATCCGAAATGCTCAGCTCTTCGAACAAATACAAGAGGCCTACGCCGAGTTGCAACGTATGGATAAGCTCAAGGACGAATTTATCGTGACTGCCTCTCACGAGCTACGCACACCACTCAGCGCCATTAGCGGCTATTCATCTTTGTTAAAGCGACAAAGCGGGCGCATTACCCCACAACAAATCTTGCGCTTTGCCACAAAAATTGGCAGTGCTACGCAGCAATTAAGCGACCTGGTGTCAAATATGACCGAGGCTGCGAAAATGGGAGCGCTCGACAAAAAGTTGGAGTTGCAGCCGGGACCGGTGCAGCTCCTCGCTGCCGCGGAAATGGCGTCAAACATGCTGAGTATCAATATTGAGCAAAAGATTACGTTGCAGATTGCAGAGGATATCTGGCTAAACTGCGATGCAATGCGTCTACGACAGGTGATGACCAACCTACTGGATAATGCGGCCAAATATTCCCCGCCCGATGGTCGTATCATCGTTACGGGGAGCGCCGCTACGCTTTCGCAGTTACCAGAGGACCAGGTCGATTACACTTTGCTGGCCGACGGCATCGATCCCCACGTAGCGCTGGTGCGCGTGTGCGATGAAGGTGAAGGCATTGCTCCTGAAGATCAGCAGAAAATTTTCGAAAAGTTCGTACGCGCTTCTCGTTCTTTGACAACTCCAATTCGCGGGTCCGGTCTGGGTCTTTACATTTGCCGCCGCTACATCGAGGCAATGGGCGGCAGACTCTGGCTTGAACAGAGCATTCCTGGCGAGGGATCTGTCTTTAGTTTCTATCTCCTACGCATTGATCCACCCATTGAAATGAGTACGGAGGACGATGAACCAGAATAAGCAGACTCGCAAGATTTTAGTAGTTGATGATGACCCAATCATCCGCGATATGATGGCAGATATCATGGATTTTGAGGGATATACTATCTCGATTGCGCGCAATGGTTTTGAAGCGTTGCACATGTTGCGCAGCGATGAAGAGTATCTCGTTTTTCTGGATATCATGATGCCTGGCATGGGTGGCAAGGAACTATGTGCCGCGCTCGAAGCAGACCCTCAACTGCGAGAGCGGCATATTATCATTTTGATGTCTGCAATGGATAACCTGGAAGAGGCAGCATCGCTCGAGGTAGACGCGATTTTACAGAAGCCGTTTGTCGTAGAGGATGTGATCAGTACTCTGGAACCTTATCAAACTGCGCTGTAAAACACTCTGCTTCAGCAGTAGGGATAGAAGGCGCGTTCCTTGTTTGGCGTAGGGTGGAGTCACTCTGCTCATCTCCCAACTTGACAGAAGAGGGTTCATATGCGTTACCATCAATGTGACAAGAAGCTATACAGAGGTTAGACGAAGCTTTTCGACAGCAGTCTAAATGGTTGTGTTGCAAATGAATCATGCTAAATCCATAAGAAGATACACCATAAAACATAAGCGATGGGTATATAAACGGTAACCTGTTATTCTGTTTTACGACTACATCTTAACTAGACCTCAACCAACGCATAAGCTTTTCCCTCTACACTGGATCTATTAAGTAACTTTCGTCTCAACAGCTTAACACGAAAAGCGCGAGGTATTTCCAATCATACACGGACCCCGAGACGAGAAGCGATTCCATACTGAACGGTATCACAGCATCTCTTTAGTTACCCGAGGATGGGAAGTGCTGCCCTCTGCCTGCGAGGAGTCTGGCAGCCGCCAGCGTTGAGATGCAAAATAGGAGGTGACGATATGAGGAAGTGGTATCGACGTTTGTTCATAGATGTCACAACTATCGGGAAATGGCTGCGTATGTTGGGCGTCTTTGCGAGCATGTGCCTTTTGCTGGTTGTCCTTTCGAAAGGTATGTTCTCAGCTGCCCCGGCGAGGGCCAATAACGTGATTGCCTCGGATAGTTTCAATCGTACCGTGAGTAACGGCTGGGGGACCGCAGACCTGGGCGGGTCCTGGACGGTGCTCGATACCCCGGCCAACTGGAGCGTCGCGCCGGTGGCGGGCAGCATCAGCGTCGCCGCTAACGCGCAGGATCGCGGCGTGCTTGGTAGCGTGGCCGTACAGGATGTGGACCTGCTCGCCAAGATCATGCTGCCACGCTGTAGCGGCAGCGGCACCAATTGCGACGCCTACGTGATCGGCCGCTATACTGGCGGGAGCACGCCGACCTACTACCGCGTAGGCGCCATTCAGGGCCAGAGCCACAGCACGGTGTTTCTGCGTACCCAGCGCAGCGACGGCACCTATCTTTCTAACGACCTGAATACCGGCATTGCAGCGGCCGATGGTGTGGTGCTCTGGGTGCGCGTCGAGTTCCAGGGCGTGAATCCCACCACCATCCTCGCTCGCATCTGGCAGGACGGCACGACTGAGCCCTCCACCTGGCTGCTTAACACCACCGACAACACCAGTGCCGAGCAGATGGTTGGCGCGGTGGGCGTGCGGGCGCGCAACGAAGACACCGCCACTAGCCATACGTTCCAGTACGAGAGCTATCAGGCCACTGCGCTCTCCAGCGGCACTCCGACGCCCACCCTGACGAGTACTCCGACGCCGACACCGACGCCTTGCGGGACGTGCGGCACTGCCGCTGCCGATAGCTTCCAGCGCACTGCCACGAGCGGCTGGGGCAGCGCCGATACAGGTGGTTGGTGGACGGTCGTAGGCTCACCCTGGTCCTGGTCTGTCTCACCAGGGGCAGGTCGCGTAATCGTGGGGGCAAATAGCGAGGAGCGGGCATATCTGTCAAGCTTCAATATCCAGGATGTAGATGTCGTGGAGAAGGTGGTCCTCCCGCGCTGTAGTGGCAGCAGTACCAATTGCGATGCCTTCGTATTAGGTCGCTATTCTCCTGCTTACAGCCCCACCTACTATCGCGTGGGCGTGGTGCAAGGGGCAGGCAGAGCTGACATCTTCCTCCGCGCAGCGCAGCGATGGCACCAACCTGGGCAGCGACCTCGATACTGGCTTGCCAGCCTCCAATGGCGCAGTTGTCTGGCTACACGTTGAGTTCCAGGGAGTGAATCCTACCGCTGTCCGCGCCCGCGCATGGCTGGATGGCACGACCGAGCCTTCCACCTGGCTCCTCAATACCACTGACAGTAATAGCGCCGAGCAGACGGCCGGTATGGTGGGCTTGAGGTTGCGCAATGAAGAGACTGGAGCCAGCCACACCTTCCAGGTAGAGAGTTACCAGGCCACCGGGACCTCCATGCCTGCGAGCGTCACTCCCAACCCGCGTGGCAGCGCGATGGCGCACTGGCTCTACGTGGTAGATGATGGCGAGGTCTACGCCTATGACATTGACAATAACCATGCGCTTGTCAAACAATTCCCCATTCCCGAGGCGGGTAAACGCGGAGTAGCGGTGGCACCCGGCCAGGGCCTGCTCTACATCAGCGAGTGTGGTATGAGCAATTGCAGTGGCAGTCGCGGCAGCCTGCTGGCCTATGACCTTGTGCATGATGTGGTGGCGTGGATCGCCAACTACTCGTTCGGCGTGGACCAGCTTGCCGTGACACCTGACGGCTCCACCATCTACATGCCGCACGGTGCGGACGCCTCGGATGGCACCCACTCCATCCTTGATGCGAGCGACGGCCAACCCATCGGCTCAATCCAGACAGGCACCAACGGCCACAACACGCTCGTCTCGCTGGATGGCACCCAGGTATACCTGACAGGTTACACCGGCAGCAACTACAACTACACCCATGTGGTGAACCCAGCCACCAATCAGGTGACACTCAATGCCGGGCCAACCGTCAATGGGGTGCGCCCGTTCACTGTCAATGGCAAGAACACTTTCATGTTCACCACCTCAACAAACACCTGTGGCTTCCAGGTACTCAGTCTCACCAGTGGGAATGTGCTCTATACCATCCCGTTCAGTGGCTCGTGCTCCTGGACGGTCAGCAACGCGCCTAGCCACGGCATCTCGCTCTCACCCGATGAGAAGCGGATCTATGTCATGGATGCTCCCCTCGACCACCTCGAGGTTTACGATGTGAGCGGGCTACCCACTTCGCCACCAGGCTTCGTCGCTAGTGTGCCCCTCACCTCGCTGAGCGGCTCGGAGAGCCCTTGCCAAACCTATTGCGAACGGGAGGGCTGGGTCTTGAATGACCTCTCCGGTCGCTATGTGTATGTTGGTGACACAGGGGATGTCGTGGACACCAGCACACTGAGCGTGGTGACGACCCTTTCAGCTCTCCAGAACACGCGACAGGTGGTAGAAATCGACTGGATGAATGGCACACCGAGCGCCACCAGCACGCGCTTCGGCCTGGGTCAGGTGACCGGCTCACCAACTCCCACACCGACACCATCGCCGTCTCCGACGGTAACAGTGACACCATCTCCTTCCCCTACACCGGGTACGACACTGGCGCAAGATACCTTCCAGCGCGCCAGCCAGGTTTACTGGGGAACGGCCTCGGATGGCAATACCTGGGGAGGTGATGCCAACACGCAAAGCGTCTTCTCGATCACAAACAACATGGGGCAAGTCTCCAACGGTAGTGGTATCTACAATGCGGTGCTGGGCCCCTCTGCTACTGATGCTGAAGTCCTGTTCAGTGGCTCGATGAGTAGCTACAGTAATACCAACCTGGGCGCGGTCCTGCGCTGGAGCGATACCAATAACTGGTATAAGGCGTATATCGACGGTACTTCGCTGGTTGTCCAGAAGAAAGTCAATGGGGCTGCCACTGTACTTGGATCGGTATCCTTTACTGCAACGCCAAACACGTCCTACACGTTGCGCTTCCGTGTCGTTGGCACCACCTTGTACGCCAGGGCCTGGCAAACAGGGACAACTGAGCCAACCAACTGGATGATTACCGTGACTGATACCTCGTTCTCATCTGGCTTCTGCGGCCTGCGCATGCAGGCAGCAAGTAGTGTCACAGCCAGCTATACTTCGTTCCTGGCAACGGTACCAGGGGGAACTCCAACTCCAACGCCATCACCGAGTCCTTCACCATCACCAACAGTCACCGTGACACCCTCACCTTCCCCAACACCTGGCACAATCCTGGCGCAGGACACCTTCCAGCGATCAAATCAAGCACTTTGGGGGACAGCTTCAGATGGACAAATATGGGGTGGGGACGCCAATAGCTCTAAAGTCTTTTCTATTGCTGGCAATACCGGGCAGCTAACGAATGGCAACACCAGCTATAGCGCAGTGCTTGGGCCTACTGTCACCAATGCCCAGGTCTTGTTCAGCGGGTCAATCAGTAGTTTCAATGCTACGAATATTGGTGCAGTGCTACACTGGACCGATGGCAACAACTGGTACAAGGCGTATATTGATGGTACCAATCTGATCATACAAAAAAAGGTCAATGGCTCAACAACAATCCTCAATAAGACAGCGTTTGCTGCACAAACTGGAACGTCCTACACCTTGCGTTTCAGTGTCGTTGGCTCGACACTGTCTGCCAAGGTCTGGCAGACTGGTAGTTCTGAGCCAGGTACCTGGATGGTGACAGCTACGGATAGCGCCTTTCAATCAGGCTACTGTGGCCTGCGCATACAGGTGCAGAATGGTGCCATAGCACAAATTACCGCGTTTACAGCTCTAGCCCAGTAAACGTCGGCGGAAAGTTGAACTCTCCCTACCGAGGATGGTGCCGCTCGGGGCTGGGTGGCGGAAGTGGGACGACCAACGTTTTGCCAGGCGATGTGAAGAACTCCTTGCCGATCCCAGGTGAACTACTCGATGGCGCTGAGGCGGCAGACTAATACGGAGAGAGGAGAGGGATAACCCAACACACCTGGCACCAGGAGCCTGAGCAGAGGCTCATTGAAGAGCGAAAACGGTGCCTCGACGACCCCTGCATAAATGCTGAGCTGTTTTTCTCTCGTTGTATCTATGCAGATAGCTGTCTAATCCGGCCCGGTATCGTTTGCGGGGACCAGTGCGCCGTGTCGTTTCCCGTTTCAGAGGGAGCCAACACTACTGGTGGCGGATATATATGCACTACCTGGTAAATATATATGTACTCGTAGTTGTCTCCAGTGAACTTTACCGCTAAAGTAGAATGATTTAACGCCTCGTCGATAATCATCATCTGCCCTCCATAGGTCTTAATGTCGTTCAGCATCTCTGAGTCAGCAACGATATAGTCGATACGGTCCCAGTTGCCCTTCAAGAGCGTATCGTGTTCTTCTGGATCAAGGGCGACGTTCCAGTAGACGTTTGCATACAGATAGGTTGCCCCCTCCCCAACACCATCACCCCCCTCCTCGTGTAAATCCGTGTAGAGGTTGGGATTGATAATGATCACGGCATCGTGTTGCACATGGTTTCGTATCCATACCAGTGCCTCCATCTGTACAGCGGTAGGACGGAGGGTGAAAAGGTTCTTAGGGGTCAGAGAGTGCTGGAAGTCGTAAGGAACGATGGCCGCCAGGACACCGAAGATGAGAATGACACGCACCGGGTCGAAGCGCACCAGTGTGCTTGCCCACCCTGCAATGGTGTTGATTGCCATCACAGTATTGAGAGCAATCAGCGGAATCAAGGGAAGAATATAGAATGCGAATACGACCCCGCCGCGCAGCAGCAGAATCCAGTAGCTGATAGCGAGGAGTGCGAGGAACAACTGTTTACGGTTCCACCACCCGGCAATAAGGTTAAAGACCGTAGGGCCGAAGCCGAAGGCAATCAGCAGTGGATCACTTATTATCCAGGCATTCCAAGCCTTACCGATACTGCCCTGAACTTGACCACGGTTGACTTGCCAAACCAATGTATCGAGCATGCTCAAGTGTGGATGATGATCCCAGGGTAGGTGCCACGCATAGGGAAAAAGTTCGCCTTTCAAAATTGCCAACAGCACAAAGCCCGAACAGATAGCAATGACAGCGAAGATGAAAGTAGTAAGGACATATTTCCGCTGAAATTTGGTGATATGCAACCAGGCCACGTAAATTGTGGCAGGCAATAAGATAAGTAATACCTCTTTTGAAAGTACCGCAATGCCAAAAGAGATGGCAGCAGGCACAATATAAGCCAGGCGACTATTGCTCACAACGAGCAAGTATAACGAAAGCAGAAACCAGAAAGTCGCAAAGTTATCTAACAAGACCTCGCGTTGGAAGGTGATGCTGAGTGGGGAGAGTGAGAAGATGGCCATCGTCAGTATGCCTGCAATATGACTTCCAGTCAGGCGGCGGGCAATCAGGTAAACCAGAAACGAACTACCGAGGGCAATGAGCAACATAAGTACACGTGCACTATTTATCGCCGTGCCAAAGGTAAAAAAGCCTCCTGTCAGCTGCAACCAGGCAGCAATCTGTATCCATGCTAGTGGTGGGTGACCGTAGCCATAGGGATATGCCATGATCTGCCCGTGTGTGATAGCCCATGCAGACGAGAGGTAGGTACCTTCATCCTGTTCATAGTGTGGGTAATTAAACATATTGAAGCCATGAGCTGCTAGCACAACCATGAGCCCTATATACACAACGATGGCCTCCAACCATTGCGGGACAGGAAATGACTTCACTTTGACATAGTTGATAAGCGCTACCCTGGGCATACGGCGTGTTTGACTTGCAGCGATGCGCTTCTGCTGGTCAGGCATCACCCTGGGCATTACCGCTGTCTTTTCTCCGCTTGGTTTCCTGAGTGGCTTCTGCTTGAGACCAGCACGATAGGCAGTACGCACAAAGAAATTTTCGCTTCTATACAAGATGGCATTGCCATCTTCAACCTCTAGTTCTTGTAGAGTGTTATCCAGTCTATGACCGTTGGCAACGGGTAGTTTGCCCGTAGGCAAGTGTTCAATATCGGGGGAGTTGTGCCTGGGAACAACAAGCGTTGCGCTGCGCCAAATTGATCGCTGTGTTTCTGATAACGAATGCTCTGACTCTTGTGGGTCTTGCGTTGTATAGGAAGCTGTCATATTTCTACCTTCTTCTTGAGAAAAGAACAGCGCGTGTATCATGCAAAGCGTGCTCTCTTCCTCTCTAACATGGTATATTATTTGCTGGTGCTTCACCTCTTTGGCCACAGACGGTATAGATCAATGGAGCAGTGTTCGGGTAATCGCTGGGCGATGCGCTATAACTGTAGGCTTCCACACCGCCACCACGATGCAGTGTCAACAGCACTATGCTGTAACCCATGAGACTGATATCCAGGCTCTGCCAGGAACTGATCGTAAAGAGTGCCTTCCCTGTACTCACTTGTGCGTGTTGTGTGGTCTGTGACTCATTGATGAATAAAAGGCTGACCGTTTGATGCCTGTCATCCTGGGTGGCATAGACGCTGATGGACTTTTGCTGGATGTGCAAAGGAATAAGATTGTGCTGTAGATGTGAGAACAACTGCATCACTCGAAACATTGGCGTCGGACGCAGGCCGTCAGTAGTAAACAATGGGTATGGCGTATCTACGCCCTCCGCCGAGAAGAAAGCAACATAGTCCACACGCTGATACATCAGTGTTCCTAATGTCTTGGCCCACCATAAGGCTCCAAGCCCAGGAGAGAGAACTTTCTTCGTCGGGTTCGTGTTGATTTCAGTTACAGCTATAGGAACATCGCGCCCAAGAATCCGCTTCACTAAATCATGCAGTGGTAGCAGGAAGTTCCATTCATCTGAACTATTGATGAGCAGCGAAACATCCTGGTAGTTATCAGTGAGGGGATAACGGTGGAATGAGATTCCGTCGAGGAGGTGGAACTTGAGCCTGGGATGGGCTTGCTCGTAGGCACTGATGCCTTTCAGGAAGCTTTCCATCCATAACTGCCCCCGAGCATCGGTCGGACCAGCACCTGGCCCATTGAATTGGCTAATCTCTGGACCGAACACCTGGATCGTTGGATCACTTTGATGCATTGCCAGAGAATATTGAATGAAGGCGTTAATATATTCTGCAACAGTGAATAGTTTCTTTGTGTCTGGATTGATGAGCAGATCTGGTTCGTTGCCCACCGTCCAGAATTTGATGGGATGGAAGACGGCATGTGCATATTTACCTACCCGCTGAGCGCTGTGTGGGTTATTCATATAGTCTACCCAGCGGCCCGCAAGATTTGCTCGGGC
>JBKPAZ010000130.1:0-11184 GCA_046726655.1 Chloroflexota bacterium
TTGAGCTGCTTACCGGCTATCGTCCTGCGGCAACGCGCTACGACCAGAGGAAGTGGACCATCGTGCTGCCGAAGCCGCTCACGGACGCCATCCGCACGTTGCCCGGCGTGCGTACTGGGCGGCGCATTCAGCAGGCGCCGACGCTCCCGGCATTCGTGTTGGATGAACGCTGCCCTGTCACAGTGGTGCGCGAGTTCCTGGGCGGGCTCTTCGGGGCGGACGGGCAAGCACCTGTCTTGCACCGTTGGGGTGAGTGCGAGGAGGAGGCAACGCTTGAGCCGCCTGCCTATTCCCAAAGCACCATACCAGAGCATGTGGAGGCTCTCAAGCAGGTGATGGACGACGTGACCCGTCTGCTGGCGCGCTGTGGGGTGAAAACCTATGGAGCCAACGTCTACGAGTATCCCACGCGCCGCGCAACTTCCTCGTACCCGGCAGCACAGGACGGTATCCCTCGCGTGGAGGTTCGCCTGGAGCTTCCAGACGGCCTCTCGTTCGTGGAGCGCGTGGGATTCCGCTATTGTATGGACAAGGCCCTGCGAGCCAGCGCGGCAGCGGTGTACTGGCGTTTAGTGGACCAGATTCATCGGCAACGTCTCTGGATGTCGGCCCGTCTGGAGGAGTTGCACCAGGCAGACTACGAGCTATCGTTCTCCCATGCACGCAGGATAGCGGCGGTGGAGTTGATGGAGCGCGAAGTAGTGGTCTTCCCTCACTACGCATTATTGGAGGGCCACGACCGCTTTTCGCGATTGCCACAAGCTACGGCACGTAAGTTCCAACCATTGCATAGAGATTCCTGCGACTTCCCGTCGCCTGTCGAGCTGTTTAGCGAGATAGGCGCGCGCGAGTGGTTTGCGCCGTTGCGCTCGCGTGCGGATGCAGAGACTTCAAAGCGCTACTGTATAGAGAAGGAAGCGCGCACGCTGCCGACACTCGCGCTCCAGGTGGTGGAACGACGGCCAGCAGGCAGACGGGCGGTGTTCGACCTGGCGGTGAACGATCAACATGCCTTCGTGGCAGGTACAGTAGCGGTCCACAATTGCATCGGCAATAGTGGTCCCCTGCCGGAACCAGTCGCTGAAGCGGTACAAGATAACGATCTCGTAGTGGCAGCGGTGCTGAGTGGCAACCGCAACTTTGAGGGTCGAATCCATCCGCAGGTGCGGGCGAGTTTCCTGGCATCTCCACCTCTGGTTGTGGCCTACGCGCTGGCCGGCACAGTGGACATCGACCTGACAAAGGAGCCGGTAGGCGTAGATGTCAACGGTGAAGCGGTCTTCCTACGCGAACTATGGCCTGCGCCGGATGAAGTACGCGATGTGGTGGCTAAGTCCATCACACCTGAATTGTTTGAGAAGGACTATGCTCATGTGTTCGAAGGTGATGAACTTTGGCGCTCATTACCAAATACCGAGGGTGAGCTATTCAAGTGGGATCCCAACTCGACGTATATACAGGAGCCACCGTTCTTCCAGAATATGCCTCTCGAGCCAGAGCCGGTAAAGGATATTCGCGGTGCGCGGGTTCTTGCGATGCTCGACGACTCCATCACGACTGATCACATCTCTCCTGCTGGCAACTTCGCAGCCACAAGCCCGGCTGGCAAGTATCTGATCGAGCATGGCGTCGAGAAGCGTGATTTCAACACCTACGGAGCGCGTCGTGGCAATCACGAGGTGATGGTGCGCGGGACGTTTGGCAACATCCGCCTGCGCAACCGCCTGGTACCGGAGACAGAAGGGTATTATACCGTCCACCTGCCCGGTGGAGAACAGACAACCATTTACGAAGCATCGATGCGCTATCAGCAGGAGGGCGTCCCGTTGCTCGTGATTGCTGGGAAAGAGTACGGCTCTGGAAGCTCTCGTGACTGGGCTGCCAAGGGGCCATTGCTGTTAGGCGTGCGTGCCGCTATCGCCGAGAGCTTCGAACGTATCCACCGCAGTAATCTAGTAGGCATGGGAATCCTGCCATTGCAGTTCAAACCAGGTGAAAACAAAGAATCGCTTGGACTGACTGGCCGGGAAATATATGACATCGAGGGCATTGAGAAAGGTTTGAAGCCACACCAGGAAGTGACCGTCAAGGTTACAAGGGAGGATGGCTCGACGTTTTCCTTCCAAACAATTGCCAGGCTAGATAGCCCCATCGACGTGACCTATTACAAGAATGGCGGTATCTTGTTGACAGTATTGAGAAGGCTGATGAAGGAGTAGGTCGGGGGTACACGTTGCTCAGGGTGTGGTCTATCTGCTCCTGATGCGACGTTGTTATAGAGGGAGCGGGTACGAGCAATCGTACCCGCTCCGTTGTTCATTAATATTGCTTTTCCAGTTACACCGTCTCTGCCTCAGCCAACTTCTCCAGCTCTTCTTCCCTTGCATCCAGAGGCAACACCTGGCAGGCATCTGGTGGGAATGAGAGTATCACATTCTGTGCGACAAAGTAGTCACGGGCCTGCTGGCTTGGTACATCAGCCGTCAAAGTGGTAGTCTCGTTGAGGCGAACATGGAAGCGCGTGAAAGGACCCAGGAATGTGCGCAACTCGATCACCCCCGGGATGTGGTTGTCCGTGCTGGTGCCGTTCTCGTCGCCACCTTCGGTAGCTGGCAGAATAGACATCTCTTCGGGGCGTACCAGCACTAATACGCGCTCGCCATTCTTGAAGTTTGATTGTGGCGGAACGTGCAGTATATGGTGCTCAGACTGGCAGATTCCCTCGGCAGCAGATGTCAACACGCCATGAAATTGATTGCTGCTGCCCACGAAGCTGGCGGCGAAGACAGTGCGCGGGTTGCTGTAGATCTCTTCTGGATGGTCGAGTTGTTCGATGCGACCCTTGGCCATGACCGCGATGCGGTCAGAGATGGCCAGCGCCTCTTCCTGATCATGTGTCACATAGATTGCGGTCATTTTGAGTTGCTGCTGGATGCGGCGGATCTCATTACGCAAAGAGACACGTACCTTGGCATCGAGAGCGGAGAGTGGTTCGTCGAGTAAGAGTAGTTTGGGTTCGACGGCCAAAGCGCGTGCCAGGGCTATGCGCTGCTGCTGGCCACCCGAGAGTTGATGCGGATAGCTGCGTCCCTTATCGCTAAGCCCAACCAGTTCGAGCAATTCAGCGCAGCGGCGTTTGATGAAGTCTTTGGGTTTGTGTTGAATGCTCAAGCCAAAAGCGATGTTTTGTTCAGCAGTCATGTGGGGGAAAAGCGCGTATGATTGGAATACCATGCCCATCGGGCGCTTACTGGCTGCCCGGTTAGTGATATCCTCGTCATCAAGCAGAATGTTCCCTTCAGTGGGCGTTTCAAAACCCGCTACCATGCGCAAGATCGTGGTTTTACCGCACCCGCTGGGGCCAAGGAGCGTAAGAAACTCACCTTGCTCGACGGATACATTGATACGATCAACAGCAGTGTTTTGTCCGAAGTGCTTAGTGATATTTTCTAACTCGAGAAAAGCCATCATACGCTCCTTCCTATTTCGCCGCTCCAATTTCGGCCGTGGATTCTGCACCTCCAGGCCTTCTTCTTACAAGTAGTATGATACCAAGTACGCAAACCAGCGTGATGATGAAACTCAGAATAGATAGTGAGGCTGCTCTATGTGGATCGTTCTGTCCAACGTTATTCAGGAAAATCGGGAAGGTATAAATACTGAAAAGTTGCGCAATGGTAAACTCTCCCATCACAATGGAGAAAGTCAATAAGGCCGCGCTAATGATTCCAGGCCAGATATTGGGCAGGATAATCGTCAGAAATGTTCTCCACCAACCACTTCCCAGGCTGTATGCTGCCTCGGTGAGAACCGTTGTATTAATTGCTCGCAGGCTATTGTCGATTGGGCGGTAGACGAACGGCAATGCAATAATTACATAGGCGCATACCAACAAAGGCGGCGTATTGACAATATTGAAGTTGTCCAACGCAGGAATCAGGCCTAAAGACAGGTAACCTATGAGAGGATTAGCTGAACTGCTATATTCCTGAACCAATCCTACAGCCAGGACAATTGCTGGCACGGCAAAGGGCACCAGTGTAAGAAAGTCCAATAAAGGCCGCGCTCTAGGGATACGCATTTGCACCCAGTATGCTGTAGGAGTGATCAGCACAACCGCTAGAATGGTTGTTGCTACTGCCAGTTCGAGCGACGTAATAATGGTCTGTGAGAAATCGGGATCGCTGAAAATTCGCTTATATGAGGAAAGATCAAAACCATTGCCGGTGTCAAGCCCAAACCACAATGTTGCTCCCAACGGAACAAGTAAATAGAGCATTACAAAAATAAGCGCTATGTTATCCACGCCAAAACTGCGGCGGCTCGTGGGCTTACTCTTACGTGGAGGGTAAACGTCCGCCATGGCTGGCTGAGCAATACCTGTGCCAGGTTCAATCGACATCTTATTTACCTCCCTTGCCAGGTGTTAACGCGGCGAAGCATTGCAGTGTAGAGTGAAACCGCTACAAGCAAAACCACAATCATACCTACAGCCAGTGCATTGCCCAGGCCAAAGTCGACGATAACATTTCCATTTACAACGAAATTGATCAGGATTGGTACAAGGTTGATGTTTCCTTGAGCCAGTGCAAATGCGGTGGCAAAGGCGCCGAATGAGTTTGCAAAAAGTAGCATAGTGGCTGCAATGAGCGAGGGTAGCAAGATGGGAAGCCCGACTCGTCGCCAGAAGGTAAAATTCGAAGCGCCCAGATTAGTTGCCGCTTCTCGCCACTCAGGGCGAAGAGCAGTCAGTGCTGGAAGTGTAACCAGGATCATAAGCGGCAATTGGAAATACGTATAGACGATCACCAACCCCCAGAATGTATAGATACTGAAGCCAAGATCATAGAGGTTCACATGGAACAGTTTGTAAAATGCAACTGTTACAAAGCCTGTCACGCCGAGTGTGGCTACAAAAGCAAAAGCAAGCGGGACACCGGCAAAGTTCGCGGCGATACTTGAGAAACCAACAAGAAAGTTGCGCAACGATCCTGTGCGCAATGTATAAACACCATAGGCAGCAAACCCACCAATCACGCCTCCAAGCAGAGCGGTCACAATCGATATAGAAATACTGGTTAGGAAAGCGTGTAAGTTGCTTACCTGGGAGAACATGTGCTTGTAATTATCCAGCGTTGGCGCACCCGTGTCATTGTTGGTAAAGCTGCCCTGGATGATGATGATAGCAGGCAAGATTTCAAAGAGCAGACAGAACAGTAAAAAAGGTACAAGTCCCAGCCAGCTTGTAAGAGTGTAGCTCCAGCCTCTACCGCCCTGCCGCCTGGCCCTGGTGGGAGCCTCTGACGGTTTCCTGGTAGTAGCAGTATCTGCTGTCCCTCTTGCTACCTGCGGTTTCATTAAGCCACCTCCTCATGTAATGAAAGAGTACAGGGGTATGATCCATGCGCTAACTATCCAGTATATAGTAGCACATGCAAGCGTGCCCCTGTATTCATGGCTGTATCTAAGTTTTACGAACCCAATACTTGTGGACCCCAATTCTGAGCAACAACTGCTGATGCTGCTGTCAGTTGTGCCAGGTTGGGGTATGCAAGCTTGGCATACTCAGTTGCTGGGGGCAGTTTAGCAGCAAGATCGGCAGGAACTTTATTGGCTGCTACTAGTGCCCGATATCGTGCAGGGTGAGCATAGCCTTTCAAATAGAACAATTGTCCTTCATCAGAGAAGATGTACTCGATCCAAAGGCGTGCTGCGTAAGGATCTGGAGCAGTCTTGTTTACAATTGAGACATATGGGCCAGCAATCGAACCTTCGGATGGTATATGAACCGATAAATTAGGTTTGCCTTTGAATGTATCACGGAAGCCGAGGCCAAGGTAGTCCCACATGATTGCAATGGCAACTTCGCCCTTTGCAATATTCGCATCGCTTGATCGCGCTACGGTGAAGTTTCCATTCTTCTTCAACTTGGCAAAGAAGTCGATACCAGGTTGGATATTATCCAGGCTTCCTCCATTTGCCAACGAAGCGGTGAAGACGGCCAGGAAGGCATCATTTGCCTGGCGTGGATCGCCGTCGATGCCAATCATATTCTTGTAGCTGTTGTTGAGCAGGTCCTGAAAAGAAGTTGGTGGATTCTTTACAATGTCGGTGTTAACGATGAAAGCTTGAGCGCCATAGTATTCTGTACACCAGTTGCCATTAGGGTCTTTGAGGTTAGCCGGAATATCGGCCCAATTGGCATGTATATACGGTGTCACTAATCCCTGCTGAACGGCCTGTGGCCCAAACTTGAAGCCTACATCTCCAATGTCCCCGTGTGGGTGCTGTTTGGAGTTCTTGAATACGACGAGTTCTTGCGCTGAGGAGTATTCGGCTTCTACTTTGTAGGATACTGGGATACCATAGTGGCTGGTATAGCCCGCCAGTATGTCTGCATAGTCAGCCCATTCGGGCGGAATTCCAATTGCCTGGAGTTGCCCCTCTTTCTTAGCATTCGTCATCAACGTCTGCATATCGATGGGGCCTGCCATGTTTACGGTTGGCGTGGAACTGGAACCAGTGCTTGTGCTGCTCCCACACGCCTCAAGAAATGCTGTCAGCGCGCTTGCCGAAAGACCAAGAGCGCCAGCACGCTTGATGAAATCACGACGGTTGTGCGGGGAAAATAATTTCTCGAATAACTCCTGTTCTCGACTCTGCATAGGGATACCTCCATTTGGCTGAAAAAATACAACGACAAGAGAAGAAATTAAGTACCACACAAACATATGTGCAGCACGGCAGGATGTTGAGTATATACGTACAACAATCTTAGTTGATATCTAGTATACGTAACGATAAGCTGGTTTATCTCATGCAAAGCAACGTACGTGGAGATATCTCAAATTCTTAAGGATGAGGTATCTGAATTGAGTGTAACAGGAAGTATCTTTCGATACAATGTACAACATACACATAAGGAGCTACTAAATAGCTCTTGCTCCTGGCTACTCATGAGAATTACCTCCATATGCTGATAGATACTCACTGCACAAGATAATTGCAGTGACATGAATCAGAGAGGCGTAATTGACAGGCTGAACAGAGGTTACAGAGAAGATAACTGAGGCGATTGTACCCACAAATTATGGGCATTGCAATGGACACATTGTATATGAGTTCTGGTATTTGTATATACAAAGTAGCCAGATAATTGCATTTTTAATATTGCTTAATACATTTTACATATTATTTAACAATTGATTAACATTATATTGTAAGAATATTACCTCATGTTAACATACATCAATCTATCCATTAAAAACAGTTTAACACGAGCATGGTATATTTTGATCACAGAGAGAAAAGTCATGCTGACAGAGTAAGTTTAGATATCCTTGCAATCAGATGAGAAAGCAGCCATCAGGGGCGTTCTCATCTGATTGTGTTTGAATAGAAGAGAATAGCTCTTGTTTGTATATCTCTATCAGCAAGTTCAATTCCAGGGCAAGCTCGCTACAAACCATTGAAACCACTCATTTCCGTATACTGGAATGCGCAATAGCGCAAGTGGATACATGCTGTCTTGCATACTGCCTGTCATACCGAAAGCGGTCGTTGCACCTATATAGCCATCACCGGCCAGCATGATCATTATTTTCTGGCGTTGTAGCCAGGTACCATGGTTGAACGGATCACCATAAGGATAGCAAAACTGCTGGATGACGATCCTAAATTCTTTTTCCAGAGTGAACTGCGATTGTTGTAGCTCCTGCTGTACCGCATCCTCTGATATGTACAACAATCTCGTGAGATCAGCATGGTGGACAGTGTGTGAACCCATTTGCATTCCATGCGCAAGCATTTCGCCAAGTTGAGACCATGTCATGCTGTCTGCCTGACCTACCCAGCCAGTAATGATGTAGAACATAGCGCTGAAATGATGTGCCCATAGGATAGGGTAGGCGTACTGGTATTGATCCGCATCTCCATCATCGAACGTGAGAATGATGGGCTTTGTAGGGAGCGGTCCACCATAGTACATGGCGTCAAAAAACTGATTGAATGTGATGGTATGATAGTTATGCATCTTCAGGTAGTCCATCTGCAAGCTAAAACTTTCTGGTGGAACTACCCATCTGCGGAAATAGCCAGATAATGGTATGAAGATGAAAAGACTGACCATAAATATATATCGTTGAGCGTTTGTAATCTCAGGTTTATTTACCCGCTTCATTACGTTCACTTTTGTATTTTATCTCTGCAATTTTTTCTACTTCACTACATAGATATGTGTCAATGCATGATCAACGTGTGAAAAGTCAATTTTTCGCTCATCACTGTTTCTATCATCTTCGTCTAGCTCTTAAACAGAGAAACGTTGCACCCTTGAGCTAGTGATATAATCAGTATATGCCAGAAATTACAAATGTGAAAGCCATCCATTTCTCTACATACACAATTCAGCGTTTCAAGCGGGTACAAGCACTACTGGATCAGTTAGACCCTGAGGCTCCCCCACAGGCGCTTATTGTGCCTGGTTCACCAACGCCTGAGGGTAAAATTATCGTGTTTCCTGGCTCATTCAACCCGCCAACAACAGCCCATCTTGCTCTCCTGAAACAGGCATGGCAGTTCGCTCGCGAGCATGGCCCCATGCACATTTATGCCGCGATAAGCAAGCACATTACAGATAAAGAAAGTGTCCAGCGTCCACTGTTACTTGACCGCATTATCTTGCTTGAAACTGTGCTACGCCACCATGTGCGTCATACAGGGATTATGCTTTTCAATCGGGGATTATATGTGGAACAGGCAGAGGCGGTACATAGCGCTTTTCCACAGGTGACGAAGCTGTACTTTCTGATTGGCTTCGACAAGATCGTACAGATATTTGATGCTCGCTATTACAAAGATCGCGATATAGCTCTACACGAGCTTTTTGCGCTGGCAGAATTTCTGGTCGCTCCGAGAGGGGAAGCAGGATCAGCAGCCTTGACCAGGCTCCTGGATCAACCTGAAAATCGACAATTTGCCAGACACATTCATATGCTCCCTTCGAGCGCTGCCTATCGAGACATCTCTTCGACTCGCATACGACAAGACCTCGCTGCCCATGAGCAGGAAGTACCGCCAGAGGTACGGCGTTTCATACGCGAAACGCATGCATATGAGCCACCTCTAGAACTACCGGGTAGTTCGGAGATCGATGTTTACGGGGAACGTATCCGGGCTATCGAGGCAGTTCTCAAGCATGCGCACGTCGAAAAGTGAGCCTGTTTGAACCGATCTGTACAACATCACCCTCGAGCAAGCGATAACGGGTAATACGCATCCCATTTACGAACGTTCCAGTTGCGGAACGATGATCCTCTATTTCGCATCCTCCATCAGGCATTTGGTGAATAGTGGCGTGGTGACGGCTAACAGCCAGGTCTTCTAGAAAGATGTCACATTCGCGGCTACGACCAATAGTCATTTCTGGGAGCATTTCGTAACTGCGCATCGTGCCTCGTATGGTGGTGAGATCAAATTCAGCAATCGTGCTGCTATTAGGGTCAGAGCGTTTCATTACATGTAATTCGTGACCTCTCGAAGATGCAAGTTGAAATGGTCGAGTACCTTCGTTGCCGTAGAATGTCAGCCTTGTATTGCCAAAAAGAAGTTGATCGCCATTCTTCAATACTTGCTCGTTGGCGGATCTTCCATTCACAAAGCTATCGCCCTTACCATGATCGTCACGCAGCACAAATCCAGCAGCTGTTCGCACAATACTTGCTTGTTTGCGATGCACAGATATATCTTCCAGAAAGATGTCGCAATCGCGACTGCGGCCGATGGTCGTGTGATCTTTCCAGATTTCCAATCTCTTGCCGGCCCGCGGTCCTTCCTGAACGACGAGATGTGCGGTTGTTGCATACTCAGGCGGCTCTTGTTCCATGTACTGCCCTCTCTTCTAGCTTCCCTGGCTTGTAGAATTTTTCATGTCCAGCGCCTGCAAAATCTTCTCCGGTGTAATCGGTAGACTACGAATACGAATCCCCAGCGCGTCGTAGACGGCATTGGCGACGGCGGGAGCCATGGTATTTGTAGGCACCTCACCCGCCGATTTGGCTCCAAATGGTCCTGTATACTCGGTATCCTCAACCAGGAAGGTCGCCATGCGAGGCATATCCAACGTTGACATGACTTTATAATCAACGAAACCAGGATTGCGTACGCGGCCCTGGTCATCAAATGTAACCTCTTCGCTGAGCGCGTAACCTAGCGCCATCGCTGCTGCTCCCTCGACCTGGCCCGTTGCCAGTGTTGGATTGATGGCCTTGCCAAGGTCGAGCGCATTCACAGCTCTTGCGACTCGTACCTGGCCTGTCTCCGTATCAACCTCAACCTCGACAAATTGGGCAAAGAAAGGAGCCGGTGAATCGTCTGTCCAGAAATCTCCCTTCGCCATAATCTGCTGGCGGTGCCTGCCATACAAGGTCTCATTTGCAATATTTGCCACGGTGAGGTGGCTGGGGCCACGAGGCGTGTAGATCACGGCGTTGATGATAGACATGTCTTCGGGCGCGCAATCCAACATATCACTCGCCACATCGAGTATCTGCTGTCGCACACGCTCAGCCGCCACCTTCACACCGCCGCCGCTGATATAGGTGGTGCTGGACGCATACGAACCATAGTCGAATACGCTAGAGTCGGTATCCACGGAGTGCATGGTGATCTTGTCCATGCCTACGCCAAGCGCCTCTGCGGCGATCTGAGCCAGAATTGTATCGCTGCCTTGCCCGATATCAGTAGCGCCCGTCATCACGTTGAAAGACCCGTCTTCGTTGAGTTTGATTGAAGCTCCCCCCAGTTCAAAGCTGGCAACTCCACTGCCCTGCATCGCGGTTGCCATACCTCGCCCTCGACGAATAGGTTTCCCATCGCCACGGTCAAAAGGTTCATTCCAGCCAAATGCTGCCGCACCTTGCTCGAGACATTGAGGTAAGCCGCAAGAGCGGAATTGACGCTTTGAGTGCCACGCACCATCCACTTCTTCCCCCTCGACAGGGTCCCAATCCCCTTTCTGCACATGATTCTTGCGTCGAAATGCAAGCGGGTCTATATTCAAACGATGCGCAATTTCGTCGATGTGCGATTCCAGCGCGAAAAAGCCCTGCGGGGCACCATAACCACGCATTGCCCCGGTAATAGGCAAATTCGTATAGATGGCATCTGCACGAAAGTACCAGGCTT
>JBKPAZ010000131.1:0-8556 GCA_046726655.1 Chloroflexota bacterium
AGCCGAAAGGACGCGACTGGATCTGTCGGCGCTGTGGCTTTACAGGCCACCGTGATATTGTCGGGAGCATAAACATGCATCCCCTGGCCTTTGGTTCGCGGATTGGCTATCCGAGTTCGCTCACGTATCGACGGCCCGGCCCCCTGCGGGACAGGCGGCAGGATAAAGAACTGCCGCCCGGTGGAACGTCGTAGTCCGCCCGGACGCGGGCCTTTGGGAGGGGCAACCCGCTGGCACCAGAGTTGTCCAGACGTGCGCAGTGTCTCAGCCACCAGCCCTGCTGGTCCCCTTGGGGAATGGTCACCGACGCGAGCGGTTTCGACTGGAAGCCCACCCTTTCGAAGGGTTGGGAGCGTCACCGTATTCCACTAGCCTCGGCATACTCATTTTTACTGGCGTTGTACAGTTCGCTCAATTGCAAGGGTTGAGATGGCGAAGAAGCAACTACCCAACCATTCCCAAGGACGAAGGTCGCCCCAGTTCCACCATTTCCCCACTGAGAGTGGGTTTCAATAGGAGGAGGTGAGAAGGGATCACTACCACTATGAGCTTGCATAAAATAACTATTTTTTAAACCCGCCTTCGTTAAGTCTAGTGGGAAAGGAGCTAAGTCATTTGTCAACCCAGACTCTGGCAAGCTAACAGTTACCAGACCAAGCGCTACTAACTCGCCTGCCACCTGGCATACTAGCTCACGCGACATTACTAAAAGCTGGCATGCCATTTGTAATGAAGTCTTACCGTCGGCCCTTGTGAAGAGACGCCACTGGTCTGGTGTAAGCCGTACACGTAAATTTCGATCACGGAGTCCAGAGAGGTCTGTTGGATTCAGCACCATTTGAGGTTGCATAAACGAGGTATTGATACGGATTGGAGTTAAAGGCTCTGTTAATCGCTTCGGCATACTGATCGGGGCTGCAGGAGAAGTTAAAGCATCAGGAATAAGAGCTGAAGCCGCTCTAAAATTTGGTTGCCCTTGTACATGTGTAGAAGATACACTAGTACTGGCAGATTGCGAAGGAGTTACTATCGGTTGCAAAGGTACTAGAGCCGAAATAGTGAGAGCGATCAAGAGCCGATCTGAGGGGGGTTGAAGGCCTTCCTCAAAATAGATTTCGCCAGTAGTCCAACTAAGAAGTACTTGCAAAACCTTAGAAGCCTCCTGTGCAGCCCAGACATAAAGGCTATCCTGATTGAGATACCCAAGATCAATTAAGGTGATAACAGTGCGAGTTTCGTTTTGAAGAGATGCGCCAAGTGTAGATGAGACTTCTCGAAGAGCTTTACGCGAAATAACTCCGGCCTGTAGAAGCCTATCCCCCAGAGTTTTATTGGACCTTAGAGGACCAATACACACCAACTGTCCCTGTCGAAATGAGAGTTCTACCCATTGTGCTTCTTGCTTGATGATCAGTAATCCGTTTTTTGCGTCTCCCTCAATTTTCTGCAAGATAGTCGACAGGCTAAACTGTGCTAACGTACCTATGAATGACACAATACATCACCGCCGTCCAAGAACGACTCCCGACATTTGTACATGTTCCGCTCTTCCCTTACCCCGACGGTTACATATACCAGCGCAAGAGCCCACTTCAAACACTACGATACAATTACGACGATACCACAGGTGTTATTACTTTTGGCGTCATTGCCATAGCGGAGGGAGAGGGATTCGAACCCCCGGGGCGGTTAACCCAGCTGTTTTCAAGACAGCCGCAATAGTCCACTCTGCCATCCCTCCTTGACTTAGCCCCCCAAGCCCCTTTACGCGCTTACCTCTTCCATTCATCCCTATCGAAAAATCACCATTACAGCCGCAATAGGAACCCGAACAGACGATATAGAGAGGATACCACAGAGCATAACAGAAGTCAAAGAAATGAGTACCAATGACTGTTTTCCTATTCTATTGCTAGTTCTGCTGTTGTGCATTCCTGTTCCTCTCTCTTTGGATAGTGAAACGTTATCTGATTAAGCATATCATGTAATGCATAGGCATGTCAAGACAACACTACAAGGGACTTGCAATGATGAGTAAATGCTGTTAGGATGTAGCAAAATTGGCGATGCGATGGAGCAAATTTCACGCCGTCATGGAGCAATTATGGAGTCCTCATCGAAGCTAACTATCAAGCAGGTTTCTAGTGAACTTGGAGTAGACGAGAGAACTGTACGACGTTGGATAAAAAGCGGTCAACTTCCCTATGTTGGCTATGATATTCGTGGTCGGTATCTGGTAGCACGTTCAGACCTTGATGCGTTCGTGAAGAAACGTACACAACCTGATAGGAGTGATAGCGGCTAGACACGACTTGACATGACTATGCAAATTTAGCCGTGTAGTCACTCTCAGCATGCCTTACACGTTCCAGACTAGTGATTTACCAGACCGACCATAAAAACGCTGTACGTGTCTCTCATGGAGATTATGACCCATCCCCTCCCCTACTCAACCCAACTACCGTGTTAATAGGGTATGGCATGAAGCAGAATTGTAACGAGCATGGAGTAAAATCGGTGACGTGTTGTACCAGAATTGGAGTGACGTTAGAGCGGAATTGGCGCGTCTATCCCTTGCCAACTATCCTTAATCGGTAGTCCGTCCGTCTGTCCTAGTCAGTATCGCACTATGTCCACTACGGATATAGCACGGATATTCTTGCTTTTGCATACTTCTATGTGTGAACCACAATCACGCACTAAATACAATCCCTGCCGCACCGCATGACAGGCCCCACCGCCCCGTTTTGATAGCGCGATTTGCATGAAAATACCCCTCCAAACGGCTAATTTAGAGGGGTTTACGTGGTATTGTTTGGGTATTATTGGCCTATTTAGCAACCATTTCCCCACGGTAGATGATAGGCCACTTCTCCTGACTGGCAACGTCCCCCCACGTCTTGATGCCCGTTGTGTAGAGTGCGCGTTTATCATCGACTAGCTTCACATGCCCACTTGTCCAGTCTTCACCCTTAGCAGTCTTGTCACCGTTGTAGCGTAGCATGTCTGCTATGGCCTGATATGTTGCACCCTCGTCACGTTTGCTTAGTATGAAGCGTATGATTGTAGCGGCATGCTTGTCAATCACTACTGTTGACTGCTTGCCGTAACCAACACGGAGCCAACCCCTGATAGCGACTAGACCATGACTTCTCTACCCAACCCAACCCCAACCGATTAACTGGGTAGTCACACAGGAACCGCCGCCGTTACCGTAGAGCTTATCCGTGTGCGCTACCTGTCCCACATTCACGTTAATCGGTATCCGCCCCTCTGATTATAACCACAACAAGAGATACGCACTAATGCCGCTCAAAAGGCCCGTCATGTGTGCGCTTGGCCCACGCGGGTAAACTGGCCGATGACCGCGCCACATGCCAAGGTGGTTGTCTTAGTAAATGAACCGCCCCCCAAATCTTGCGACTACGGGCATGAACGGTACTACATGCAGGTTGAACGTACTCGACGGATGGACAGACACGACTTGACTTGGCCGATGTGCCCTGGAGCAGCCCCCTGAGACACTCCAGACGGTATGCCCTCCCACTGCCCAAGACCATGCTGTTATTCGATCTGGTCGGTAGTCCAGTACAGCCCCACAAGCCACCCAGCCCCCTAGCGTAGCCCTCGTTCTAGCAGGAGCAGATAGAGTTCGTATTTAATCCTCTCGTTCATCCGTTCCTGCATGTCGTCAGTCACAACAGGCTGTAAAATACGGTTGTCAAGTAGGCAGGACTGCGGCTTAAAATACGGCATCGGGTTCTGATGAAAATGACACAAAAGCACTCCTACGCCAAAGATTTTCTCGTTGCATGGTTGTGAGAAAGTCTGGTTAGACCTTCTCTGTTGCCAGGAAGCCTTCTCCTTTCGCATTGAGTGTGACTGGTTCTTTGCCGCGCATGCGGTACGAAGGACCTCGCAAGTAAAACACCTCCCCATGATGTAACAAGCGATCGATGATCGCCATCATCAAAGCCGTATCACCCACGAGTTCCCCCCAACTCGCCAGACTTTTGTTCGAGGTGACGACGGTCGCCCCTTTCTGGTAGCGTCCACTGATGATCTCATACAACACCGGCCCGACCTGCGGTTCCATGCTCAAATAGCCGAACTCATCCAGGATCAGCAGGTCACATTTGACGAGGGGCTCGACCAGGCGCGTGATCTCGCTGCGTGTGGTGGCGGTTAAGACGGCGTTGGCAATGTGTTGCGCCATCACAAACCGCACGCTGTAGCCCAACTGCACCATTTTGGTACCTAAGGCCACCGCCAGGTGCGTTTTTCCTAATCCGCTTGCGCCAATGAGCAAGAGCGAGGAAGCCGTGGCAATGAAACTGCTGTCGAAGAAACGCAGCATGACCGTGCGTTTGAGTTCGGGGCGCAGCGTAAAATCGAACTGGTCAATGGTGGCCGCATACGGAAACCCGGCGGTTTGCATCTTGCGTCGCAACTGGTTCTCCTGCCGCGCCAGCACCTCTTCAGTGACCAGTTGCTCCAGGAACTCGCCATAGCCCATCTCGGTCTGAGCGGCCTGCTCAATCCAACTGGCATAGACCTGCCGCATGCGTCCGAGTTTGAGGGTGGCCAGTTTGTGGTCAAGCGTCTCGGTCATGCCTACTCTCCTCTGCCCACGAGCACTGGATCCAGCACACGATCGCGATTGGCCACATAGCGCTCATACTGTGCCAGGTCACGCTCCACTTCCTGTTGCGTCGGCACCGAGGAGAGCAACTGCTTCACACGCACTTGCGCCGATTCATCAGGCGTAAGTGAAGGTGGCAGCGCGAGAATCGCGCGCACGTATTCTGCGCCGTATGTCTGCTGTTCTGCTGCCAACTCCAGCGCCGCGACAAAATCGGCGATGCCGCTCTCCTGCGCCAGTTCATACAGCGCAAGCATCTGCTCTTTCATGTCAGCTCTGCGCTTGTGACAGAGTGCTCGCACATAGCTCGACACTGCGGGCGCGAGGTCGCACAACCAGTCGCGGTAGACCATCACCCGGCCGCGTGGCTTGGTGCTGAATGCCGCCTCGAAATGGGCCGGGGTGATGATGCGCGCATGCTGTTCGCGCGATCTCACATGCGTTGCCACCAGTTCGTGATCGCTGAACAGTTCGATGCGCGTGGCGTGAATGCGCGCCGTGAGCGCACGACCGATCAGATGCGCCGGCACCGAATAGCGATTGGTTTCGATGGCCACCAATCCCTCACGGCTGACCACCACACAATCAAAGAAGCCGTAGTCCTGCGCCGCAGGGGGTAGCGCACCGAAGGTGGCTTGCTCTTCTACCAGCCGCAGCACGGGCTCCTGGCCGGTGGCATCCGATGGTCGCTCCGTGTTGACGTGGCTCAACCACTCCGCGTATTGCTCTGCCAGGTCCGCGTCATCATGAAACGTGCGCCCCGCGATGAAGTTCCCCTTGACGTATTTGACCAGATTCTCGACGGCTCCTTTCTGGTTTCCAGAGGCAGGAGCGCAGGCCTCAGGATGAAATTTGAACTCCACGGCCAGTTTCTGGTAGGCTGGATTCCAGACCGGCTCGTGCTGCTCATTGCGACCCAACACCGCTGTTTTCATATTGTCCGTCACCACCACCCACGGCACGCCACCAATAGTCTGGAAACAGCCAATTAGGCAGCGCAAGAGCGTCTCTTCCCGCATATCGGTGTGAAAACTCACGTACATGAAGCGACTGTATTTCAGTCGCGCGGCAAAAAAGTAGCGCGTTTGCCCTTCCAATTCAGGTTTGGTGAACGCCATGTCACGTACCTCGCCCCAATCGACTTGCAAGAATTCGCCTGGCACGCCCTCAAAACGCAGCGCCAGATCGCGTGGTGTCTGCTTACGCGCGCGGCGCACCTTGCGTACATAATCGTAGAATGCGGTATCCCCGCCAGTGTAGGGATGCTCCCCATCCGCTCGTGCCAATTCAAGCATGCGGGTCACTGGCACATTCTTGTCAAGCCACTCAGCAATCTGGGCATCAAACACCGCCACGGCACTGCTCCGATTGCGCGTTTGCGGGAGCTTGTCGACGTCTTCTCGCAGCACGCGTGCAATCGTGTCCCGGTGGTGACCAGTAAATTCCGCGATCTGGACATTGGTCCAGCCTTTCTGTTTCAGATAGTAAATCGTTGATCGTTCCATATAACGTAGCATCCTCTCTGCCTCCACAGTGAATTTGATACTGTAGAGTATACCTTAGTGATGCTGAATTTTAAACCGGATTCTTGCTGAGTTTCTTACTGTATTTTACATTACATTCCAATTGTATAGTCATATCGTGGAAGTGTCAAGGATTCAGAACTACACAAAAAGTAAAAATGTATGTCTTAGTGAAAGACTAGAAACATTCCTTAGAACACCTGGATGGCTTATGTCAAGGCTAACGTAGCATCTGATGATGTGAATGAAGAAAAAACCTATCACAAGTGATGAAGTAATGAACAAACAAGAAGATGCCAACGAGGTTCCTGGCTCAATCAATGCCGCTTCCGATAACACACACATAGAACAAAATAGTATCACTATCGATGAAAAGAGAGAAAATACACTGTTGTATCGACTCTCAACAAAATGGCTCAAACTAGGGGCCCTATTCATCAATCTCATCGTGCCGACTCTTATTGCCATTTTGTTTGGCTTCAATCCACTTCCACGGTCGGTTCCATTATTCAGTATTTTCCAGCAACACCCTTTTGCATCACTCATCGTGTGCGGCATTCTGCTCATTATGACGCTTTTAGCACTCATTTATTCTAGGAGGTTAGAACCCAGGTTCTTCGGAAGGAATTCTCGGTTACAGAAAGCACAGAGCAATCGACTATGGATTGGCCTAACAAGTGTGTCGACTATTAGTTTCCTGCTCTGTCTCACATTGCTTGGAATAGTCTGGTTTCACCCATCCTGGTGTCCTTATTCGCTTTGCCCTCCTGCACAGCCAATAACGAGTTCGAATGGGGTTCATGACCGCGATCTTGACCTCTACCCACTTGCAGTTCAAAGCCCTTTTTTTGAGCTTCCCGGTAACCCCGATCAGTATTCGCAGAACAATTTGCCTGAGAACATAGGAGCAATAAATAATGATACTAAGCATCTCTCTCCTTATGAGATTGTAGTGGGAGTCCACAGTCTGCAACAGGGACGCTTTGGCATAGTTATTGAAGAGGTAGCTATTGTGATCGAAAGTGTCCCACCAATGCCGCGGCCACTCAATGTGTGGACCTACAATCCGGCAGTTGGTTATTTGACCAATTATTACCAAGTGCCTTATAAAGGTGAGCAAAAAAATGCTTTACTTCCTGCAACTTTTGTCTCAAAGCTCTATGGAGGGATTGTATTAGCTCCTGGAGAGGCGGATCAATTGGTTATCCAGCTTAGCTCACGCTTGACAGTGGACCTGCGTTTTCGCGTACAGGTGACCTATCGCGTCTCAAATGAATCGCTACTGCATATTCTTCTTCTGCCCCGCGTTTTTGAAGTTGTGTTTTCAGACAACTCAAATTGGCACGAGTATCGGTTAGAAAATGGACGTTTTCTCCCCTAGAGGCTATCTCTTCACTGTGCTGGCTACTTGGAACACCCGTTCAGGAAAATTGGAAAGTTGCACCGAGACCATCTCTTATCTTCCACATCGCCTTCGGTACTTGTGCTGGCTACTTGGGGCATCTGTTCACAAAATCAGAAGCTTGCACCAGTACAACCTCTCTCGCCACCACAGGGGATGGGGATCACTCAGGTCCTCCGAGAGAGCTAGCGTAGCTTGAGGTAAAGCTTTCCATGAGGCACAAGAAAGAGCGACAGCGTTGGTGAGAGAGACTTCGACGCCCGTCGGTTCCGTAAATACTATTTATAGAATAAAGCTATAAATAGTATTAAATATTTGATGTAATGATGAAGACGACACCAACTCATTTCTTTTGTCCCTGAGGCAGGCTTTTGCTCTAAACTTGATCAGTTTCTCCCTTTCTATTTCAGTTTAAGAAAATCATTAACTAGACAACTATCATGTCGTTTAAGAAGAAAAAGAAGAGATCGGTGGACGTTTCCCGGTAATACCCCACATTAAGCGTCCAAAGGGATCAGGGACCCGCTGGCGAAAGTCAACGCCAGTAAAAAGCCTCAGAAAGACTGACATCTCTGGCTTGTCTGGAGCATTCTCCAGAAAGACGGGAATAATGCGAAAGAACTTGCGCTCGACAAATTGGTCAAGCAAGGCTTGTACCTGCAAGGCCTGCCAATCTTCCACTGCATGCTTACCGATAAAGACTGCTGCCGACTTGATTTTCCTGATTTGCTGATCTTGCTCGGTTTGTAAAACCCCTGTAGGGTCTGCCGTGATTACATCAAACCAAGGCAAAATCCCCTGTGATTTGAGCTGTCCATCAATCTTCCTCACTTCCGATTGGTCTGCTTCGTGGTAACAAACGTACACGTCGTATTCGCCATTCTGCCATTTTTGCTCAAGTAGCTCAGCTATTGTTAAAGTACTCATAGCCGATGATACAGATTGTTGTGCTGTAGGGACATTAGCAGTAATCAGCGAGGTGGATGATG
>JBKPAZ010000132.1:0-4197 GCA_046726655.1 Chloroflexota bacterium
TCGTGCGAGTTCGCTTCTGCGCACAATCCGCCGCTACACGCGTTCCATCTCGTTCATTGGAGGCGTGATCTTGATCCTGATGGGGATGCTCCTGCTCACGGGACGGTTGGATCAACTTGCAAACCTGCTCTTCCCGTTTTCCTTCTCTCCCTGAATGCGCGGAAGGAGGGACGGGACAGTGGTGGAGCGTGTGTGTCGTGAGACGCTCCTATCTGGAAATGAGGAGAAGAATCTGATGATGAAACGTGTCTATCACGCGGGGATCGGTGAACCGTTGCACTGGATAGCCCTGGCAGTGTTTCAGCCCGCCCGCTTTCGGATGACCTATGAGCCAGGCGGCTTTCGGCAACGCGGCTTGATGCTGGCCCGTCTGATCGTGCCCCTGTTCCTGCTCTCCTGGGTGTTTGCCATGCTGGTACGCTTCATCCCACTACCCTCGCACGTGCTCGTCTGGTCAGACGAGGCTCATGGGTTGCCGTGGAGCCAGTGGGTAGTCGCGGCCATCGGGGTCACGTTTGGGCTGGTAGTGGGCCTGCTCTTCGGCGTGATCCGGGGTGTCTCTTTCGGCATCGTCGTCAGCCTCACGGCAGGTGCGGTCTTCGGGTTACCAGGCCTCTATGGCTTGCTCCACACGGATGTACTCGGAGCATGGCTGGTGCCAGCGTTTGGTCTGGCCGCAGGATTGGCGCTGACTCTGAGCTTTGGTCTGGCCTGGGGCCTTGCCTTCGGCGTGATCGTTAGTCTGGCGGCTGGGGTTGGTATCGCTGGCCCGGATCTCGTCGCAGACCTGATCATTGGTCTGGGCTTCGGTCTCGCCCTCAATGTGCGAGAAGGCATCGCCGTACGTCTCGAAATAAGCCTCATCATTGGCTTGATCCTCGGAGTCATTGGCGGGCTCACCGCAGGACTGCCAGGTGGTCTGGCAAGCGGCCTGATGGCAGGGATAGGGAGCATGCTAGGGCTGTATCGGAGGTACCATTATTTTCTTTGGCTCCATCTTTACCTCGATAGTTGAACCCCTCTGAGCCTTGGCAGGAGGTTTCGGATTCTGATCACTCACCACACCTGTTGTAATACCAGCTATTGGGCTTAGTTGAAACCCGATAGCCGTTGCTTTTGCTTGCGCGTCTTGATAAGACATTCCGCGGAGATCAGGCACATCAAGCAGTGTAATAACTGCCGTCGGAGTAGTGCCACCGTTGATAAATGGGATATTAAACAGGTTCAGGTAGACACTAAAGCCTAGTAATATTATGCTTGACAGGAGGAGGAGTACCATAATAATAGTAGCGAAGCGGGAGCTAGCTCGATTCTGGTGCACAACGCTGGGACGTGGGGAAATCTGATTGGAGGTAATAGGCACTGATGTATGTCCAGGTGTCAAAGGACCGGCCACGGTTTCATCCAGTTCACTATCACCCAGCGACTCTAACGCTCGAGCCAGTTGTGAACCGTCCCGGAAACGCATTTCAGGCACCTTTTCGAGACAACGCAGGATAATTTCTTCCAGAGCCGCAGGAATACTGGGATTGAACTGGCTGGGAGGAATTGGTGGGTTCTCAATATGCTGCATCGCCACGGCTACAGCATTATCACCATCGAAAGGTGGGTGACCTGTGAGCATTTCGTACATGACAATGCCCAGCGCATACACGTCGGCAGCAGGGCTGACAATTTCGCCCTGAGCCTGCTCCGGTGGGAAGTATTGAACTGTTCCCAGGGTCATACCGGTAGTGGTAAACCGTTCAGCATTCATGTCCTTATAGACACTAACGATGCCGAAGTCGGTCAACTTAATCGACCCGTCACGACTGACCAGCACGTTCTGTGGTTTCACATCACGATGGACGATCCCCCGACGATGGGCCGCACCCAGACCAAGCGCGACATCGTGAGCAATGATGATGGCGCGGTCCACATCAAGCACCCCCCGCGAACGCAGGTAGCGGCGCAAATCAGTCCCCTCGACCAACTCCATGACGATATAATAATTGTCATCGGTCTGCTCGTAATCGTAAATCTGGACAATATTGGGGTGCCGCAAGGCTGACGCTGTTTTCGCTTCTTGTCCAAAGCGTGTCACAAACTTCGGGTTGGTGTTATAGACTTCGAGCAGCACTTTGATGGCCACGAGGCGATCCATACGCATATCCCAGCCGCGGTAAATGGTGGCCATGCCACCACAGCCTATAGTGTCCTGTAACTGGTATCGATCTCCCAGCACTTCGATCTCCCCAAGTTCCTCTACGGTCAATGCCGCGGCTTCACGTACCTGCCAATTTGTATCATGGAGCATGCGTGCCAATGGCTCTGGCGGTACCTGTCCTTTCACCCCAGCAAGCACACGAAGCGCCGCCGCTCGCACCGCGCCATCCTCATCGTCCAAAGCTTCGATCAAGGCCTCAACAGGAGCTTGTCTCCCCAATGCGCTGAGTGCCCAGACCGCTGCTGCCCGTACTTCCCAAGCAGGGTCGTGCAGAGCAGACACCACGAATTGCAACGAAGAGGCCTCTCTGCGTTTTCCTAAGCTGCGAACTGCTGCCACTCTCACATGACTTTTCTCATCCCGTAGGGCTGCTACTGCCTGGTCACCTTCTGCCATCGACCTGTCTCCTAGCCCAAGGCGGCTCAAGACGGTGGGAAGAAGAGTGGCGGGAACAGCTGCATGCTGCGGGCTCTCTAGTTGTCCGGTGCCATGACCGTTTAATGAGGATCGTTCGTCGTCTTTGTACTTCATAGCTGTATGTCACTCCGTCCCAGGTTCCAGTTGTTGCCGTAGCAGTTTTTTCGCACGAAAGATGTAGACTTTGATAGTATTGATAGGTTGATGAAGAAGTTCAGCTATCTCAGCGTAGCTGAGCTCTTCAAATAAATAGAGGGTGACTGCCTCACGATAGTATTCTGGAAGTGAGGCGACATGCGTCTCGAGCTCATATCGCCATTCGTGCCAATGCGCCTCCTCGTCGGGTCCAAGAGCTTGATCCGCTATGTCGAGCGCCGTGCTGTTCTCGGGCAGATCCAGCGAGATGACGTCTTGCTCATGCTTGCGCGTACAGTTACGAAAGATATTCAGGGTGATGGTGTACAGCCACTTCCGAAGGTTCAGGATGCGGACCTTGCGTGTAGGTGTGCCTTTGAGGGCGTAATAGGCGCGCAGGAAAGCTTCCTGAACGATGTCTTCAGCCTCGTCTGGATGACCTACCAGGCGCAGAACAAAGAGATAAAGTCGCTGCTGATAGGCCTCAACGAGCAGCCGAAAATGGCCGTCCAGATCGGTAGCCAGCAGAGAGAGCAGTTCCTGATCGCCCTGATCCATGTTTTTCCTTCCGCGCTGTTTTTTCGCTTCATTACATAAGGACACAGAAAAGGCAGGAAAGGTTACTAAGTAGAACCTTTGGCTCATGGTTGGATCTCTATACACGGTCGGATGGCTTTCCAGGCTCGTTCAGGTATAGTAGGGGCAGGGCTTGCCCCGCCCTCGTGCTCAGATCGCCCTTGTGGTGGGAATCGCTGAATATCGCATTCGCCAGCAGCACCTGATACATATAACACAAGTGATACAACTGCGACAACCGCGACAACTGCGACAATCTTACCGGAATCTTCAACAAGCCTTAACCAAAAAGCAAGAATCCTCAAGCCTTTCAGATGGCTTGAGGATTCTATAAGTGCCAGTTGACTGAATCGAGCCGGCAGCAGCATTTTCAGTGTCACTTTATCCTATGCCCGTACTTAATCCTGTATCCGTCTTGCTCGTTATTGAAGATCCAGCCGACAACCTCGCCAATGCTAATGTTATCATAGATATACCCCTCGATGGTAACGGCTGCCGACCCACGACCGCGGATATCTTGCCGGCTCTTCTCCATCTTCTCAAAGCGCTCTAGCCAGAGAGCCATGTTTTGGGGACGCAAATCAACCCAGCCCTTCTGCGCCCACGCATCCATATCCTCTTCTGTGATCCTCACATCAGGCTCGATTCTTTCGGGAATGCTAATACGAGGGCCACGAATGATCTGCCTGCCATCGGGCAACAGAATGGGCAATCCGAGTGAAATGATCGTTTGACACATTTGATCAAACTCCTGTGACTGGATGAGTTCAGAGAGTTCCTCAGAGAGTTCCTCGGGCGTATGCTTCAGCATAGCTCGTAGAGTTTCGTATCGAAGTTTCAGCAACTCTGCCTCCCAGAGCAAC
>JBKPAZ010000133.1:0-5534 GCA_046726655.1 Chloroflexota bacterium
AGCTCTCACCGTGGGCCCTCTCTATCTGCCACCGTTGCTGGTGGGGCTGGTCACCCTGGCGATAGCTGGCCTGGTGGCGACCCGCAACCGCTGGATGCCGGCGGTGGGAGCAGCGTTCGCAGCCATCTTGCTGATTGGAGCAGCCACCTTCGGGTCGGCCTCGGTGTATTTCCGGCTGACCCATCCTGGGCTGGTCATCGGATTCGCCGAAGACAGCCTCCAGTTGGTCGGCGAGGTGATCGCCGTCGTGGCCGGTATCGCAGCGACCGTGCAGCTCGTTCGCAACAAGGCAGTTGGTCATCGTTTAACAAGTTGAACAAGCCAGGAGGAGAAAGGGATGCTCGACCTCCATACTCTTACGGTAGTTGTGCATGCACTCAGTGCAACAGGAGCATTGATCGTTGGGATCGTCTTACTTTTTCAAAGCAATACTCGTCGGCAACTGCAATTAGGGATCGCGTTTTTAGTGCTCCTTATGCTGATGGAGGTGTTTCTCGTCATCACGATCCTCTCGCATGTGACGAGTTTACCGGCTATTACGCAACTCATCTTTGGAGGACTTGCCATTCTGGGATTGTACATGATCTGGCGTGCGGTTCAAGCCGTGTCAGTATTCCAAGAACAGAATGGAAATCAATTAGCAGTCATTGACCATATCGGCTTTAATCTCATTGCCCTGTTTGATGGGTTTGCCATTATCAGTGCCCTCGACTTACACGCTCCTGGATGGCTTGTGGCCGTCATTGCTGTCGGTGCCGTTGCGCTTGGGAATTATGCTCTCTCTGTCCGAAAAAAGACGCTTCCCATCTAGAGCAGGCCTGCATACATCAAATGCGATAATAACACCAGCAAGTATACATCAGGAGGAAGTCTAGTGAGTGTCTATCGCCTTAAGACTGCTCTTTGCCTCATTTATTGTCCTCTCCATTGCTTCGAACATTTGATGCGCTTCTTCAGGTAGTAATCGTGCATCGAGGATAGGGAGATAGATCTCCTCCTCTTTCGCAAGATGCACCTTTATTATCGCATAGAGTCCGTAGAGAACACGGCGCAGAGCCTTCTCGTCGGACTCACTCAAAGGGGTGTAAAACAGGCGCAACCGAAGTTCCTCCAATTCTTCGGTGAGCCGAATGACTTCAAGGTGATCGCGGCTCATCGTGTCGGTTGCCTCTAGTGTGTGTAAGAGCCTCCCAATAGTGGGATACAAGACTTGCTCTTCGGCCTGTGCATGAGGAATAAGGTGATGCATCAGGAAGGTGTATGCTTCCCTTATACCCTCTCGAACCGCCTCCAGGGGTGCAGAGCCTATCGAATCTGCTACTGTACGTAAGATCTCAATACGTGGTATCAGTTCCTTGTGTTCATCTCGAAAGGGTTGGGATAGTGCCGCCATTTCGGGTCTCCTTTCATACATACTATGGAGTTGAATACCGTAATAATATTACAAGTTACTCACAATACGGTCGTCTCCTATCACAGTACCCTCACAATTTGCTTCATCAGAAACAGACTCATATTCCTAAAGAATAGGTGTAACTCCTCCACCTGGACCGAACGAATACACACCATGCCCTGTCATTCACTGCTTCAGCTAGCTCAAACTGTCACCGAAGGCAGGGAAGAATCGTAGAAAAAGGAGAGCGTAGCAAACCGACTCAAGACATGGGTGGCTCCTCACAAAGAGCATGGCAAGGGCAGCATTTCTGGTGTATGAGCCTGAGCCGGTCTGAAACACCTGTTTCAGGGCTTATAACTGTCGAGTGAAAACGAAAAGGAGCATATGATGAAATTTATAAACGTTCGTCTGCTGGTCGGCGATAGCGCAGCGGCGATCAGATTCTGGCGCGATGTGATGGGGTTACGCATGACATTTGGTGACGAGACAATGGGGTATGCCTACTTTGAAACGGATAGCGCCGGAGTGGAACTCATGGCCCGCGAAGGATTTGCCGGTGCGATTGGGGAGGCGGTGCCTACGGCGACCCCAGTGGGGCGTCCGGCAGTACTCGTTTTCCGTGTGGATGACGTTGACGCCGCCTATGCTGATTTAGTCAAGCGCGGTGCGACAGCAGTCGCCGGACCGCAGGATCGACCGGTGTGGGGAGCGCGTTCGGCCCATGTGAGCGATCCCGATGGCTATATCATTGAGATCTATAGCCCGCTTCCTGGAGCCAACGAGCCCACAGCTTGAGTCCCCGGTGAAAATGTGCAAACCATGTCTTGAGCCGGTTTGGTGCGTTCTAAGCGTGAGATGGAGCACGCTAAGGGAATGCCTGGAAAGGAAATGATCAGTTCTTTCCAGGCATTTTCATGACTTCCCCTAAAACCCTAACTAGACCAACAACACGACTTCTCCCGTCGTTTTGCGTTGGGCAATAGCCCGGTGTGCTTCTGCTGCCTCAGCTAAAGGGAACGTATGTTCAGCAATAAACTCCAACTGAGCAGTGGCCAGGTACCGCATGAGTTCCCTGGCTGCTACAGCAGTGCGCTCTGGGCGACTACTCATCCATCCAGTGAACCAGTAGCCCATGATGGCATGATTTTTGTGCATTAACTGCACATCGGAAAATTGGGCGTTCAGGCCGCTGACTCTTCCATAGATGACCATGCGACCAAAGGGCGCCAGGCATTGGAGGCACTGTTCAGCCTGCCTGCCCCCGACCATCTCCAGGATGATGTCAGTCCCCCGACCAGCAGTTGCCTCCTTCACGAGCTCATGCCAGTTCTTCTCCGTGTGATCAATGGCCACATCGGCTCCCAGGCGGCGTACCAGCTCGAGTTTGTTCTGGGTACTGGCTGTACTAATCACGGTGCCTGCCCCCATCAGCCTGGCAAGCTGTACGGCCAGTGTCCCTACCCCTCCTGCTGCTGCATACACCAACACGCTCTCTCCAGCTTGCAGACGAGCCAGTTCCCGTAGCAATTGGTAAGCCATAATCCCCTGGACAGGAAACGTGGCCGCATGCACAAAATCCAGACCGGGTGGAATGGGAATAACCGTATTTGCCTTGGCGCATGCATATTCAGCATAGCCCCCCTCTACGAAGGAAACCACACGAGTTCCCTCCGCTGGTGTGTTTACTCCTGGGCCAAGTGCCACTACCGTCCCGGCGACCTCCATACCTAAGGTCATCGGCGTGAGAGTACGTGTAAGAAAGGTCCCCTGGCGTTGTGCAAGGTCTGCCTGCGTGACCCCTGCTGCTGCTACCTTGATGAGCACCTCGCCCTCTTGCGGTGTTGGCGTCTCGATCTCCTCTAGCTGCATGACCTCTGGGCCACCGATCTCGTTGATACGGATTGCCTTCATCGTGATGTCCTTTCCAAACTGTGCTATTTTCCTTCTGCTATAGGTTAGGTAAGGAGATGTTCTTCCAATTTTGCAACTACTGTTCATTGAGATAGCGTGGATGTAGATAGTCGGTTTCGACAACTCAGCGGTCCCAGGTTTGCATGACATTACTCCTTTGAGGATTGCATGTATGCTTGTTCTTTCCTCATGAACCATCAAACCTCGGCCTACATAATTATACTCCCTGGCACGAGGTAGTATCCAACCACCTACTGAAATATGATCATCCCATGCTGTGGAACATCAAGAATTAGATATTTGTTTTTGATCCTTAGCACCTGCTCTCCCCCACATGAAATGTGCCTGCTTGCCTTCTCAAATGCATCTCAGCATTGTCACATGACCAACTCAGAAAGCCAGGTATACTTAGCTCTGTGCGTCAAAACGGAGGCGTTGATAACAGCTTCCGCAGTCGGGCGTGTAGCTTTTTTAGATAGAGTTTACACCCTTGCAGACTCTGTCAGGTTCGCGCCATTTTAGGCCATGAAAGGCGTGGTGTCACATGATCTACTATCGTGTCGCGTTGCAGATGAGAGACTCATCAGCTTGGAAGTGGCAATCAACGATCCTGACCTCTTTGGAGGCACTGTTTCGGTTGCTCAGAATGTATGGAGGTCCTCCCAACGATCGTATCCGTGTGTTCTTTGCCTCCTCGAGGCAAGGTCTTGACGAGATGCTGACTCGTGAGAACCAGGGAGCAGCCTCCAATTCCATGACTGTTGAACAGCTTGCCGCCCAGAGGTGGTGGATCAGCCTATCGGAAGTAAGACGAGTAGAGGCAGAACTGTGTCTTCAAGAGAACAAGGGACCGGGATCACACACTATCCTGACCGAACAGCCAGTGAACGGGAAGCTAATGAATGTGCCGGAGATGACACAGATCGAGGTAGACCAGCGGACAGGCGCAGACCATGACATCCCCTACCTCTTCACCTTGCCCAGCTTCCTGCCAGAGGCTCTCAGTTGGGCAAGGCTTCTTGCGAAGGTACACGCTGGGGAGCTGGTGTCTGGGGAGTTAGTGTCTGAGGTAGAACCTTTCCCTCTCATTTTGGGGACTGAAAGTGACCCTACTTAGACTACTACTCGCTGACCAATTCAGGTTACCTTTCGAGTTTGGAGTTTCCATCACTGTTCCTGTACAGGACACAGTAGTGCTATTAAACGTACAAGAACTACCGCTCGAATTTGATATTCTTGTGGGGTAGACCTTCAACGGTGGCGGTGGTGGCGGTGGCGGTGGTGGCGGTGGTGGCTGTTGCCTACAACTCCATATTACATTCACTACATTACTATTCTGATCTGTGAACGCAAATTTCAAGAAATGGCAAGGAATTGACACGATGGTCACTGGCTGTCGCGGTTGACTCGCAGAGAGTGTGCCGCTTGACGGACTAATTGACGTTCCTGTTCCGTTTCCAACTCTAATCACAGTAGCAAACCAATTCAACCTTCCTGGCACAGTCTCGCCTACTGTCACAGAGCAGTTATAGGTCCCATCGCTATTCGGCGAACAGTTGCTCGAAGTTGGGAACATTCTAAGTGGCGTCACCGTTATCTGTGGTGATGGTGATGGTGATGGCGTTGGTGTCGGGCTTGGTGACGCACAAGTCCACGACACGTTCAGGGGACTCACTCCTCCTGATCCGGTGAAAGTGAAAGTACCATTTTGACAGGTCATTCCTGAAATGGACACCTGCTGCTGTCCACCAGGAGACAGGGATCCACTTGATGGATTGAAGGTTGCTCCCACATCACTACTGGCAGACCAGTTTATACTCCCCGTTGAACTCGCATCCTCCGTCAAAGTCACCGTACAGGGCGCTGCTACGCCACAAGTGCTTGAGTCCAAACTAGTTGGGCTGACTGACCAGTTTAGAATCGGGGTCGGTGTTGGGCTTGGTGACGGTGATGGACCTGGTGACGGCGATGGGCTTGGTGACGGCTGTGCAGTCGGTGATGGTGAAGGGGTCGATGTCGGTGACGTCGTCGGCGTTGGGGTCGGAGTTGTCGCCGTAACTGCAAGCAGGACTTGGAGTATGGCATCCCCCCCATTCGAATGCAGATGCACCGTGGCAGCGTAAGGGCCAACCGGCAGGTGGTTCGTCGTGACGGTCACCGTGAGGGCTGCATCCCGACCGTTCGCCTCGATGGCCCCGGCGCTCTGCTGCAGCCTCAGCCACGGCGT